>CAZKAZ010000037.1:35125-52415 GCA_964550765.1 uncultured bacterium | reverse complement strand
TCCCCCAAGTTGTTAAGGTAAATACCTTCACTCTGTCGGTCACGGATTTCACACGAAATTTTCAGCGCTTGTTTGTAGTAATGGATAGCACTCTGTATCTCACTTAGGTTATTGTAGGCATTCCCTAAGCTACCGAGGTGGATGCTTCGTAGTGCCTTGTCAGCTACACGATTACGCAGTTGCAAGTGCAAATCTCGTACAAGCGCCACATTGCCCCACCGCATCAAATCATCGTCAATACTGGTTAGTACGCGGCAAGCTTCATCATAGGCCTCTGCTCCCACAAGCTGCTCAAACTCATCAAGTAGCAAGTGCAAATCACGATAGAAAGCCGCTGCTTTCTTGTGTAATTCTTGGCGCTCGTCTTCAGCAAGCTGCTTGTAGGCATATTCCTGATTACTCGAATGTAAAGCGTAGGTGATTTGTAAGGGCTGGGTCTTGTCAAGCTGCACAAAATCATTAACTAGACGCTTGAGGATAGTTTCTGTATCAAGCTCTGGATATAAATAGCAAATGGCTTCTTCTGGCACGCGTTTGCCAAATACTGCTAAACCTTTGAAAACAGTCCGAGCATCTTCAGATAAATTCTCATAAAGAACTTTCGCTGGCTCATCACGCAATCCTTCTAAAAAATCAGGTTTTTGCAAGCACGCTTCTAATGTCAACGTGGGATCATCCAATAAAGCAGTGACAAAGTTGACAAGGGCTAATGGAATGCCTCCGAGCTTTTCTGCTACTGCTTGCAGTAACGCTTCAGGCTCAGTTTGCAAAATACCGCTATGCTTGCCGTATCCTCGCAAAATCTTGCATCTATCAGCAAGCGATAAACCTTCTTCCGTTCCTTCGTCTAAATTTTCGTCAATACCAATGCGCTTATTTTTTGCAAAACCACCCAAGCCACGCCCTAAACTCGTAATGTTGAGCGTCTGCTGACTTGTCACTAAAATCTGACACGCATGTTGGTCAAGCTGCACCACATCCGCTATAAACGCTTTCAGCGGTGTATATTCCTTCCTGAAACAGCGGTCTTCAAGTGCATTTTCCAAGTTGTCAAGCACAATAAGCGTTTTATGCTCAGCAATACAGTCCTGCAACATTGTCGTGATTTGCTGTGACACATCCTGTTTTTTCGGTGTACCTACGTCTTGTTGCCCGATGATGTTCGGTGATTTTAGATTTTGTAGTTTGTCTCGCTTTTTTGACGGCAATGTCTCGAGCAAATAATCAACGATTTTGTCAAAGGTAGCAAGTCTGTTTTCTCGCAAGGAAACAAAGACGATTGAATCAAAGTGGCTGTCTTCATTAATGAATCGCGTTATCAACGCCGTTTTCCCCCAACCAGACGGATTACACACCTGTGTAAAGCGGTTTTCGTCCGTCACCACGCTCTCACGCACATCAGCGAGTTCTTTTTGCCGCCCTTCAAACACTGGCTGCGTCAGCACTTCCCCTACTATGCGCTTGGGTTCGTAAGACGTGCGTTCTCGCTGCGATTCATAATCCCACAGTCTGTTAGCGACAGCATCGGGAATCGTATCTATTTGTTGACTTAATTCGTCGAAACGCTCATTAACTACCGTGATAACTGCCCCGAGATGATGGTTAATATGCTGTTTTAGTAGCTCAGCAGAAGCTTGGTTATCTGTCGAGATTTGCTCTCGCAGTTGTGACCACAGTACATCTAAGTGCTGCTTAACATCCTCGGGCAATCTCGCTTGCTTGGGTTCTTCTCGACTGATGAGATGCACAAACATTGCACCTGTGAACGCGGCTTGAAGGTGACTGCTCGTTTGGTATTCCTTGTAAAAGTGCTTTTGTGTGTTTGAGAGGAGTGTATCAGTCTCTCGGTGAACGAGCTTGATAAGTGTTTCCCTAAACTCATCTGCGCCAAAACGATCATTTAACTCAGTACGTACTGCTTCGCCTAAGTCTTCTTTGAAAGTATCTGTGTTTCCTTGGGCAAAAGGCAAGAGCTGATGGATACCGTCATAACTCAGCATCCACTTACCCTTCAAAAGCGCGTTTTTGTCATCGTCTATGTTGAGATTGTCGATATCCTGTTTAAGACGATTGACAACACCCGCTATATCCTGCGCGTATGTTTGAGAAGTATGCGTGCTCAGCAAATCACAAACAGCCTGCAAATACGCACGGCGAACACTGACTTGCAAAACATTATAGTGAGGTAACTTTTCTTCAGGGAGTTCTTCACGAAAGCGCTCGCGTAACTTCCACAATTGCTGCAAACGCTCAGAAGCATCAACAGCCGTCAGCAATAACCCAGCATCATTGAGTACACCTTCGAGGAGAGGAAGAAGAGGTTTAACTTGTTCAATGAATTGCGGGAGCTCAGAGAGCATACTAAAAATTTTACACTAAAACGAACACTTGCATATCCGCTTAGAAGCGATTATCCACTGTTTTTGGGTTGTCTTTCTCTGAACGTATTGGTTTAGGTGATGAGCCGCTTAATCGTGCGCAGGGTACTAAAATGCACGCCCTCGTGAAAATTGTTGTAGTGAATGGCTTCACTCACAGACGTCAATACGCCGCCAAAACTGGTGGTGTAGGGAAATTGCGCTTGCGTTAACCCATCAAAACGCCCCGCTTGCCAGTCCTGTTGGGTTTGCGTCACTAGCGACAAACTTTGTTCACACAAGGCGGCAAAGTCGAGGGTATCTTGCATGTTTTGAGGCCAGTTTTTGGGGTTTGAACCTTCAATGAAATACCCTTGCCAGTCTTCCGGCACGTTCACATCTAGCCCCGCAAGTTGGTAGGTCAGAAACTGCTGGCTTACTACCAAGTGTCCAAAGTTCCATAAGACGTTGTTGCCAAAGCCAGCAGGGATGTTGTAGAGCTGGGCTTGGCTCAGGCCGCCTATGGTTGCCAGCATGGTTTGGCGGGTTTTGTAGAGGAGCTCGAGCGCATGTTCCACGCCACTGTCTGGTTGTGTGTGCTGGTGATGCATGGGTTTAGCTTACTGGTAATTAGGTGCTCGAGGATTGAAGGACTAAAACCGATAATCCACCCCAAAGCGCAAACTCACATCGTTGGCTGTCCCCGTGCTGGTATACCCCAAACCGGTTTGCACACTGATAGCACGGCTCACAGCATAGTTAAACGTCACATCGAAACTGGGTACAGGTTGCCGGGCAGGGTCGCTGGGGAAGTTGAGGCCGCCACTAAACTCCACGAAAAAGGGTGTGAAGTCGTAGCGGAGGTTGAATTCATTGCTGAGGGCGAAGGCTTGGTCGGCATCATCGAAACTGCCAACGCGAAAACTGGCAAAGAGGTTGTCGGCGATGTAAGTACCTAAACGCACCGACACCCCAAAGGTGTCTTCTTCGCCACTAACCAAGGAACTGAGTGAACTGGTGCGGATTTCAAACAAGTCCACATTTAAGGCTTCACTCAAGGCTTCTTGCAAACCAGCCAACAAAAAGGCGTCCACAGCAGTGTCTACGGCGGTGTCTACCACTGACCCCGCGATGTCTTCGGCGTTGTTACTGAGTTCTAACCTATTGAGCGTCAGTAAGGTGAGGATTTCTTGGTCGCTGAGGGGGCGTTCGCTGCCGCCAATGAGGACGGTGGCGTTGCTTGATAAGGTGGGTTCTAACTGCAAACTGGGCAAACCCGCATCGTTGAGTCCCAACTCGCCGTCGATAGCCAAAAACACCGCAAACTCGCTGCCACGCGGTTCGATGATGATGTCTTCGGCGTTGCCGGATAACACGCTGCGCTTTTGGTAGCTGGTCTGGGCGGCTACGTCCAAACGGGGTAATGCACCACGACTCGGTTCAAAGATGGCAGCGGCCTGTTCTAAGGTAAAGTCTCTGCCCGAAAAGCGCACGTTGCCGCGAATGGTTTCGGCGCGACCATCAAGCAGGGGCGTACCCGCTGTCCCCGAAAGGGTCAAATCCGCACTGGCTTCGGCAGAAATGACACTCTGTTGAAAGGTCATCCGCTGGGCAAAAATGCGCAGGTCATCAAAAATAATCTGCTGCAAAAACGGATTCGTGGGGGCGTCAGGGTCAGGTTCAGTCACGGGGGCATCAGGGTCAGGTGGAGACGTGGCCAGTTGGGCTTGTTCGGTGAGCACTTGCCCAGAAATAACATAAACCGTTTCGCCAGCGGGGTCTTGGGGGGGATCAAGTTCACTACGGGTGGTTTGGTTGATGTCCACGTCGATGTTGGTGATGCTAGACGCCAAGGTAAACGTCGGCGCTCGCAAGTCGAGGTCATTGCCTTCAACCGCCAGTGACACAGGCACGAGCGTCCCTGCCACGGTGAGGGGATTACCAAGCTGCACGCTGCCGTCTAGGGGGACACCTTCTTCGGTAGGCACAATGGTCAAGTTGATGTCTTCCACCAAACCCAAAGGTGGCACTTCCAAGTCACCCGCAATGCGCACGGTGATGGTGTCGGCGAGGTTGCCATCTCCAGTAATGATCAACGTGCCATCTAAGGGAAAGCCTGCGACCACGCGGCTGTTGGCGTCTAACCTGCCCGCAATGAGGGAGACGTCGGTGTCTTCGATGCGATAGGTGCTGTCGCCCAAGCCTAAGGTCACTAGGGGGCTGGTCAGATTGACGGTAGGTTCGGCGAGGTCGCCGCTAGTGCGTAGCTCGAGCGACCCCTGCACCTGCAACTCACTGGCGGCCAGTGCCGGCACCAACCGCAAAATAGGCGTGAAGTCGGCGTCTTGCGCTAGCAAACTGACATCGAGCAAATCTGGGGCAACACTGCCTTGGGCTTGCCAAAAACCACCCGTGCCATTTTCACTGTCAAAACGCGCCCTGCTAATGACTAGTGCCCCATCTTGGTAGGTAAGCGACACATCACCTGTACTAACCGCATTCCCCTGTTGCAAGCGCAGCCGTTCCGTGGCTAGGTCAACGAATAAACCCGAACCGTTCGCGGGAAGTTCAAAACGAATGGCTGCTGTTGTGCGGGCGTCTAAATCCAAGTCCCCTGCTGCTGCCTCAGCCAAAGCGTGTAGGGGAAATTGCAACAAATTCACCCGCCCCGACACACCCGTTTCTGACGTGCTCACGTTGATGCGGTTGCGCCCCAATGACCCTTGCACGTTAGCTTCGGCGAGGGTGCCAGAAAGCTCCAACGACAGCGGCAAGTCACTGTCCAAAATTGCCAAGTCCGGGCTGACGATTTGCCCCAGCAAAACGTTATCGCGCACGCTCACCGCACCACTAATGGGGGCGTTCAAGTTCGGTAGGCGCGCCGCCACAAGGGGCACGACTTGGGGGTCAAAACCATCGAGCAAGATATCCCCTTGGAGGGCGTTGCCACTTTCGGGGAAGTAGCTTGCTACTAAACCCGCAGGTAGCACCCTGGCCCATCCTGCTTGCCCACGCACGCCCACCAACCCACCAAACACATCAATTTGCCCGTCGGCATTCACGCCCGCCGGAGACACTTGCACGTTACTGCTAATCGCCAAACTGGTAAGCGGTTCACCGTCACCATCAACAGTTTCATCGACATCAGCCTCTGGATCATCGGGGTCAACTTCTGGGTAGGCCACCACCAACGGCACATTCGCCAACACGATGCTGCCGTTGGGACCTGTTTCGTCGTAACGCAGGTCAATCTGGGCACTGCCATCCGCTAGTTGCAAATCGCCTTGTACCGTTGCCGTGAGGGGTGAAAGGGACACTTGCGCCAACACGTCACCAAAGTCACTAGCGAGGTTAAGGTCGATGGTTTGTCCAGCCAGTTGCAATACAAACCCCACCTGCTCCGCTTCAGCGAGCCACGGCAAAATCACCTGCTCACCAGGAGCGGGGGCAATGGCGTCAACCTCATCGGCCACAGCATCAGCTAGAGCGTCAGGATTGACCTCGATACCCTCAGTGACCGCCTCTACCTCGAGCAACTGATACATCCCCTCGAGCCTGCCCGCAAAACCTTCCTCAGCTTGGCGCAGTTCACCGTTCAGACGAATGGCATTACTTTCGTCTTGCCATGCCACATCATCAAACAACACCACCCGCTCAGGTATGTTGACCCTGAGCGAGCCAGAGGTTTCTTGCACACCCACAATCGTGAGACTGTCGAGTTGGTCAAGTTGGTCAGGTAGACGCGTTTGCAGCGCCAACCCGGGGGCAACACCGCTAGCATCCACCAATACACTCAAGCTGCTATTCGCAGAGGGTGTTCCCTCCAAAACAAGGTTCACGCCTGCTAGCTCGAGCGACAATGTTCCCTGCCCGCGCAAACGCCCCTGCGCAAAACCAAGTTGCAAGGTTTCTTCCGCTTGCGAAAGTCGTACGTCTACCGTCGGCAAGGCTTGGCCAGATACGCTCAAAGGTTCAGCCAATAACGCCGAAGCGATGCGGCTGTCTAGCTCGAGCACCCCCTCACGAAACGTTAGCACTGCACTGATGTCGTTTTCACCCTGCAGCACGTCAAGGTTAAGGTCAGCTACCGGCGCTGCAGTTGTCCCGCCAAGCGTGCCGTTTGCGGTGATGTTCGTCCCAGCCACGGTGAGGTTATTGAGGGTGATGTTGCCCGTGAGCGCGTCCCCTGTTAAGCCTGCGGTGATGTCCACTTGACCGCCGAGAACATCTTCACTTTGCACCACCACACGGGCGTTTCCGTCTTGATAACGCAGCTCGAGCGGCACATTCAAGGCGTCGCCTGCCACGTCTCCCGTCAGCGTCCCAAAAAGTTCAGCATCCGCTGCTTGCCCTTGCCCTTGTAAGACGAGATTGAGTGCTGCAGGTAACGCCAGCGCCAAGCGTTCCACGTTCCATGTCAAATCTCCCAGTGAAGCAGAGGCTTGTACGTTTTCACCCGCAAGCGTGACATCTCCACCGACGCCGCCTGTACCTGTCAATGTTATATCGCCCACGCTGACGCCATTTGACGCCAGCCCCGTGAGTGTGCCCGTTAGCCAGCTATCTGCTTGGGCAGCAACGCGCACATCAACATCACCTTCAGCAGGAGCAACCGTCGCCAGATTGCCTGACAGAGACACCGTCTGCGCGGGAATGTCAATGAGGGCAAGCCAGTTCTCGAGCGCTTCTTGCCCTGATAGCCGCAACGTCGTCGCTGAAGTATCTTCAAGTGCCAGCACATACTCGGCAAAACGCACCCTGCCACGGGCATCATTCACTTGTCCATCAGGCGCGATGGCGACAAGCACATCCGTTTCTGCACCCGCCACCGCCAGATTGCTGGTAACGCGTAACCCGCGACTATCAAAACTGGCGTTAAGCTGCCCGCTGGCGCTGCCTTGCCCGTTGAGGTCAACGCTGGCAACAGGATTATTGGCTGTGCCTGAGACTCGAGCTGTTCCCGAAAGTGACCAATCTGCTGCTGCTTGGGCCACATCGCGCAAGGTCAACTCACCAGCAATAGGGGTACTGGTAAAGGCTTCGCCCGAGAGCGACGTAGGTGACATCTGCACTTGTCCCGCTACCCTCCCGCGCACGTCGCTGACGGTGATGTCCCGAGCATCCACATCCACATCGGCGACGACATCAAACCCTCGAGCGGTTGGTACGAGCACTACCCCCACCCGACTGCGCTCGGCAGCCACATGCAAATCAGCGTCAGCAACAAGGGCATCACCCCAAGTTTGTTCAGCACGCAGTTGACCATTGAGCGTGGGGTTTTGCAGTTGGGAGACAAACGGTGACAAGTCAAAACGACGGGCGTCAAGTTGGGCGTTGAACCCTTTGGTGGTAGCTGTGCCACGTAAATCAAGACCTTCACCAGAGAGGTTCAGCGTTGCGCCATCGGTACTTGCCTCGAGCGTACCCACAGCGAGCGTTCCGGCTGGCGCTAACACACGCACATCACCTGAAACCTGCGGACGCGTCACTTCACCTGCTAGCGCGAGCGTCCCAAACACGCCCACAGGCGCAAACGCACCCACGGGCACATCCACAGCAATGTCACCCGCGAGTGTTGCTCCTGCTTCCCAGGGACGCGCTCCTGTCATCACGTTGAGGTTGACGATGTTTTCACCTGCGAAGGTCACCTCACCTGTGACATTCAAGTCACCTGCACCCACCAAGACCAGTGTGGCAAGAAGGTCATCACTCGGCGTGACGGTAACGGTGGTTTGTCCGGTGAAACCGCTACCACGTTGGTAACCAAGACCGTTCTCGAGCAAAACACCAAAGTCAGCTAGCTCGAGCAGGCCCGCTGTCGTCACCGTAATCGCATCAGCAATGCGCGCCGTCACGACGGTATCCGCCACGTTCACCTGCACCTGCGTCTCCCCCGCTTCAGTACGCGCTGTGAGGTTAAGCGTTTGCACGCCGTCAGGGAATTGTTGGCTGGTAACAGTACCTTGTACGTTAAGCGGCGTAATCGTCCCAGACGCCGAAGCGATTAGCTCGAGCGCTGCTGAATTCACCGTCAAACTGTCGAGCACCACACCTTCAGCAATCGATACCGTAGCGCGAGCCATTACGTCTGGCGCAACCACACTGCCTGCGGGGGCGTTGGCATCGACAACGGCGCGTAAGCCTGCGGCGGTTGGCTCGAGCTGTCCGTTAATAGCCGCACCAGCGAGTGACGCTTGCACCTGTCCGCGTTGGCTGCTAGGGGTGAAGGAGGCTGATAGCTCGAGCACATCCCCTTGCACCTGACCCGTTCCGGTAAGGGTAATGGTGTCAGCAACATTCACATCAGCATCAAGAGCAAACACCTCACCAGACGCCCGCACGTCAAATTGTCCAGCAGCAGCCAAGGGCCCTTGAACGTTCACTTGCGTGCCAGCAACGTCGCCAGAGAGGGTGATGCCGTCTGCGAGATTAGCCAAAGCAGTGATGTCAAAAGGTTGACCAGACGCTGACCCTCGAGCCAGCACATCCACATCTAGTTGCACGCCCGTTTCGCCGTTCGTGGCACCGTTTGTGGCACTGTTTGTGGCACTGTTTGAGGCACTGTTTGTGACGATGATTTGCCCATCTGCCACCCCAGCAATATCGGTCAATGCTGAAAAAGCAGCCAAGTCCAGTTCGTCAAGGTCAAGCACCACCCGAACATCGGCAGCATTGCCAGACGCCGTGAGCAACAAGGGTTCACCTGCGACCGTGGCCGTACCGTTCACGTTGTACGTGGCGGCTTGTCCCGTCGCAGTTACATCAACGGCGAACGGTAACGGGGTGTCGCCGGCGCTAACTTGTCCGGCGGTTTGGATGGTGGCGCGGTAGGTCGTGTCAGCCAAATTGGCATTGGCAGTAAGCGTAAGTGGCCTCACCATCACTGTTTCAGGCATCAACCCCAGCGCATTGGGATTAACGGTAATAGCGACGTCAGCGGTTTGCGTGTCGGTTGAAACGTCACCAGAAATGACATCACCCTCGAGCAGCAATCCCATATTGGGTGACGCCAACGCTCCCGTCAAACCTAGCCGTAACGCATGAGGCAAGTCAGCAAGGTCAAACGGCACAGCCAGCGACCCCGACCATTGACCGTTCTCGAGGCGAATACTGTCCGTAAAATTAGCAAGCTCCCCATAGGGTGCACCCTCACCCGTTACAGAATCATCCACGCCTGCCCGCACCGTCACCCGTTGGGCAGGTACAGATATGGCCACAGGGTCAGCTCGAGAAAAAGCCGCCGTGGTGAGCGTGCCATCAAGCTGCGGGGCGCTGAGACTACCGAGCACCATGGCGTCAAAGCGCACAGGCGCAGCCGTGAGTAGGTCTTGGCTTTCACCGACGGTTGCCAGAATATCAAGGCGCAAACGCGGCAAAAGCACGCCAGCCACGTCAAAGACGGCCTCACCTTGGGCGGCGTTAGCGTCAAGCTGCAACTGCGAACCGTCACCAGACAGTTGCACGTCAGCAGTAACAGGAGAAGTTACGGCAACGTTCAAGTCACCTTGGTAGCGGCGCACCTTGAGGTCGTACTCGAGCCGCCCATCTAACACCGCTTCTACGGGCAAGCCCGGCAGCAGGTCAGCCAACGACACCGCATCCGCGTCAATAAACGCGTTGTTGCTTGTCTCAGTGCGAACAAACTGCCCTGCTAGGCCATCTGCGGCTAACCTAGCGGTGAGGTTACTAGCATCTCCTTCGGCCACGACTTGCACGTCTTCCCAGTCGATAAGGGCGCGGTACGATGGCTCGAGCGCATTGGCGAACAGGCTAAGCTCGAGCGCCTCCGTCCTACCTAGTGCCGACACATCAACCCCTAAACCTTCGGCCAAAAGGGGCGCAGGGATGCTGCCACCGAGTTGCAGGCTTGCAAACGTACCAGATACGGGTAGTGTCGTGGTTTGGTTGGGGCTAGAAACCGTGATGTTACCGCTTAACGTGCCGCTTGCAAGGTCACGACTGTTGAGATTGGTGGTGATGTTTGGGGTGACGCGCAGGTTTTGCAGTTGTAAGGTTTCTTGTACGTTAGCCGTCACGTTGTAACCACTTGCAGCAGGGGTGATGCGTGCTGTGGACGTGCCAGCAGAGACGTTAATACCGTCTTGCAAGTTGCCAGAAAGTTGCCAAGGCAGTGGCTCGAGGTTGACAGCACTCACCCCCGGGACTGTTCCTGAACCGGCCAGTTGCAGGGCATTGGGCGTACCTGACACGCGCACCTGTCCAAAGTCCGCCAGTTGGGCGGTGGCGTCAAGTTGGGGTGATGTTGGCACGCCCGTCACCCGTCCATCTACCGTGATGGTGTTGCCAGCTAGGTCGCTTTGAGCAAAAAGTTGTAGGGCTTCCCCTTGTCCTTGCAACGAGACATTGACAGATTGATTAGCAGCGTCCAAGGTGACGTTTAACATACCGTCATAGCCGTTCGCACCATAGGCTAAATCGCCTGAAACTTGTCCAGCGAGGGGCAAATCGAGTACTCGAGCCAACGCTTCTACTGACAGTTCACCCGATGTTGCCAGATTCACCCCACCTGCAGGCGGCACAGTGACCGTGACGTTGAACGTTTCGCCCAGATTATCAAAGCGGCTATTGACCACTAATCCCGCGTCAGTTTGTTGCACATTGACGTCAGTGCGCACGCCGCCCAAATACCCTTGCAAATCCGCCGTCAGGGGTGCTAAGTCTGCTGTTCCTGCCAAGGTGACACTTTGGGCTAACGTCTGCCCGGCGAGGCTCACGCCAGCATCGGCTGACACGTCAAGGTTGAGGTCACTAGCGCTGCCTCTGACTTGCGCCCGCAGTTGGGGCGCGGAGGTGGCATCGTCAGGTTGGCGGCTGGTGAGCAGTAAATCGGTGATGAGGGCGTCGCTGGGGTCGTCCAGCATAGTGGTGACGGTGCCGGACGCCCGCAAAGGTTCACCAGACAAGGTGAGGAGGTAGTCAGCTAGCTCGAGCCGCACCTGTTCGCCTTGCACTCGAGCATCAATACCCGCACGTTCGTCTTGCAAAGTGACATTCAAAGCATCCGCAATCGTCGCTGACAAATTAGCAGAAATGTCTGACAGCGCCACCGCACCCGTGTTGATGTTTTGGGTTTGCACGCTGGCGTTGGTGATGATGCGCGTGCCATTGGCGTTATTCGTTAGGGTCAGTTGACCGTTTGACACTGCCACCGTTCCCGCTAGGGGCGCAGCCAACGAAGTGGGCGCAAGGGCGTAACTAAGTTCTCCTCCATCCGACGGTGATACTGTGCCAGACAGCGAAAGTGTACCTAGTTGCGCATCAAGGTCACGCACAGTACCAGGTTGCCCGCTAGTTTGCCAACGTCCCGAGATATTGCCGCCAAAATCTTGGTTGATACTCGGCAGGTTGACGTTTGCTAGTTGCACATTAAACGGCAAATCGGCAAGACCACCTGCGGCGCTTATTTGGGCATTTATAGGCGTGAGTAAACCGGGAACTTGCAGGGCATCCACGTTGATGGTGGTCTCGAGCACCTCCCCCGTCAAGGTCACATCACCATTTACTGTTTCGCCTTGATTGGTACTTGCTTGCACGGTGGCGTTCACGTTCAAAGCATCTGTTTGGTTGGCATCAGCAGCAAGACTGACATCAAACACACGCCCAGCGGCAGCCCCAGAAAGTACACCACTCACTTGGGCAAGAAGGCCATCAGTCTGTTCAAAGTTAGCGTCGATGCGCCCTGTGAGGTTACTGATTGCAGGGTTACTAAAACCCTCCAAGATGACGGCGGCTGTCCCGCCCAGACCGCCTGCTACTGGTGCAACGTCAGCTTGTAACTGCGCCCCTGCCAACGTCCCGCGCACGCTGGCAAGTAACCCCGTGATGCTATCGAAGGTGGCATCGGCAGACAGTTGCTCGAGCGGCACAGCAAACGCACTGCCAGACGCTAGCAGGTTGGCAGTGGCTTGAAAATCTTCCCAACCTGAAGCGGTAGCTTGTATGTCCACGTCACCCGTTAACGCGTCAGCCAGATTCAAAAGGGTACTGACTCGAGCCAAATCTGCCCCGAGCGTGGCCTCGGCTTGCCACTGTTCTTGGGTCAAGTCAGCACTGCCAACAACATCAAGTTGACCGCCCAACGCGTCTGCACTGAGGGTCAACGCAGCGCGGTTATCAGCAAAATTCACCGGACCAGCGATGTTGGTTAGCTCGAGCATATTCGCGCCCACCGGCACGTTCACCCGCCCACGCACCAGTTGCAAATCAGCTTGCACGTCGTCACCTGCTACACGCACCTCACCTGTGAGTGTGCCAGCTTCGATACCGTCAAAAAAAGGCCGCGCCAAACGGGCATCGAGGCGGGTAATATCAGCGTTGATGATAAGTGGCTCGAGCTGCACATTGGCGGCTAGTTCCGCCCTGCCTTCGCTACTGCTGAGGGCGGTAACTACTTGCAAGTTGCCCGCGTCGTCTTCTTGAATATCGAGGCTTTCTAAGGCCACATCAGGCACGTCAAAAGGGATGTCGTTGATGTTCAGTGACACCCCGTCAATCTGTACGTCGCGCAGTACAGGCGTCACGGGAAGCCCGCCGCCAGCGTCATCTCGAGGCGGTTGACTGTCAATAAACGCTTGCAAGGCCTCTACATCAATATCACCCTGCAGAGTATCAACTTGCACCGACAAAGGCACTTCGCGCCGCAGCAAACCAAGCAGGTTATACCCGACACGCACACTGCCCACAGCGGCATCAACCCCAGGGGCATTGGCACGGATACCATTGACGCGCAAACCCGTTAGCAAATGGCCACCGCTGCTGTCGTAATCGAACGATACCCCCGCTTCTTGGGCGGCATCTTGGGCGATACCAAGCACCCGGTTGCGCACCACCGGCAACTGCGGCACAATGACCAGTGCCAGCGCTAGCAGCAGCAACACAACCAACAAAAGACGACCTAACCACAGCGACAGACGTTGCAAAAAAGTAAGCATGTGACTCCGATTTATTGATAAAATTTCATTTTTGTGGGCGCGAACAAGACATCAACGCAGACGACATCAACACGAATAATGAGAATCACAATGACAAACTGCCCTCGCAGTTACAGGATTCACGGTTACAACAATCCCGGTGACACGCTTCACAATTACAAGATGTAGTCGCTGAGAACGCGGTACATACCATCGAGGTCGGTACCGGCTTTGAACGATAGCTCGAGCGGCACACTGTCCCCACGCACCCACAGTTTGATTTCTGCATCACGGTCAAAACGACCGGCGTTTTCTTTGGAAAATTTGCTGATGCTGCCGTAAGGAATCGACAAAAGTTCTTGTTTTTTGCCAGAAAAGCCCTGTTTATCCACCAAGATGAGGCGTTTGTTGGTAAAGACAATCATGTCTCGCAACAACTGATACGCATGCGTGACGCTTTCGCCGTCAATCAACACCGAGGTGACGGTGTCCTCGAGCACATTCACATCAACTTCAGAGGCATTGCCAAGGAGGGCGTCAAATAATCCCATGACTAGGAAGCCTATCACATCTGTTGTGCAAGCGCTGTGCAAGCCATACCCGTCCGTTCTTGTACCAGCTAGCGCACAGCAACACACCCATCAGGATGAAGTGCTAGCATATTGGGCGTGTCTGATTACCGCAAACGCATGACCGTACTGATAAGCGGCGAGGTACAAGGCGTCGGTTATCGCGCCTTTGTGCGCCGTCACGCCAAAGATTTAGCGATTACGGGTTCTGCCGAAAACCTCGCTGACGGACGCGTCGAAGTCATCGCCGAGGGGCATCCGGATGACTTGGCGCTACTGCTACACCAAATCAAACGCGGGCCTGCCCACGCTGACGTAACAGCGACAGACGTCAGTTGGGCGGATGCGTCTGGTGTAAGGGACTTTCATGTCTACTAACCCCGCAAGACCACTCACCGCGCTTGATTTGGAAACCGTACCGGGCGTCTTGGGCAATATTTCCCGCGAACGCGCTGCTGATTATGCCGACAAACCCCCCTCACTGACCTTAGATAGTGGCTTGTTACGGCCAGATTTTTTTAACGCGCTTGCGACCATGAACGAACTGAGCATCATCGCTGAGGTCAAACAAAAAAGCCCCTCACAGGGAAACATCGCCAAGCTCGAGCCAGTCGATGCTGCGTCTGCTTATTATCGAGGCGGCGCGGCTGCTATTAGTGTACTTACTGAACCGCGTCACTTTGGCGGAGATTTAACGCATCTTGCTGCCGTCAGTCGGGCGCTCAGCATTCCGACCTTGCGCAAAGATTTTGTGGTGCACCCCTTACAGCTTTTTGAGGCCAAACACGCCGGCGCGAGTGCTATTTTGTTGATTGTCGCCGTACTGGGTGAGCACACAGCAGCCTATTTAACGCTCGCCAAGCAGCTCGAGCTAGAGGCCTTAATCGAAGTGCACAGTGAGCGTGAGTTGGCGATTGCGCTAGCAGCAGGGGCAAACGTCATCGGCGTCAACAACCGCGACTTGCGCACGTTAGACGTTGACCTTAGCAACGCCCCCAAACTGATTGCGCGTGCCAAAGCAGACGGCTTTACGGGCTTGCTCGTCGCGGAGTCCGGCTACAAGCAAAAAAGCGACCTCGATACCGTGCGAGACATAGCGGATGCGGTACTCATCGGTACGTCGCTTGCGGGCAGTGGTAACCTAGAAAGTGCGGTGCGGGCGCTGTTCTGAGCAAGCAACATCAGTAAGCAAAAAACATCAAAGAGAAAACGTCACCTCGAGCCAGAGCAGGTGACGTTCTTTTTTTATGATGTTGATAGAAGACAGTGCTTACAGAAAAAAGTTATTAAGATTTATTGCTTAACGATAACGATTGTGTCGAACCTTCACAGGAAGCCGCTGTAGTCGTTGTTGGCTCGAAGTGCGGTATGTCATGCCTAATGCGGTCGCAAGTGCGGTTAATGTGAAAAGCCAAACAATCATAAACAGCCTCCTTGAGAATAGGTAACCGTTACTTTAGACGCTCAAGACGCGGCACACTGTCGCCTAGTGCGCTTTACGCAAAGATTCATGTGGATTTACATGACTTTGAAACGATACTTTCTGCGTCTGTGACAATCTTCTGACGTTTATTCGACCAATCTCAAGCGACTGCCTCACCAAGGGCTGCTACCAACGCCTGATTAAGCTCAGGCAACCCCACCGTCACCCGCAGGTGTTGCGGCAAATCAAACGCTGGCCGCACGATAATGCCGCCTTCTAGCATGCGTTCTGACAGGGTCTGGGCGTTCCAACCCTCTGGACACGCAAACAACACAAAATTAGCGTGACTTTCCCAGGTGCGTATGCCGAGGGCGTGCAGCGACTGCTCGAGCTTGGGTTTCTCCCGCTTATTATTGGCCACACTAGCAGCAATATGTTCGCTATCAGCCAGTGCCGCTTCACCTGCAAGGAGCGCCAAGGTATTGACATGAAACGGCAAGTTGTGCGCCCGCAGACGTGCGGCTGTGCCCACCTGAGCCAGCGCATAACCAAGGCGTAACCCCGCTAGACCATAGGCTTTAGAAAAACTGTGCACCACGACCAAATTAGGATAAGCGTTCAGTTTGGCGTTGATGTCTACGCGGGTGGCTTTGTCCACGAAGTGGTAATACACTTCGTCGTAGATGACCCAGATGTGTGCTGGCAGGTGCTCGAGCAAGTGCGTCAGCACATCCTCAGCAAAATACGTTCCGGTGGGGTTGTTGGGATTGCATAAATACACCGCTTTGGTTTTGGGCGTTACCGCTGCTAAAATCCCCTCGACGTCCAGCGCAAAGGTGTCAGCATCCAACGGCACGTTGATAATGTCTGCACCACGTTTTTGGGCAGTGAGGGCATACACCGGAAACGTCGGCGGGCAAATAATGGCTTGGCTGTCTGCGTCCAAAGCAGCTTGGGCAATGAGCCAGAGGGCGTCACAACCGCTGTTGGCAATGGCAACATTGTCCTTGTCGAGGTCATGATAGTCAGCAACAACCTGCCGGAAAGCTTCGTCGCTGCGCGGTGGATATTGCCACAAACCAGCCGCCGCGCTACTGATGGCGGCTTGGGCTTTGGGAGATGTACCCAAGGGGTTTTCGTTCGATCCCAAGCGATATGGGGTGACATGGGCGGCGTCAGTAGCTGTTGGGGTAGCCACCACCGCAGACGCAGAAGCAATTAATGCCACAGGCTTACAACCATTCTTTGAGGACAGCGCCCAAACGGGTAATACCCTCGAGAATCTTGGCGTCACTGGCGTTGGTAAAATTCAAGCGCAAGGTGTGGTCGCCGCCGCCGTTGGGATAAAACGTGCCGCCGGGAACAAACGCCACGTTGTGAGTGATGGCTTGCTCGAGCACCTTAAGGGCGTCAATATGCTCAGGTAAGCTCACCCAAATGAACATACCCCCTTGGGGGATTTCCCAGTGCGCACCCGTTGGGAAGTGTTCTTGCATAGCCGCTAGCATCACATCGCGGCGCGTGCGGTATGACGCTTGCAACATGGGAATATGACTGTCGAGTAAACCCGTTTTGAGCAGCTCGAGCACCATCAACTGCGTGGCTGTAGACGTGTGTAAGTCTGTACCTTGTTTGACCAGTTGCAACTTGTGCATCACTTCGTCAGGAGCCACCAACCATGCCAAGCGCAACCCAGGTGCTAGCACCTTGGAGAACGAGTTGATGTAAATGACTTCTGGGTTCAAGCTGTGAATGGTAGCAGGTGGGGCTTCGTCATAAATGAGATGGCCATAGGGGTCATCTTCAATGATGCGCAACCCCCGAGTAGCAGCCAGTTCAGCCAATTGTTGACGGCGCGCAAGGGGCAAGGTGACACCCGTAGGGTTTTGGTAGTTAGGTTGCAAGTAGGCTAGCGCACTACCGTCTCCCAAGTGGGCTGCGACTGCGTCTGGGTCGACACCTTGGGCGTCTGTTGTCACGGTGGTGTAAGCGGCTTCGAACACCGTCCAA
>CAZKAZ010000037.1:13240-35115 GCA_964550765.1 uncultured bacterium | reverse complement strand
TGTAGCGTTCCCAAATAAGTGGGGTTTTCGACCAAGATGGTTTTGCCCGGATCAATGAGCACTTTGGCGAGCAAATCAAGGGCTTGTTGCGAACCGCTAGTAATCAAAATATTGTCGGGATGAACGTCACTGCCTTGCTGCTTCATCCAGTCAGCAATCCACGCCCTAAGTTCTGGCAAGCCAGAGGTCATGCTGTACTGAAGCGCCCGCTGTCCCATGGTGGTAAGCACCTTGTGCGCGGCCTCGGCAAGGGCATCACTAGGAAACAGCGCCGGGTCAGGCAGACCACCCGCAAAGGAGATGACCTCGGGTTGTTCGGTCATGCGCAAGATGTCTCGAATGACCGAACTGCGCAAGGTTCGGGTGCGCTTTGCAAAGTGTTGACTCCAAGTTTGCGGGGTTTGGGTTAGCATGCTATCTCCCTTGAAACAAAGTGATGCGAGATTATTTTTTGGCCCTGACGTATTTAGACCCATTGAGACCGACGTATGTAGCACTGGTTTAGCACTGACGCATGACGCGATGAGGTTTCAACTTGATACATTCACCTCGATACATGTATAAGATACATGTATAAGCTGCTCGAGCAGCCCTCATCAGGCGGTTCACACAGGTCGTTAGCCGATTAAGTGCTAGTGATAACACGAGGTGCGTCGCTCGAGGCGTGTCTGCAAGCACGTTTACTGCCTTATACAACGCCCTTAAACACCCGACCACTATCCGTAACAGCTATCCGTATGGCGACAGCGTCTGTGTCTCTGGCTCTGGCAACTATCTCACCTAGCAGGGTCGGCTCACTGCCGAGCGCAAACGCGTTTGCTACATCGATGGGTTGTGGGGACAAAAACGCACCATGAGTTGACACCATGAGCTGACTTTTACCAACACCTACCGATTACCAACACCTACCGAACACCTACCTGTGTGAAGACCTATCTTAACCAATTTTCTGACGTTGTGTTAAGAAAACATCATCTGGTGCTTGTGTAGAAATGTGCAAACCACAAAAGACGCCCTGGTAACTGGCTATCATGAGGCTATGACCGAAGACGCGCTGCCAATTTTGCCTACCCAGAGTGGTTGTTATCTGTTTTATGCCAAAGATACCGTCATCTATGTGGGCAAAGCCATTAATTTGCGCAGTCGCGTGCGCAGCTACTTTAGCGGCAGCGCCGAGAAAAAACCCAAACTCATCCGCCAAACAGCCACGCGGCTAGAATTCATCACCACTAAAAACGAAACCGAAGCCCTGATTCTAGAATCCAACCTCATTAAGCGCTACAAACCACACTTTAATGTGCTCTTAAAAGACGACAAAAACTATCCTTTTCTTAAACTTACCAATGAACCTTACCCGATGCTGCTGTTTACCCGGCGGGTGCGTCAAGATGGCGGTAGTTATTTTGGGCCTTTTCCGAATGCGGGTGCAGTGCGGCGGGTGCAGGACTTGATTGCCACGATTTTTCCGCTGCGGCAAAACAGCGGTTTACCCATGCAAACGCGCAAAAAGCCCTGTTTGCGGTTTCATATGGGGCGCTGTTTGGCACCGTGCATTGGTGAAGTGAGTGAAAACGACTACGCCAACGTCGTTGAGCAGGTAAAAGCTTTTTTGGAAGGTCGGGTAGGCGATACCGTTGAGATGCTAGAACGCGACATGAAAGCAGCAGCGGGGCGGATGGACTTTGAACTGGCTAAGATTTACCGCGATAGGCTCGAGTCACTCAAGCGCTTAACTGGCTACGACAGCGACGTCACCCAAGCCAGTGAAGCCGATTTGGACTTTTTGGGCATTGCCAGAGCGGGCAACTACGCCATGACCCAGCTATTTCAGATGCGCCGCGGGCGGGTTGTCGGGCGCGATAAGCGTTTTCTGACCAATGTTGAGGGGGCAAGCGACGGGGAGGTGCTCGAGCGTTTCATGGGTACTTACTACGGTCAAGCCACCCATGTGCCACCACTTATTCTCGTGCCTGAAAGCGACCTCGACGCCGGCTTTTGGCAGCATGTGCTGGGCGAACGCGCTGGCAAAAACATCACCGTGCGCATTCCCAAACGGGGCGACAAACTGGACTTGATGGGCTTAGCAACCCGCAACGCCAAAAACGGTTTGGACGCCGAAATTGCCCTGCTTGAAAAACGCGGCGAAGCCCCCGGCGTAACCGAATTGCAACGCCTCACTAACTTGCACAATGCCCCGTACCGCATTGAAGGCTTTGACATTAGTAATCTGATGGGGACGCACACGGTGGCTAGTATCGTGGTGTTTGAAGGCGGCAGGCCGCGCAAGTCGGAATATCGCAAAATGCGCATTCGCGGTCTGGACAAACCAGATGACTTTTTTTCGATGCACCAAGCGGTGTATCGCCGTTTTACTGGCTCACTCGCAGACAACATGCCCATGCCGGATTTGCTGTTGATTGATGGCGGCAAAGGACAACTGAGTGCTGCCCGCAGAGCCTTAGACGAAGCGGGCGTAGAAGTGCCCATGTTGGGACTCGCCAAGCGTTTTGAGACGATTATTCGCGAAGGCGCAGACGATATTATCGTGCCGCATACCCACCCAGGATTACGGCTTTTAATCAACGTCCGCGACGAAGCACACCGCACAGCAGTGGGGTTTAACCGCAAACAGCGCGGCAGCGCCATGACCAAAAGCCTGCTCGATGATGTCCCCGGTATTGGCCCCAAACGGCGTGACGCCTTACTTGCCCATTTCTCGAGCTTAGGCGAACTGCAAAAAGCCAGCCTCGAGCAACTTGCTAGCATCCCCGGCGTGGGTGAAAGTGCCGCTCGAGCCATCCTCGATTTTTTTGCTGACAATGCCAGCGCTAGCACGCCTAGTGACCAAACAGCAGACCCATCTGTCAACGAAAAAAATGAAAAATTGCCGTTAAATTAATTATTGAATTACAAGTTAATAAAAACACACCTAGCTCGAGGTGTGTTCATGTTCGGCTACTCGTACCATGCCATCATCTTACGGCCATGATTACAACCACCTTACGGCTATGATTACAACACTGACTTAAGCAAAGCCAACCCTAAAAAATACGTACAAACGCTGCAACTACGTCTGGGTCAAAATGGCTGCCAGCACAGTTTTGAATCTCTGCGAGGGCGTCTTCATGTGTCCACGCAGGCTTGTAGGGGCGTTCGCTGGTGAGGGCATCGTAGACATCAACGACAGCAAAAATGCGAGCGAGCAAGGGGATATCATCGCCAGCAAGTTGTTCGGGATAGCCTTGACCGTTGTACTTTTCGTGATGATGCAACACGACATCACGCGTTGCTTGCGGCAAAAACGATAACTGTGCCACAAAATTGCTACCAATGGTGGTGTGAGCGCGCATCTGTTGCCATTCTTCATCATTGAGTTTGCCAGGTTTGCGCAAGACGGCATCGGGAATGGCAATTTTACCAATATCATGCAAGTATGCCCCGCGCCGCATGGCGTCTCTGGTGTCGTCGTCTAAAGCCATTTCGTCAGCTACCCGCAGGGCTAAGTTTGTGACCCGATCGGTGTGGCCTTTGGTTTCGTCGTCGCGGTGTTCTAACGCCAAACCCAAAGCATGAATGGCGTCTTCATAGGCTTGTTTAGCTTGTTCTTCGGCCACCAAACGAGCCGCTAAGGTAGCCAGCGTTTTGGCAACCGCCTGAAAGAGACCTTGTTCGACAGATGTCCACGCGTGAGGTTCAAAGGTGTGCATCAAAAACGCCCCCAAGAGGACGCCCTTGCGGTCATAAACAGGTGCTGCTGCCAAACTGGTCACGGCTAAATCAGGAAATCCCAACGTCTCGTAGTGTGCGTGAGTATCATTAAAAAAGAGTGCTGGCGTGCCCTCGCGCAATGTGACCATCAGGGGCGTTTCGGCAGGCAAACCGTGGGTCAAGATGGTATCCATAGCCGGGCCTTCAGGCATGACACCAGAAGCAGCTCGAGCCTTGAAAAACTTTCCATCGGCTTGAAAATACGCTGAACCTACCGCGTGGGTTTCGTCGATGAGCATGTTCAAAATAGGGGTTACCGCCGCAGGTACGTTCTCAGCTTGCAACGCCAAGTTCGTCAGCCGCACAAGCAACGCGCTATTGTCACGTTCTGTAGGCGTGTTGGCTGTAGGCGTGTTGGCTGTAGGCGTGTTGGCTGTAGGGGTGTTGTTTGTTGGCCTTGGCAAGACATCAGACATCGTATTCTCCTCACAGGTCAAGAGCACTTTTTCGTTTTGCACTTTTTCGTTTTGCACTTTTTCGTTTTGCACTGCACCGTATTAAGCTGCACCGTATTGGACAGTAGACGGCACGTGGTTTTTGTGCACAGATTGCCATCTCACACAACATTCACAAGCTTAGCAGGTTGCCTCTTACAGGATTCTTACAAGAGAATTGTGACATGGGGTTACTCGAGCAACACATCCACATCACTACCTTCATGAAACGCACCTGTGAGCACCGAACCAAAAAAAGCCAACCGCACCACGTGATGCCGTTTGCAAAAGATGCCGTTTGCAAAAATCGTCTAGGGCGCGTTTTTGATTGTCGCTGAGGTGAAATTTCATAGACTTTTTTGCCGTATTCCTAGCTCAAAAGAGACTTTAGGCATGGCGCATTCTAGCGCCTCTCGTGCCACCTTCGCCATGCAAGCAAGCTGTTTTTTATAGTCATCTGACCATAATCCGTGCTATACTAGCACATGGCGCAGAGGGCGTTGGTGTGGGTAGGTTCGTCTCTGGAAGACCTTAAAACCTTCCCCACAGACGTTATCGACAAAATCGGCTACAACCTGCACCTCATACAATCTGGCGACGACCCCGTGGACTTTAAGCGCCTCAAAGGGTCTCAGTTGCAAGGCGTCTACGAAATTCGCGTGCGGGAGGCTTCGGGCGCATATCGCGCTGTCTATGCACTCA
Source organism: uncultured bacterium (assembly GCA_964550765.1). Taxonomy (GTDB): domain Bacteria; phylum Deinococcota; class Deinococci; order Deinococcales; family Trueperaceae; genus JBCCBI01. Next base: position 30,211 of record CAZKAZ010000037.1, on the reverse strand, counting down.
ACATTGGCAGTGCTATTTACGTGCTACACGTTTTTCAGAAAAAATCCACCAAGGGCATCAGCACCCCCAAACGCGAGCTAGAAACGGTCTTCATGCGCCTCAAGCAGGCAAAGGAGCTAGCCAATGAGTCAACCTGAACACACCCGCAGCAGTGGCAATGTATTTGCTGATTTAGGCCTCGAGAACGCCGACGAATTGCACCTCAAAAGCAGTTTGACCATTCTCATTCGGCGGCTCATCCTCGAGCGAGACTGGACACAAACCCACGCTGCCGAGGTATTAGGCATTCATCAGTCGGACGTTTCCAACTTGATACGCGGCGCACGCTTGCGGCACTATTCTGTCGAGCGGCTCATTCATTTTCTCAACCAACTCAACTACCGCGTCACCATCACCGTAGAAGACGCCACAGCAGACACTTCAAAAGACGGCAAACCTGAGGGTCGCGGGGCAGTGATTGAGCAAATTGTCAGCCAACCCGTGGGGCACACCAACTAGGGTTACTCGAGCACCACCTCCCCCACCTGCTGCACCAATTTCACCGTCCCTACGCTCACCCAAATCACCTGCTCGAGCAGTCGCAAAATGGCCTCTTCGTCCGCTGGGTTGTTGGGGTCATTGACGATGCCGCTGCGTTTATCGGTCTTGACGCGATACTGGTCGATGACCCACTCGAGCACCGAGCGATTGCCCAACACATGGCGAAGTAACAAACAAGTTGTTATCGTATTTTCAGTGGAAAACTACGTCACAACGCGAGAAGCAGCAGCATATCTAGGTATATCGCCCGGACGCGTCAGACAGTTCATCTCAAGCGGTCGCTTAACCTCACACAAAGTCGGACGCGATCATCTCATTGCTATGGATGACCTTAGAGCATTTGCTAGTCAACCAAGGCACCGTACAGGACGACCACGAAAAAAGTCCTAACGCGAGCGCTTGTTTTTATGCTACACTGCAGTATCATGCGGAAAGTTGGAGTCACCAAATGAGTTCACAACGCTACACCTCAGTGTCTTTATTTAGTGGCATTGGTGGATTTGACATAGGACTACATGAGGTAGGCTTTGCACCTCTTGCTTGCGTTGAAAAAGACCCCCACGCCCAAAAAACCCTACAACACTGGCTCGAGCGACAACAACTCAACACACTTTGCTATGACGATATCACCCAATTGACACCTGAGGCACTACAACGCGATTTGAATTTGCCACCTAAACACCTTGATTTGTTGGTGGGTGGTCCGCCCTGTCAAGCATTTTCACTCATTGGTAAACGTCAAAGCATTGCTGATGCTCGAGGGCTTTTACTTTTTGACATGATTAGGTTTGCTCATGCTTTGCTACCCAAAGTACTACTCGTTGAACAAGTGCGTGGCTTATTGAGTGCCAAGGATGAAAATGGTGTGCGCGGTAGCGTTTTGGCAAGTTTTGTAGAGCAAATCACACAACTCGGTTACACAGTGACCTATAAAGTGTTGCGTGCTGCTGATTATGGCGTACCACAATTGCGTGACCGTTTGTTTGTCGTGGCTGTGCGGGGTGTATCTACACCTTTTCATTTTCCTGAGCCTTGCTATCAACCGTTGGATGAGAACCAAAACACACTTTTCCCCAACACTGCACCAGCGACACATATCACGGTTCAAGATGCCATTGCCGACTTACCACCGCCTAGTCAGGTAAATGAGTGTGAACCTGTTCCTAACCATGTCGACATCACCCCAAAACGCGACCGAGAACGCATTAATGGTGTGCCTGAAGGTGATTATCTCGCACGGCAGTACCACCTACCCGCGCATCAGCGTGGCAATTTAAATCCTAAAAAAGACACCACCAAATTTCGCCGCCTTGCTTGGCAACAACCAAGTTTGACCTTGCGTGGTGGTGAAACGTTTTACCACCCACAGGAAAATCGTTATCTAACGCCGAGAGAATGCTTACGGTTACATGGGTTTAGTGATGACCATATCCTGTTTGGTCCCATTCGTGGACGCAGCGGTACAGTTAAAACACTTGACCAACACCGTCTCGTTGCTAATGCAGTACCACCCCCTTTGGCAAGACAGCTCGGACAAGCCATCATTAATCAAGTGTTGCTACCAGCACTGTCAGCAGCTTGAGGCATGTGGCCTCGACACACCTAACTCAGCTACAGACGCACAATTGCTGCTGGCTTACGACGCAACATAGCCGTTAGCAGCGTTTGTTTACTCGGCAAAGACTTAGGCAACAAGATATCAGCGTAGGTATCACTACCAGCAAAGTCAATGCCTGCACTACCTTGATACACTGCTTTCACGCCCAGCGTAGGTATGTCACTATCATCTCGGTATGCCAGTGTGACAAAGGTGATGTTACCTGTAGACGCCTTGCTGACATTTTCAGGGTCGAGTTGGGTAGTGCGTTTTATGTTGTCAAGTAACATGTCTTGCACGACCCACACAGTTTTACCTTGCCACGCTTCAGCAAGCGCTGTCTTGGCAAAAAGCTGTGTCGCCATTCGTCCCCACACCTGACGTTTATTGATGCCGGGACTTTGATGGTCTTGCCCCAAAAGCGCTGCTTTAAATGCCGCAGCAATGTTTGTGCCAGCCATCGTATTTGAGCCACTCGTGCTTGCAGTCATTACCTCCAAAATGCATAGCTGTGACAAATCAGGCGCTGCGTGCAGTCTGCATGTTGGTTGATAACGACCTGCTGCTACACCACCCTGTTTTGCAGCAGAAAACAATGTACGCTTAGCATCTTGTGACATAGAATAAGGTTCACATAGTGATTCTAGCGTTATGTCTCGTAAAAGTGGTGCAGCGATAAAGTCAAAGTGATAGTTAATTTCGCTATCGTTGTCTTCATAGCGAAGGTAAACCTCTGACCACAAACCTACATCAACACCACGCGGTATTCCTGCTGCGAACAAAACCTCACGCTCGTGCGCTTGCAGAGCATGATTAGCGAGTGGTAACCCTGTCTCTTCAGTCTTAAACCCAAATAATCTACGTGGACATACCACCCATACTTCTGATTCATAGCCAATTGAACACACGCCTGGAATGACCTTTTCAAGGTGATTGTCAAAATAACGTGCCAATTCGGGATCACGTGACAGCGTGATTTTTGTCTGGTGGCGATTTCCTCCACCATCACAGATTAGGGTAGTGAATGGGCATTGCGCTGCCCTGCGGGCATCATCATGAATGACCACAGGCTTACCAAACAATTCGTAAATTTGCGGCATATCACCTTATCTTTCAAAATAAATTCATTATCAGCACACTAACATATGAGAACACCAAGGCACTAGATTCAATTTGAAGCACACAAAATACAACGTGAGGCCTTTTCTCAATTACCTGCTAGACTGTGGGCAAAAGCACGTACTTTGCTGCTCGAGGAGGCATCATGCAACTTACTAAGCTACTTTTGACAAGCGTTCTACTGGCGCTCGTTACGTTCAGTTATGCCCAATCTGACACGCTCGATATTGCCAATACTCGAGTCACGACCACTGCCGGGCAAGTGATGTTGCAAGATGGGGGGTTTGCTCGAGAAGACACCTCTGTCACCTTGCTCGACGTGCTAGCAACCGACCTCGACAGCGACGGCGTGATGGATGCAGCCGCCCTCACCGAGACGGAAACAGGTGGCACAGGTAGGTTTTTTGAGTTGCACGGATTTGTGGAAAATCGCGGCGTACCGCAGCAAGTAGCAACCCTCTTTTTGGGCGACCGGGTGCGCATTGATGAGTTTGTCGCTGTTGACGGCACCATTGTACTGAATTTGGTACGCCACGACGCCGATGACCCGCTGTGTTGCCCCAGTATGCAAGTGACTGAGCGTTACAGGCTTTCGGGGAGGCGTTTTCGGCAGGTAGCAGAAGACAGCAATTTTGTACTCGCCCTGCAAGAAGGCACGTATCGCAACCCCGACCCAAACGCGCCAGCCAGTTTATTGACGCTCGTTAATGGCCGTTATGAACGCAACTTTGGTGATGCACGGGCGGAAGTGAGTATCGTTCTTTCGCGTTATGCGCTAGCTGACCTTGATTATGACCGCGATCAGGATGCGGCGGTGATTCTCGAGCGCACCCGCGCCGGTGAACGCACCTTGGCACTCACAATGATGCGCAATGTTGATGCTGGGGCGCAAAACGTCGCCAGTCGGGAGCTTGATGCTGCACAAGTCATCGATGTTTATGTTGAAGCAGGCATTATCACGATGGAACTGATTACGTTGGGCGAAGGTGACCCGCTTTGTTGTCCTAGTACGCGGGTGACACAGCGATATGTGCTCGATGGGGATGTGCTCATTTTGCTCGAGCAAACCCCTGCCAACCCACTTAATTTTGAAGGGAATTAGCTTCAGCACGGGCTTTGAGACCAGCCGCAAACGCCACAAAAGGTTCGTTCATGTCGGGAATACGGCGCTTAATTAAGGGCAAGAGTAACCCTGCAAAAGTTTCTTCAACCCGAAAGTCACAATGTCCATTTTTGTCAGTGACCGTAAACGTGCGTGTGCCTGAAAATAAGCCCAACGGTAACTTGCTCTGCCACACCATCCGTTGCGCATCAAGTACTGTCACTGTCACCGGAAATGCTTGCCCCGGGCTGAGCGTCGAAAATGCCCGCAGTTGATTTCCAAGAGCAATGTCACCTTCAATACGCTCGCAGTAAGGATCCCAATCAGGGTAATGCGTTGCATCAGTGAGAATTGCCCACACCACCGCCGCAGGAGCGTTGATGGTTGTTTCTGCCTGATAATGCAACAACGTATGCCTCCTCACTTTTTATGCTACTCACAATAGCACGCGAGAGGTTGACCCCGGCAAACGCACCGTAAAACACGCCCCTCCTTCGGTGGTGTTACTAGCGGTCACCGTGCCGCCGTGCAAGTTGGCAAGCGTGGCAACAATAGCCAGCCCTAAACCACCGCCCCTAGCCGCCTGACTGTAAAACCTATCAAACGCGTGCTGTAAGGCTTCTTCGGACAGTCCCAAACCGCTGTCTTGCACGCTTACCGTAATGGCATCCGTCTGCTGGGCATTCACAGAGACGGTAGCTGGAGGTACACCTTCGCTAGCATGATGCACGGCGTTGTCGATGAGGTTGCTGAAGAGTTGCTCGAGCCTATTCGCGTCACCTTCGACCCACAAGGGCACATCAGGCACATCAAGTAACAAGCTCACCTCGACCCGCTGCGAAAAATCCCCCACCACATTGTCAAGGACATCACGCACGTCCAGTTGCTGACGGTTCAAGTCCAGTCTGCCAGCATCAAACAGTGACAAGGTGCGTAAGTCTGTTACTAGCCTCGAGATACGCTCGGTGTGACGGGTGAGACGGGTGATTTCGGCATCATCAAACACAATCACCCCATCAGCCAAAGCAATTAAGCGGGCTTGCATGACAGCTAAGGGCGTGCGCAGTTCGTGGGCGATGTTGGCAATCATGGCGGTGCGTTCGCGTTCCTGCTTTTCTAAGACGGTGGCCATGTGGTTGAAGTTGCTAGCCAGCAAACTGGTATCGCGGTCGCTGCTGATGGGCAAGTTGGCTCTGGCTGATAAATCACCGCCGCTCAAGGTTTCTGCGGCAGTAGCCACCACCCGAATGGGGCGGGCGATACGCCGAGCAACAAACAATGCTACCACCACGGCAATGCTGCAAGCAGCCAAAGCAGATAACAGCAAACTGCGCACCCGCTCGGCACGGACATCGTTGGCAATGACCTCGAGCTGCTGCAAACGACCCCGAAAGGCATCGAGCAATAGCCTGCCATTAGCAGGTTCACCACCCGGCATCATTTCGGGCATCGTTTCGGGCATCATGCGCATACGCGGCGGTAACACTTGGCGCAACGCTTCACGTGGTGGGGGTAAGCGGGGGTTGTCAGTGCGCTCGAGCAACGTCTCAAACCCTTCTGGATTCGCCAAAATCCGCTCCACATCGCGGCGAATATCAGGCGGCAACGTCTCTAAGCGGCTCGGAAACACATACAACGGCAAAATCACCATCAAAAACAGCGACAACACGCTCACGAACAGCATGGCAACAACCACATGCCAGGTCAAACTGGCGCGGCTCACTAGCACCTTAGTGTGGTTCACGGGACACCTCCCGCAGCCGGTAGCCTACCCCATAAACGGTTTCAATCATCTCCCCTGCGCCCACGTTGGTCAGTTTGCGGCGCACGTTTTTGAGGTGACTGTCGATGACGCGCTCGAGGGCATCCCGTTCGGGCAAAGCGGCTTCTAACAAATCCAAACGGCTAAACACCTTACCGGGATATTTGGCGAGGTGAGCAAGCAAACGAAACTCAGTCGCGGTTAATGTCAGGGGGATATGGGCAAAATGTACCTCGAGCGAGCTTTCATCAAGTTGCAAGTCACCCACGCGAATGAGCACCCTATCGGGCACGTCATCATGGGGTTGCGCACGCCGCAACACCGCCCGCACTCGGGCTAGCACCTCACGAGGGTTAAACGGTTTGATGATGTAGTCATCTGCTCCTAGGTCTAAACCGCGCAACTTATCTTCGTCTTCAGCTTTGGCGGTGAGCATAATCACCGGAACGTGCGGCGCTTGCTGCCGAAATTGTGATAACAAACTCAAGCCGTCGCGCTTGGGTAACATGATGTCAAGTAACACCAAATCCGGCTGCAAGGGTAAAAACATATCTGCTGCCCGCTGACCGTCGTGTGCCCGTTCCACGTGATGCCCGTCTTTGTGCAAGTAGGCTTCGACAATATCAGCCAGTTCCACTTCGTCTTCAACTAACAAGATCACCGCCATGCGTGTCTCCTTTACCAAAACGATACCCAATCAAGACGGGGTGCTCGAGCCAAAAAGGGGGACGGTAGCGTACCACCATCCCCCACAGTTTGCTGTTTGATTTTCAGTGCTGTGTGATTTTCAGTGCTGTGTGATTACTCGTGCTGTTCAGTTACCGCTTTGATTGCCATTTTGCTGACCATTTTGCCCTTGCGGTGCGTTATCGGGTGGGCCGCTGCCGTCTTGTTGTTGTAGTTGTTGCGGTGCGCCTATGTTGTTGTAACGCCCTTGGCCGTAGTTGCTGCCATCATTACCGCGTTGCATCATGCCGGGTTGATTGCCATAGCCTTGGCCGGGTTGTCCCCCAGATTGACCCATATTGTGACGATGACCGCGTTGCATCATGCCGGGTTGTCCCATGTTCTGACGGTTGCCGCGCTGCATCATGCCAGCTTGGCCAGATTGGTTGCCGTAACCTTGGCCGAACTGTCCCCCGGGTTGTCCCATATTCTGACGATTTCCGGGTTGCATCATGCCGCGTTGACCCATGTTCTGACGATTTCCGGGTTGCATCATGCCGCGTTGACCCATATTTTGGCGATTGCCAAATTGCGTATCCATACCGAAACCCGTGTCTTCATCCCAGCCGCGTTGCCAACCTTGCCACGCGCCACGGAAATGACCAAGTAGACCCTGTGCTTCTGGATGGGTGTCTAAAAACGCATCAACTTCGGCGCGGAAAGCGGCTGCGTCTCGCAGTAAGGCTAAGCGGGCATCGCTGACGGATTGGTTGGCCAGTTCACGGGCGACAATGGGGGCTTCGCCTGCTTCTAAGGCAGCCACCAACGCTTGCATGCGTTCGGTGCGTAGGGTCATGGCGCTGTCTCTGAGGGTTTGGCTTTGCTCGAGCAAGCCCTCGGCTTCGGCTTGCGCTGCTTCGGGTAATGCTTGCAAGACAATCAACCGCTGGGCTTGTTGCCGTAGTTCTTGCAGTTCACTGGGTGCTTGGCGTTGCGGTTGCGCCAAAGCCACGCTCGCGGCAGTCACGATAACGACCATACTGACAGTGCGGATATTACGGATATTCATTGTCTGCTCCCTTCGGGCACATTGCCCTATCTGTCCTGAGTATGGAGAGCAATTGTGGAAAAGTTGTGGAAGCCCCTGCCATAATCCAGACGCCATAATCGGCGTACCATAATCGAAGCAACCGATTACCGCTTTGACGTTTTACGATATTGACCTTCACGTCAAGGTCTTTGGTCAACCTCGGTTCGGTGTAACGCATGACCGCGTAACCATCAAAAGGTTAACCATCACAGATTAACCATCAACAAGGTAACCGCCAATGAAGTATCTAATCTCAAATTTTGCAAAAAGATTCAATAGACCTTGGCAACATCGGTTTTTAAGCTTTCCCATCAGCTTAGTGTGAACGTTTGACGAACGGCACATGCTAAACCTAGGTACACTGATGGCGTGAACCAGACACAACAACGCGGCATCGTCACCTCCCCCCACCACCTCGCTACTCGCGTCGGCACGGACATCTTGCAAGCAGGCGGCAATGCTTTTGATGCCGCTGTGGGCGTGTCACTAGCTATTGGCGTGGTGCAGCCTTATCACTCGGGGGTAGGTGGTGGTGCGAATATCACTTACCACCAAGCAGACGGTACAGCAGGGCATATCAATGCTCGAGGCCCCGCCCCGAAAGAACTCGTTAGAGACCTCTTTTTTGCAGGTCAGCAAGCCGATAACGGCAAACCCAACTACGCTTTGGTGCAATCAGGCGGCCTCGCCAGTACTATTCCTAGTCTTGTAGCAGGCTTGTGGGCGCTGCACAAACGGCGTGGCAAGCTCTCATGGGCGGATGTGTGCAGTTTGCCGCAACAACTCGCCGCCCAAGGCTTCAGGGCAGATTTTATGTTGGCAGGTACCTATCAGCGGGCATCTGTAGCTGAAAAACTGGCGCAATACGCCCAAGAAACACAATTTGCCACACCTATCACTGAAGGAACGCGGGTGCAACAACCGCAACTTGCTGAGACATTAGGCGTGATTGGCAAAGACAGTCGCGCTATTTACACAGGCGAACTCGCCCAGCAGCTTGTTAGTGTCACCCAAAAACACGGTGGCGTGCTTAGCTTTGAAGACTTACGCGACTATCAACCGCAACACACGCAACTGCTTGAGACGGACTATCGCGGTTGGACGGTATTCGCCCCAGGCTTACCCACGATTGGCTCACTGCAAACGCAGGTGGCATTAAAACTATTGCGGCATTTTGATTTGACACAATATGCGGCAGGTTCAACCGAACACCTGCACCTCATTGCCGAAGTGGTTAAAGCCAGCTATCGGGGTCGGGCAGAAATCGACGATGACGCCAGTGCCGCCGCCCTTGCTAGTGATGAGAACATCAAAAAGTGGCAAGCAGATATTAGCCTCGAGCAAGCCCAACAGGTCAATTTTGGGGCGAAAGACACCTCTCACACCAGTCACTTTTGCGTGGCAGACGCTGACGGTAACGTCGTCTCGCAAACGCAGACCATTCGCAGTTACTTTGGTTCAGGCGTCGTTGACCCCGTGTCTGGCGTGGTGATGAACGATTCGGTGGGCGATTTTAGTTTGCAAGTTGGCGAAGCCACCACTCAGGGTATTACCTATCAAGGGACGTACAATTTGTTAGCACCTCACCGCGAACCTGCTAGCAGTCAAAGCCCTCTTATTGCCGTACATCCCGACGGAGACATCATTGCTGCGGGTGCTGCCGGAGGCCCTCGCATCGTCAGTGCTACTTTGCAGGCTTTGGTCAATCAGATTGATTTTGACGCAGACGCACAACTGGCGCTCACCATGCCAAGGGTGCACAGTCACGGAGCGGTTACAGACGTGCAAACTAGCGTGCTGGCGTCGTCTCTTCGTGCCCTCGAGCACCAAACCAACCTCACCGACCAACTCGGCATCGCCCAAACGATTCGTTTACGTGGTGATACATGGCAAGGCGGCGCAGACCCGCGTGGACCAGGTGGCGTTGGCATCGTTTTTTCTGACAATGACGCTGATAATTCCCAAACAACATGTCGGCGGTACGGTTACAGCTACGACGACTGAACGTCAACGCTAAACGTAAATATCCAGATGTAAATATTAAGCATTAACGACATTATAACTTAGTTGTAACTTGGTGTCACTAGGTGGGTGCTCATGCCCACCTTTTTCCTTGTTCGCAAGCCACCAACACCGTCTGCCGCGTGATTTCAACATACAATTCCAACATGTCAGACATTAACGTTCATTATCACGTGGAAGCTGTTCAAGGATCGCTCGAGGAACTGTCCGCCCGCTTAGCCGACAACATCACCTTTAGCTACGGCACAGAAAAACCCGCCAATCCCGATTACCACATCCTGATTGACGCCCGCCCCAACGCGGAACGCATCGAAGCCAGCCCCAACCTCACATCCGTTATCATCCCCTTTGCTGGCCCACCTGCGGCGACACAAGAAGTCCTACGTGGTTATCCAAATATCACCGTTCACAATGCGCCGTATAACTACGTCCCCACTGCCGAAACCGCTTTGGCGTTGATGCTTGGTTGCGCTAAGTTTTTGGTCAAAGGTGACACTCACTTGCGAAAGGGCAACTGGTCGATTCGTTACAGTGACCGTCCACAACTGCTTTTGCAAGGACGCACCGCCGTCATTCTTGGCTATGGCCGCATCGGTAAGCATATGGCACCCGTCTGTAAGGCTTTGGGCATGAATGTGATTGGCTTGCGGCGCAGCGTACAAGCGGATGACGCGGCTGACCCTTACGCAGACGTGCGGGCAAACAGCGATTTGCTCGAGGTCTTACCCAAAAGCGATGTGTTACTCATTGCCCTACCGCAAACACCCGAAACCACGGGGATGATTGGCGAAAAAGAACTGGCACTGCTCCCAAAAAACGCCATGCTGATTAATGTCGGACGGGGACCCGTCGTAGACGAACGCGCCCTTTATGACGCCTTAGTGGATGGCACATTGGCAGCAGCAGGGATTGACGTTTGGTACAACTACCCTGAACATGGCGGCAGCAGAACCAAAACTATGCCCTCGCAGTATCCGTTTCATGAACTCGAGCAAGTCATCCTCAGCCCCCACCGTGCTGGCTGGATGGGACGTGATGACGACAGCCGCATCATCTTTCTGGCTGACATGCTCAACCGCGCCGCACGAGGTGAACCCCTTCCCAACCAAATCGACATTCAACTGGGTTATTAACAACCAAACAACCAGCAAATAAATGACTAACGACTACAATATGATACATGTATAGACATCTTATGGTTGGATTAATTTTACTCATTAGCTTGACATCATGTACTGAGGGGACTCCTATTGAGTATTACTTTCACACTGCCCAAGAAGTGATTAGTCAAATGGCAGACAAAGGCGATTTATCAGCACGTGCAGTCGTGGCTTCAGGACTGTATGATTCATTAGATGAAGAATCCCACCCTTTCACCCTTTTTTTAATACGACAAATACCCGTTGGTTCAGGAACTACCCGCGATATTGTCGTAGAAGAGGATAATACGCTCAAAAATTACCTTGCAGAGCAAGGGTTAACTGAAAGCGAGTTTTTGGCGCACCCCAAACTCCGTACATTTGTCGAAAGTCACTTTATTCCCGAAGATGTTAATCTTTATAACTTTCGTACTATACAAAATGTACGCCGCGTTTATGAAGCCGCTAGTGGTGAGGATATCGTCTTTACTACAGGCAATAATGTTGTGCCAGCAGATGGTGATGTTGTTTTCGCCAATGGCGTTCCCATTAGTAGCTACTCTTGTTTTTTTGATGTCAATCCTAGTCCAAGTGGCGGTTACGGGCAAATTTGTTACGCAGATGCCCCGTTGGTTTCTGACTTTGACTGGTCAGAGTAAGGTGACGTTGCTTACCAACCTGCACGTTTAGCTGAACAATGACAGATTGGCGGAAGGTTTGTGCTTTTTGGTTCGTCATAACATCACGTCGTGGTTGATGGCACTTCGGTGATTGTCTGGCGAATCATGCCCATTGGGTCGTAGCTCGTTTGTTCGTTGAACCAGTATGCTCCTGGAAAATCTTCGGCCACCACTTTGCGCTTGCCGCTTACAGATTTAATGTCAAACTGATACACCGAGGTGCGTTTGAGGTCATCAAGGGTAGCGGGTTCATAGTCCTGTTCAGGTTTCAAGTGGGGTGCATATTTATCCATAATTACCTGTAACGCTAGCTTGGCGTGCTCAATGTCATCAATGACCGAAAGCGTGCCAAACGCCATCACGCCAGCGTATTCAACGCTGAACTCGAGCGCCCGCTTAGCAGGCAATAAACGCCCCATTTGCATAATGTGAAAACAAGCAGGCATACCCGCGTTATCGTCTACTTCTGCGTTGCTTCGAGTGCGTCCTACTCGAGCTGTATGCAAATAAATCACCTCAGCATCAGCATCAAACGCGAAGATATTGCTGTTGATAAACGGTTGCCCCTCATAGTTCGTGGCAAGCACGCCGACGGGGGCGGTCTCGAGAAAGTCACGAATCCACGTTTCATCATTCACAGCGCGGTCGCGGCGGCGGATGTTAGTGGGTTCTAAGGTAGCGTAGTTTTTGGGCATAATCACTCCTTGACTGAATGTAGTTGCAAGAAATTACATCTCATCGCAAAAGATGTTCACGATAATGAGCAGCATACGTCACCTGTGGCACTTTCAAAAGAACCAGTTCATAGGGTATTGACAGTGCCAATTTTTTAGCCCAAGATGACCCATGGCTGATCCGAGTTTGACCTTGTTTTGGCAAACGCTCGAGCTACCCGACCCCGACACCCCCCTTTACCGCCAGCTCTACGACGCCGTGCGCGATGCCGTTCTAGCGGGCACATTACAAAGCGGTGAACGCGTGCCCGCTACCCGCAATCTAGCCAAGCATCTGAACGTTTCCCGCAACACCGTTTTAGAAGCCTTTGAGCAGCTTTTTGCTGAAGGCTATTTGGAAACTGCCCAAGGCAAAGGCACGTTTGTAGCTGAAGGCATCGCGGTGTTATCAGATGGTCAAGCGGTGGATAAAGAAATACCCTTAGAAACGCCTGTTTTGTCAGCTCGAGGCACGCTACTCGCGCAAAGTTCATTAGCACGCATGCAAGAGGAAGTGAAACCGCTGGCGTTTCAAGCCGGACTGCCCGCGCTCGCGCATTTTCCTTGGAAATTGTGGACGCGCTTAACGACACAAGCTGCAGAGCACCTTGCTGATGATCCACAACGGATGGGCTATATTCACAGCGCGGGTGTGCCCGAATTGCGTAGTGCTTTGGCGGATTATTTGCGGGCATCACGGGGAGTACGCTGCACCGCAGATAATGTGCTCATCGTGTCAGGGACACAACACGCCATCGACCTCACGGTGCGTTTGCTGGTTAACCCAGGTGAAGCAGTGTGGTTAGAAAACCCCGGTTACAGCAGCGGTCACGCCGTCGTCAAAGCGCTTGGGGCTAAAGTCGTGCCCGTTCCGGTCGATGCGGACGGTTTAGCCTTTGAACGCGCCCCCGAACTCGGCAAATTGGCATACGTTACGCCATCACACCAATACCCGCTTGGCATGACGATGAGTTTACGGCGGCGCTTGGCCTTGCTCGAGCACGCCAAAACCCACAACCTATGGTTATTTGAAGACGATTACGACAGCGAATTTCGCTACGCAGGCAAGCCCTTAGCGGCACTGCAAAGTTTGGACAGTCATCAGCGGGTGATTTATGCAGGTACGCTCAGCAAGGTGCTGTTTCCAGGGTTACGTTTGGGATACGTGGTTGTGCCACCTGCCTTAGTTGACGCATTTGCGGCGGCTCGAGCACTGGTTGACCGCACGCCACCCGTGCTTTCACAGATGACCTTGGCGCTGTTTATTCAAGAGGGACATTTTGCGCGGCACATTCGGCGCATGCGGGCTTTGTATAAGAAACGGCGGCAGGTGTTGCTCGAGCACATTCAGCAAATTGACGTGCTCGAGCATCTGCCTAGCGACACCGGTTTACAGTTCAGCGTGCGCCTACCTGCTGGTTGGGACGATGCGGTTATTTCTCAAGCACTACTTGCAGCAGGCGTCGAAGCCCGTCCGCTTGCCAGCTACGCCCACGCGCCCTTGCCGTTTTCTGGTTTGAACCTTGGTTATGGTGCGGCCAACGAAGCGGTGATAGCTGCGTCTAGTAAAACCATGCGGGAGGTACTAGAACACTACGCGACCTCCCGCTGAGTGGTTATGTTGTGTGTGTTCGGGTAAATGGGTAGGGGGTTACTCGAGCACGTCCCCAAAATACTTACGCAACACCTCAGGCACTTTCACCGTGCCGTCTTCTTGCTGAAAGTTTTCCAAAAGAGCCGCGTACAGCCGCACCACACCAAAGTGGCTGCCGTTTAGGGTATGCACCAATTCGGGCTTGCCTTGCCCCCCTGCCCCACCAGGGCGAAAACGGGTTTGTAAGCGGCGGGCTTGGAAGGCTTCAAAGTTGCTGATGCTGCTCACTTCCAACCAACGTTCTTGGCCAGCACTCCACACTTCAATGTCATATTTTTTGGCTTGGGCAAAACCCATGTCACCAGAACACATAAGCAAGCGGCGGTACGGCAAACCAAGGGCATCGAGGGTTTTTTCGACCATGGCGGTCATGGTTTCTAGCACGTCGTAACTCTCATTCGGATGTACAAACTGGACGATTTCCGCTTTGTCAAACTGATGCACCCGGTTGATGCCGCGCACGTCTTTACCGTAACTGCCCGCTTCACGGCGAAAGCAGGGCGTGTAGGCGGTGTAGCGCAAGGGGAGTTTGTCTTCCTCGAGAATTTCCCCTCGGTGCAAGTTGGTGATGGCTGTTTCTGAGGTGGGAATCAAATAAAACCCGTCACTGACACTGTACATCTGCCCTTCTTTGTCAGGCAAGTTGGCCGTGCCGATGGCGCTAGCTTCGTTCACCATCAGCGGTGGGGCAATTTCTAAGTAACCTTCATCAGTTAATGTATCGAGCAAATAGTTGTGCAATGCCCGCAAGAACCTAGCCCCCGCCCCCTTAAACACCGGAAACCCTGAGCCTGTTAGGGTGACGCCTGCTTCTAAGTCGATCCAATCTCGAGCACCTGCTAATTCCCAGTGTGGTTTGGCCTCAAAGGCAAAGCTGGGTTTATCGCCCCGTTCATGCACCACCACATTGTCGTGTTCACTTTCGCCGTAAGGCACGCTTTCGTGGGGTGGGTTAGGTATTTCTAGCACCAATGCGTCAATGCGTTCGCTCAAACTGCGGGCTTTTTCTTCTAGGCGTTTTACCTCGCCACTCAGTTGTCCCATGCTGTGAATCAGTTCGTCAGCGTTTTCACCTTGGCGTTTCAGCTCACCGATGCGCTTGCTGCTAGCATTGCGTTCGGCTTGTTTGGTTTCCAGTTCTGCCCGAAGCAAACGGTTTTCTTCATCGAGTAGCAGTAGCTCGTCGAGCTTTTTAGCAGCTTCAGGAAGTTGTTTTTGGCGGATGGCGCTGCGAATGCGCTCGTGCTCGTCGCGGATGGTCTTCAAATCCAACATAGGCACTAGATTACCTGAAAGCCGCCCCCTTTTGGCTGACTGACTCACCCACCACTCACCCCTACGGATGATGGCATGAAACAGCAAACTGCGTACACTGACACAACCTCAACACAGACCCCAAACCTCACACGCGGGGTCTGTCTCAATTACACCAACCCGCCATCACCAAGGAGTTTTTATGACCACATTTGCCAATATTGTGCTCGCTATTCACATCGCCGCTGGGTTTCTGGCGCTCGTCGTTGGCCCCATCGCTATGGCGACCCGCAAAGGCGGCACCCGCCACCGTCAGGCTGGCCGCAGCTACTTTTGGGCGATGGTCGTCGTCATCGTCACGGCGCTGTTTTTGGCTATTTACGACCTAAATATTTTCTTACTCGCCATTGCCGTGTTCAGCTTTTACGCCACCGCTTCGGGTTATCGGGTGCTCTATCTCAAAAAGCTCTACAAAGGCGAAGGCAACCTCTTTTGGGATCGATTGCTAGCAACGGCTACTGCCCTCGCTGGGGTGACGATGTTCGTTTTGGCAATCATTTACAAGAGCGTACTGGCGCTGTTTTTTGGGGTGCTTATTGTGCTCTCGGTGGCGTCGGATATCAACCGCTTACGGGGGAAAGTGCGCAAGGGTGACTGGTTTTTTGACCACATCACCGCTATGCTGGCTGCTTACATTGCCACAGTGACGGCGTTTTTGAGCACCAACGTGACCTTTCTGCCGACCAACGTGATATGGATGACGCCTACTATCGTCGGCAGTGTAGGCATTAGTTTGACCATTCGCCACTACAAAAAACGCCTGAAACATCGCGACGCCAACGAGGTCGTTGAAACACGTATTAACACCGCTGACGCGTAAACCATCGACCTCCTCGAGCCTCAACTTCGGTTGAGGTTTTTTTTGTGCTTGCTAGTTTTACGGGGGTGTGGTACAACCTTCTACTGAGAAACGATTCTCATTAAAGGAGCTACCATGAAGTTGATACCGCTATTACTTACCTTGCTGCTGAGCGTGAGCAGCGCCCAGAGTTTACAAGTTGTCGCTAGCCACAGCATTTTGGCTGATGTCGTTGCCAACGTCGCCGGAGACGCCGCCGAGGTGCGTTCGCTCATGCCCCTAGGCGCTGACCCGCACAGTTTTACCCCCCGCCCGAGTGACTTGGTGGGTTTGGCTCGAGCCGATGTTGTCTTCATCAACGGCGCAGGGTTTGAAGAAGGGTTGCTCGAGGCCATCGAAAACGCAGGTGACGACATGAACATCGCTGTGGCATCAGCATGTGTAGAAATGCTAGGTTTTGCCGACGACCACGATGATCATGACGACGACCACGACGACGACCACGACGACGATCACGACGACGATCATCACGATGACCATAGCGATATGCACGACCATGACGAAGACCACGACGAGCACGAACATGATTCAGCGATAGCCCAACGTTGTGAACAGTACGAACAAGAAATGGCTGCGTTGCACGGTCACGATGATGAACACGAACATGACGACGATCATCACGACGATCATCACGATGCCCATGACGAAGAAGATCACAGCGATACGCACGAACAAGGCGACCATGCGCATGGTGATTATTTAGGGAAGTTGTAT
>CAZKAZ010000037.1:0-13230 GCA_964550765.1 uncultured bacterium | reverse complement strand
TCGAGTGCGACAGCCACGACCATGAGGATGACCATACTGACGCCGAGCACGACAACGAGCACGACGGGCACGATCACGGCGTGTGTGACCCACACGTGTGGTTAGAACCGCACAACGTCATGGTTTGGACGATGTTTATTCGTGATACCCTCATTGAGCTTGATGCTGCCAACGCGACTACCTATCGCGCTAATGCCAATGCATATCTCGAGACCCTCGACGCGTTCGCTCACGACGTCATCAACCCTCTCATCGACAGCGTGCCAGCAGAAAACCGCGTGCTCGTTACCAACCACGACGCCTTTGGCTATTTTGCGGCAGCGTATGACTTTGAGGTGGTAGAAACCATCATCCCCGGCGGTAGCACTTTGGCTGAACCCAGCGCGGCAGATGTAGCGAGGGTCATCGATTTGGTGCGTGCTGAAGGCGTACCTGCTATTTTTGCCGAAACCACTGTCAGTGATGCCATTAGCCAACAAATTGCCAGCGAAACCGGGGCGCAGATTGCCGTGCTCTACAGTGGTTCGTTGAGTGACGAAACTGGTCCTGCGAGCAGCTATTTGGACTACATGCGCTACAACGTGAGCACTATCGTTAGCGCCTTAGGTGGCAGTCAATAAACCAGCTCGTCAACAAGCTTCACCGATAATTCACACCGATAATTCAAGAGGTGCTTGCCTCGAGCTACACAACATCTTAGCGCGGGGCAAGCGCCAACAATAGAGGTACTGTGTCTGATTTTCTCGAGAATGCCATAACCCATCCTAGTTACCATTCGGTCAGTGACCAAGCCTGTCCGGCGTTGAGCGTGCATAATGTGAGCGCAGGCTATCCGGGTAATCGCCGCGCTATTGACGGGCTACATTTTTCGGTACAACGCGGCGAACGCGTCGCTATTGTGGGGCCCAATGGTGCCGGAAAAAGCACCCTGTTCAAAGCCATTGCCGGGTTAATTCCTTTTACTAGCGGCAAGATTTCGGTGCGCGGTCACGACTGCCGCAGCAGCCACGCGCTCGTGGGCTATGTGCCGCAACACAATGCCATCGACTGGTCGTTTCCGGCAACTGTGTTTGACGTGGTGATGATGGGCAGAGCCAAACACAGCAAATGGTTTTTTTGGCACCCCAAACGTGACCGCGAACGGGTGCAGAGTTTATTGGCGCAACTGCGGCTCGAGCCATTTGCCAACCGCCCCATCGGTAACTTGAGTGGTGGCCAAAAACGGCGGGTGTTTATCGCCAGGGCGCTCGCCCAAGAAACCAGCATTTTGTTAATGGACGAACCCTTTAACGGAGTCGATAGCAGCGCCGAACAAGAACTCGTCGAGACGCTCGAGGCACTCAGCACCCACGGCATCACTATTTTGCTAGCAACGCACGATCTAGCGCGAGCAGCAAGGGACTTTGACCGGGTGATGCTCCTCAAACAGCACCTCCTTGGTTACGGCACTGCGTCTGAGGTGCTGCGCCCAAGTGTGTTGCAACAAGCGTATGGCGGCGCACTGCGGGTCTTTCGCGAAGGTGGCGAAACGCTCCTCATCGCCGACGAACATGGCGCAGGTGATTGATGGACGGAGTACTGTCGTTTTTTACTGAACCCTTAGCCTACACCTTCATTCGACGTGGTTTGCTCGCCCTGATTTTGGTCGGCGGCTTAAGTGCAGTCATCGGTTGTTTTGTGGTGGTACGTGGGTTGTCATTTTTTGGTGATGCCTTAGCCCATGCCATCTTGCCGGGCGTGGCACTGTCATATGCCGCCAGTGGTGGCACGTTGGGGGCAAGTTTGTTCGTAGGTGGCCTTGGCGCAGGAATATTTTCGGCGCTACTGATTGCCTTTTTGACCCGTCACGAACGCCTCAAAGAAGACACCGCCGTGGGGCTGGTGTTTGTCACCATGTTTGCCCTCGGTATCGCCATCATCAGCAGCCAAGCCAGTTACAGCATCGACTTGGCGCATATCCTTTTTGGCAGCATCAACGGCATTAGCCAAGGTGATTTGACGATTATGGCGGCACTTGGTGCCCTCGTGTTAGTGACCATAGGCGCGTTTTACAAGCAGTTTCTCATCGTCAGTTTTGACCTCAGCTTGGCGCATACCCTCAAATTACCAGTGGAATTTTTGCGGATTTTGCTGTTGGTGCTCATCGCCGTGACCATCGTGGCCAGTTTACAAGCCGTCGGTATCACCTTGATGCTGGCGCTACTTATTACCCCAGCTGCCACAGCTCGCCTCGTCAGCCACAGACTGCACAACATGATGGGCATTGCAGCACTCGTGGGTATTGTTGGCGGCGGGGTTGGGTTTTATCTATCGTATTACCTCGATGTGCCTTCGGGAGCGGCCATTGTCCTCACGATGAGTGCCATTTTTGCCGTGGTGTACGCCCTCAAGAGCCTGATCACTTGGTTACAACTGCAACGCCAGCGGCCTGCCACCTCATCTACCTAACCCAAAACAACCCCACAAAACCCGCATTTGGGCGCTTTCAGCTACAATAAACCAATATGTTGCTCGCAGCCCTTCAACACGTTGATAAACACTACGGCGACCAAGATGTATTGCGCCAAGCGACGCTAGAGCTGTTTACTGGCTCGAGAATCGCTTTAATCGGGCGCAACGGCGCAGGCAAATCGACGGTGTTGCGGTTACTCATGGGGCAAGAAAATGCTGATGGCGGCCATGTGTTTGTGCGTGAGGGCGTCAAATTGGCGCTGTTAGAACAAGACCCCGACTTTAATGATGAAGAAACCCTGCTTGATATTTGTGAACGGGCATTTGCCGACCTCGATGCTCTGGAAAAGCAGTTGCAGCAGCTCGAGCACCGTGGTCTCGACAAACCCGATGTGTTTGAGCAGTGGGAGCGTATCCACGAGGTTTTTGAACGGCGCGGGGGTTATGCCCGCAGCGCCCGACGTGATGCCGTTTTGCACGCGCTGGGGTTTACGGGGCGCGAACAAGAAACCGCTAAACACCTTTCTGGTGGTGAGAAAACCCGTTTGGGATTGGCGCAACTACTCATGACTCAACCTGATGTGCTCTTGCTTGACGAACCCACCAACCACCTTGATATGGCCATGCGCACGTGGTTAGAAAATTACCTAGGGCGCTACCCGGGCAGCGTGGTGATTGTTTCCCACGATAGGACGTTTTTGGACACTGCTGCGAGTAGCACCGCCGACATTGCCAACGCCACCTTGCGCACGTTTGATGGTATTCCTACCGCTTACCGAGAACACCGCGAATCACAACTCGCCATCGAAGCAGCGACGCGTGCCAATCAACAAAAAGAACGCGACCGCATCGCCGCGTCGGCTAGTCAGATGAAACAGTGGGCGGGGCAAAACGCCAAACTGCACCGCCGCGCCAAGAGCATGGAAAGGCGGCTCGAGCGCTACGAAGACACCATGCTAGGTGATCCCGAACAGATGCAAGGCACGACCCGTTTTGTGTTTCCGTCGGCACCGAGTGGCGATATTGTTTTGCAAGCGCAACACCTCAGCAAAAGTTTTGGCGAGAGAACCTTGTTTGCAGACGTTGACCTGACCGTGCGTGCAGGCGAACGCATTGCCCTAGTAGGGCCCAACGGGGCGGGCAAGACCACCTTTTTGAAAGTCATTTTGGGCAATGAAGATAGCGATGACCCGCGGGCACTGTTACGCTATGGCTCGAGGGTACGCATCGGCTATTACGACCAAGCTTTAAGTGGTGTTGACCCCGACAGCACCCTAATCGAAGAAATGATTCGCTTGGTAGGTGACGTGGAAGCACACAACTTGTTGGGGCGGTTTATGTTTCCGTTTGACGCCCAATATAAGCTCATCCGCGACTTGTCTGGCGGCGAGAAAGCTCGACTAGCCCTGCTGAAATTAACGCTCGGCGAATACAACATGTTGGTGCTCGACGAACCCACTAACCACCTTGATGTCGAGATGATTGAAGCTTTAGAGCAAGCCCTTGATTATTTTGACGGCACGCTTTTGCTCGTCTCCCACGACCGCCGCTTCATTGAAAACACCGCTGAGTTGATTTGGGAACTTGACGGCAGCTTAGAAATCTACGAGGGTGACTGGCAGTACTTCCAACAAAAACGCCCCGAACGACGTGGTTTCACTGACGACGCAGAGGATGCTGGTAATACCTCTACACCTGAGCATAAACATGTCAAACAGGGCGAAGATAAACCCAAACCACCCTCAAAGTGGCAGTTGGAACGCATCTTGGAAGAACTTGAAACGCGCATTGCAGAACTTGAAGAAGCCGTCGCTACAACGACCCATAAGCTAGCCAACCCACAAGACTTAGACGCTACCGCCATCGCTGATTTGGGTAAGCAACACGCGCAAGCAGAAGCGGATTTGCTCACAGCCATGGCCGCTTGGGACGAAGCCAGTGACCAACTTGCAGCCAAACAATAGCCAATAAAAAAAACCCAGCCGAAGCTGGGTTGTGTGGCGCAAAAACGGACTTACTGGGCAGGTTGGGGGATGACCAACTGGTCACCTACTTCTAAGGTATTGGGATCACCTGCTAAGAAGTCATTGGCAGCGACAATCTGCGGCCACGCGTTACCATCACCATAGTAAAACGCTGCAATGGACGACAGTGTCTGACCGGGTTGTACAGTGTGGAAGCCAAGAGCGTCGTCTAACACGTCTGTTTCGGCAGCGGTAGCTTCAAGTTGGGCAGTGACGGTTTGTAATTGCTGATCTAAAGCACTATTGACGTCAGTGAGTGCGTTAGCTTGGGCTTGCGTATCAGCGAGAGCTTGATTAGCCTCAGCAAGTTGCCCCGTGAGGGTGTCAGTCTGGCTCTGCAAGTCGGTAATTTGGGTGTTAAGGGCGTCACGCTCGTCAACAAGCGCCTGTAACTCGGCAGCTAGGGTGGTGTTTTCAGCTTGACTGCTTTCCACTTGGCTTTGCAGGTCGGCAAGGGTGGCGTTTAGGGTGTCGCGTTCAGCGGTAAGTTCGGCATTGGCCGCTTGGACGCTCGTCAGTTCACTTTGCAAATCAGCTACTTGGCTTTGTAAGGCAGTGAGGTTGCTAGTTGCTGTCTCCAAGTCACTTTGGGTGCTAGCAAGTTCGGTATTGGCAGCTTCAGCCGCCGCTTGACTGGCTTGCAGGTCGGTTTGTACTTGCTCGAGGTTAGCCGTCAAATCCTGATTTTCCGCTGTGAGTGCTGTGACCTGTTCGCTCAACTGGGCGCTTTCAGCACTCAGCGCATCCACTCGAGTTTGCAATTCACTGACGTTGGCTTGCACTTCAGTCAGGTTGGCAACTGCCGCGTCACGTTCGGCTTGTACGGTAGCAAGTTGGTTTTGGGTTTGTTCTAAGGTGTCGGTCACTGCTGCGTTCTCTGCACTCAACGCATCCACTCGAGTTTGCAATTCGCTGACGTTGGCTTGCACTTCGCTGAGATTCGCCGTTACCGCGTCACGTTCAGCTTGGGTCTGTTCTAAAGAGGCACTCAGTTGGCTGTTTTCAGCACTGAGGGTGTCTACTTGAGCTTGGGCGGTTGCAAGGGCTTCCGCTGCCGCTGTCCGTTCGGCTTGCAAGGCAGCCAACTGACTTTGGCTGTCGGCAATGCGGGCATTCAAGTTGGCGATTTCGCTACTCGCTGCGGTGATGGTCTGACCTAAGGCTGCATCGTCCGCTTGTGCCTCAGCAAGGCTAGCTTGCAACGTACTCACTTGGTCTAGCGCCGCGTCGCGTTCGGCTTGCAAGGTCTCAACTTGGGTGGTCACTTCTGATAACGACGCTTCGGCGGTAGCAAGTTGTTGGCTCAGTTCGTCAACCTCGGCTTGGGCAGCCTCGAGCTGACTTGCGTCAACCATCTGCTGTTGGCTTTGCAAGACGCGGTTATTCAGGTTGCCAATTTCCGATACTGCAGACGCCAACGTTTGTTCTAAGCTGTCGTTACTCGTTTGCAATGTCATCAAGTCAGCTTCTAGCGCGGTGAGGTCAGCTTCGCGGGCAGCTAAGTCGCTGGTCGTTTGCTCGAGGCTACGGCTCAAGCTACTGTTTTGACTATCGAGTTGCGCCCTAGCGGCTTCTAAGCGGGTGATTTGACTTTGTAAGGCGGTTTGTTGACCTGTCAATTCAGCCACTTGGTTTTGCAAATCAGTGCGGGTTTGCTCGAGGGCTTCGTTTTCAGCGCTCACGGCTTCAAGTTCTGCTACGCGAGCAGCCAGTTCGGCGCGAACATCGGCTACTTCAGCACTTTGGGTTTGCAAGGCGTCTAGTTCAGCCGTGAGGGCATCACGTTCGGCTTGTGCGTCTGTCAGGCTAGTTTCTAGGCTGGCCACCTGCTCACGAAGTGCCGTCAGTTCTTCGCCTAGGGCGGCGCGTTCGCTGCTGAGGGCGTCTAAGTTCTCTCGCAAACTGGCGTTGTTAGCACGAATGGTCGCAAGGGCAGTCTCAGCCACGCTGCGGTTGTTGTCGGCGTTGCTGACGGCGGCTTGTAAGGTTTCAACCTGTTCGTTGGCAGCAGCTAATTCTGTCTCGAGGGCAGCACGTTCAGCAGCGGTTTGCTCGCGTTCGCTTTCAAGGCGCTCGAGTGCCCCATTCACGCTCTCGAGTTGACTGCTGAGGGTGTCGTTGTCGGCGTTGGCGCTCTCGAGTTGCGCTTGTAAGCTGTTGCGCTCTTCGGTCAGAGCAGCAATGGTCTCCGTCTGGGTGGCCAAACTAGCAGACACCTCATCGAGTTGACTTTCAAGGTCACTGACGGTGGCCTCTAAGGTAGTATCTACAGTTTCAAGTTCTGCTACCCGGGTTTGTAGGGCGCTGCGCTCGAGCTCAATATCCGTCAGGCGGCGGGTGCGTTCACGCAGTTGGGTGCGCAAACTGGTCACTTGCCTGTCAAAATTGCTGTTCACTTGCTCGAGGGCAGTTTCAACTGTGTCTAATTGGCTTTGGCTTTGACTGAGGGCGGCTTGCAACGAGGTCTGCTCGCGGGCGCTTTCTTGCAGTTGACGGTTCAAGCGGCTGTTTTCTTCTTGTAAGGTCACTACTTGTTCGTCACTAGCGGCGGTTTCGGTCAGTTGGTTTTGCAGGTCACTGTTGGCGGCAAGCAGTTCAGCTATCTGCGCGTCGCGGGCTTGTAGCTGGGCACTCACATCATCGAGTTGGCGGTTCAAGACGGCACTGTTTTGCTCGAGGCTACCTTCTAAACCGGCAATGTCGGTGCGGGCTTGCTCGAGCTCGGCTTGCAGGGCGGCTTGGTCGCGGGCGCTTTCTTGTAATAAGTTATTAAGGCGGGTACTGTTCTGTTGCAAGGCAGCTACTTGATTGCCCAAAGATGCCTCGAGCTGATTGCGCTGTTGGCTAACGGCGTCTAAGTTGCTTTGCACTTCAGCAAGTTGACGTTGCAAAGTGTCACGGTCTGCTCGCACGGCGTCAAGTGAACGGCGCACGGCGTCGCGGGCGCTACCGCCTTCAGCGGCGGCGGCTTGGCTGGTCTCGAGCAGGCTGCGCAAGCGTTGTTCGCGGGTTGTCACCGCAGCAAGTTGGGCGTCCAAGGCATCGCGTTCGCTAAT
The DNA here is from genome assembly GCA_964550765.1 of uncultured bacterium. Lineage (GTDB taxonomy): Bacteria > Deinococcota > Deinococci > Deinococcales > Trueperaceae > JBCCBI01. The sequence continues at coordinate 5,699 of CAZKAZ010000037.1, read as the reverse complement.
GGCGGTCACTAAGTCAGTTTCGGCTTGCTCGAGCTGAGCACTAAGTTGCTGATTTTGTTCTATACTTTGTTGCAATTCTGTTTCTATATTACGAAGTTCACTATTAAGAGCAGCGGTGTTTTGATCGAGGTTACCTTCTAGGCGCTCGAGGCGGTTTTGCGCGTCTACGAGAGCAGCTTGCAAGTCAGCACGTTCGAGGCTAACATCAACAAGGTTTTGCTCGAGGCGTTCGTTATTGCGCCTAAGCGCCGCCGTCTGATTGGCTGATTGACGTTCTAAAGCGGCCAAATCCTCTTGTAAACGGGTATTTTCTTGCTCAGCAGCAGCGACGCGCCTCGCGGCTTGTTGGCTGGCATTGTCAAGTTGGCGGTTTAAGACCGCCGTCGTCTGAGCCACATTTTTCTCGAGCGTCTCTACCTGCTCACGTGTTTGGGTGAGGGCAGCTTGCAACGCTGCTTGGTCAAGCTTACTTTCAGTTAAGGTATTTTCTAAACGGATATTTTCTTGTTGACTTGCCTGAAGTGACACTTCACTATCGGTCACTTGTGTTTCGAGGGTGTCGTTTTCTGTTTGCAAATCAGCAACAGTATTTTCTAATGCACCATTGGCACTTTGCAACGCGGCTAGGTCACTGCGCAATTGCTCGACGGTGGCTGTTTGTTCAGCGAGCAGTGTCTCACGACTGCTGAGTTGTTGAGAGAGCGCCGCACGGGCACTCTCTAAGGTTTGGATGCGTTCTTGGACGGCAGCAAGTTGCGCGGACAATTCGCGTTGCGCATTTCTGGCAGCATCACGTTCTTGCCGCAGGTTACGCAGGGCACCGTCTTGGTCATCGACGGAGTCTTCAAGCAATTCCAAATCGCGTTGTAAGTCCTCGATTTGTTGTTGCATTTGCTGTCGCTCTTCAAGCAAGGTGGTGTTTTCAGTTTCCAGCGCAGTAATTTGTGATTGCACTGTCTCGAGCTGGGCAGTAATATCTGCTTCTGGGTCAACTTCAAACCCTAAACTGGCGAGACCAGCCCGCAGGGCGTCACGCTGGGCGGCCAGTTCGGCAGCTCGAGCTTCTTGTTCTGCCAAGCGCTCAGCGGCCATGGTCAGTTGGCTGCTCAGTTCGTCTTGGGCTTCTAGGGAAGCTGCTAGTGCAGTTTCGTTTGACTCGAGCTGACGCGACAGAGCACCTCGTTCTTGGTTGAGGTTATTCAGTTCACGGCGCAAGGTTTCGACTTGACCCGTAGGCGTGGCCGCGAGTTGTTCGCTCAGTTGGCTATTGTCACTTTCAAGTTCAGCAACCGTCTGCTCGAGTGCTGCGACTTGCTCATTACGTGCTTGCAGTTGCACTTGTACACTCTCGAGCTGACTTGCTGCTGCCGCACTGTTTTGGCTGGCTTGGTTGAGTTGCTCAGTGAGATTCGTTACCTCAGCCTGACTGGCCTCAAGCTCACTTTGCAAACTCGTTTGAGCGGCTTCGAGGGTTTGTACCTGTTCACTGAGGCTGTCAACTTCGGCTTGCAAGGCTGCTTGAATGGCCGTTTGTTCCTCGAGTTGTGCCGATAATGCGTCACGTTCGGCTTGCACGTCCGTTAGGGTCTGTTCTAACGCAGCAGCAGCAGCTTGCGCTTCAGCCGTTTCTGCTTCCCGGGCAGCTAGCGCTGTGGTGGCTGTTTCGGCATCAATTTGCGCGGTGGCCAGTTGTTCACTGAGGCTATCGACGCTTTCTTGAGCACTAGCAAGCTCACTTTGGGTGGTTGTTAACTGTTCTTGGACGTTTGCCAGTTCACCTTGGGTGGTTTCAAGCTCACCTTGCACCGTCTCCAGTTGGCTTTGTACGCCCTCGAGCTCGCTGTTGCGGGCGTTGGCTTCTTGTAAGGCTGCTTCCAACTCAGCAACGGTGGTTTCTTGGGTAGCCAGTTGTTCCTCAAGGCTTTGGACGTTTTCGTTTAGGCGGGTGTTGTCCTCCTCGAGTTGTTGTACCTGCTGATTAGGCCCACAACTCGTCACTATGAACAACAGTAAAAAACTCATAACTAGACGTATGGTGTGAAGCGATTGAACGTGTCGCACGACTGCAACCTCCCTGCGTTATATGTGTATCTCAGTGCGATTAGGCTACCATAACTCTATCAGACGTACCCTCAACAAGCGTCAACTTGCTGCCGTCGGTTTGCACCTCATCTAACGGCACGCGTATGTCGCTGCTCCTGTTGTCACTGCAGCTTCAATCTGGCTTCAATGCGATTTCAATAGACCTCTTGCAAAAATCCATTTGTCGCTGATGGTAAAAGGCTATTGCATAGTTCAGGTGTTACTTTCGCAAAAAGTCTAATGTGGCTTCAATATGGCTTCAATGCGATTTCATACGGATTCCAACTAAACACTTCAAAAACCCCTACGGGCTTTATTCCGTTCCTGTCGGAATCCGTAGCTGTTCCTACGCGCGCTGCGCGAATTGATTCCTTCATGAATCAATTGGAATGGGTATCACTACCACTTCTGTGCGTCTTGGTAATCTGTCTCGCTCACGCAACCACCTCACCCACAAGCACGCAAGCTCACGCATCACCGTCATTCACGTGCCATGGCCTGACGTACCATCACCATCACACGGCATCAGGTGACATCAACACCACATCCATCAACACCACATCCATCAACGTCACACGGGTAACGACATTAACCTCGAAACGCGATAGCAACATCGCGAGATATCACGAAACGCCAACGACACACCGCCATGACATCCCTAAATCATGATGGTAAACTCAGCCCGTCAACGCCACGTCAGAAGCCATGAGACGCACCGTGCAACGACCCATCAACGACCCATCAACGACATACACACCACCTTGACGGGGACATGTGTCTGCTAATTAACGTCTCACAATGTGCTTCAATGATGATTGGCTTTATATGTACTTTTTTAAGGAGCTATGATGAAACGCGTAAAAGCCACAAATAACCCCACAAATAACACCACAAATAACCCACGTACATTTTGGGCAGATATCGACGCTGACGGCAACACTTTGCACGTCTGTGACATATTTGGGACGCGTACAGGCGAAACAGTAGACCGCGCCGAGGTGCGCTTGCTTGCCCCCTGCGAACCGCGTAACATCATCTGCGTAGGCAAAAACTACGCCAAGCACATCAAAGAAATGGGTGGCAGTGATTTACCCCAAGAACCGGGATTATTCTTAAAAGCCCTCAACACCCTCAACCATCCGGGTGAAGCCATAGTTTATCCAAGCTGGACAGAGAACTTGCACTATGAAGGCGAATTGGCGCTGGTAATTGGCAAAACCCTCAGCAAAGTGAGCGAAGCTGACGCCTTAGATCATGTGCTTGGTTACACCTGTGCTATTGATGTCACCGCTCGCGACAAACAGCGCAGCGACTTACAGTGGGCACGCGGCAAATCCGCCGATGGCTTTTGCCCACTTGGTAGCGAACTTGAAACGGAGCTTGACCCCAGTCACTTAAGCGTGCAAACCCACGTTAACGGCGAACTAAAACAAGACGGCAACACCGAAGATTTAATTTTTCCCGTGCCCGTCATTCTTAGTTACATCAGCCAGTTCATGACCCTCACGCCTGGCGATTTGGTGCTCACAGGCACACCCGACGGCGTGGGGCCTTTACAAGTAGGCGACACCATCACGGTAACGGTAGAAGGTGTGGGGACGCTCGAGCGCCAGGTGGTCGCTGCTTAGTGATAACTGCTTAAATTATCTGCTACTTAAATCCTATTTTAGGGGTACATTGGGCTATGAACCAAGCGCATGTACCCCCTTTTTTTGACCTCGGGGGCATTTATCTACTTGACACCCATCATCAAGGCAAAACAGGCATCATTGGCAGCTACTTAGTCCCGCATACCCGTGGTGAGCAGTTTTTACTGATTGAGTGCGGGTCAGGGGCGACACTAGGGGTGCTCGAGCAGGCTATTTCCCAAGCTGGTTTTGACCCTGCGGCGCTTAGTGATGTCCTCGTTACCCACATTCACCTCGACCACGCGGGCGCAGCAGGCGCACTCGCCACCCGCTTTGGTGCCAACGTCTACGTCCATGAACAAGGCGCGCCTCATCTAGCTGACCCTAGCCGTTTGTGGTCGAGCGCATCACGCATCTACGGCGACGCCATGCAAACCCTTTGGGGCGAGATGCTACCCGTTCCCGAAAACCAACTCAAAAGCGTCACCGACGGCAACAGCATACAAGTAGGCGGACATACCTTGCAGGTCATCCACAGCCCCGGTCACGCGGGCAGTCACGTGGTCTATCAGCTAGATAGTGACCTGTTTACGGGTGATGCCGCAGCTATTGCCATGGGAGACGCAGGTGACACCGCTACTGTGGTGCGCCCTGCTGTGCCCCCGCCTGAAGTTGACCTTGAAATCTGGCGAGATACCGTCATCAAACTGAAAGCTGCACGCGCTAGCCGACTACTGCTGACCCACTTTGGGGCGATTACTGCTGTGGATGCTCACCTCGAGGCCATCACCACAGAAAACGCCCGTTGGGCAGACACTATTCTTGCGGGCATGCAACAAGGCGCAGACGATGACGCCTTGGCTGCTCGCTTGCGCCTTGTCGCCGCCGAAACCTACCAACGCGCCCAACTTGACCAAGCCACCATCAACCGCTACAACATGACCAGCAACGACGCCATGAGTGTGATGGGACTCAAACGCTATTGGAAAAAACATCATCCTGAGCGGTTAGAAGCGTCCTAAGCTAATGATGGCTCGAGTCACTTGTCCTCGAAGTCACTTGTCCTCAAGCCACTCGCTAACTCACCCCACAAAAAGCCCCTAACCCAATACTGCTAACGTTCTCGAGGGCGCATTCACGCTTGTTTTTTGGAGGAACATGACCCAACTCACCGCCGTTCACGGCGACATCACCAGCCAACATGTCGATTGTATTGTCAATGCTGCCAATAATTCTTTACTGGGAGGGGGTGGGGTTGATGGTGCCATTCATCGGGCGGCAGGGCCTGAGTTGCTCGAGGAAACTCGCAGCCTAGGTGGTTGCACTACCGGTGACGCCAAAATGAGTGGAGCGTACAACTTGCCTGCCAAAGCCGTGATTCACACAGTTGGCCCTGTTTGGCGTGGTGGCAACGAAGGCGAAGCGGACTTATTGGCCTCGTGTTACCGCTGTTCTTTGGAGCTGTGCGCCAACGCAGGTTACGAAAGTATTGCTTTTCCCAATATCAGTTGCGGCGTGTACGGCTACCCTGCCCAAGACGCCAGCGACATCGCTGTACGTACTGTTCGTGACTGGTGTGACGCCAATCCAGATACGATTACTGAAGTGCGTTTTGTGTGTTTTGAGGAAAAACTTTTTGAGATTGTGCGGGGGTTGCTCGAGGAAAATACGTAAATGACACCTACGTCCGAATGATAGTGAGCAGGTGATTGGGGTGCTCGAGATTGACAACACCAACCACACCATGTGCATGATTCACTCAGTTTGGAAAATAGCTGTGCTTTAGGGAAAGATAATTCAGTGATTATGCAACTAAACAACGACGACATCCATCAGATGGGTAGCGGCAAGCTAAGCCAAACCCCTTGACCGACGCTAAAAAAATATGTAGGCAATAAAAAAAGCATCCCGAAGGATGCTTAAAAAGACCATTTCAACCGAGAGAGGGGATGCTCCTTAGAAAGGAGGTGATCCAGCCGCACCTTCCGG
>CAZKAZ010000036.1:39341-52437 GCA_964550765.1 uncultured bacterium | reverse complement strand
TGTTGCCTTAAACACAATACGCAATGAGTTGGCGAATCAGTTTGGTGATGCAATATGTAATGATGTGCTTGTAATTACATAAATGTTATAAATGGTTATGAATGTAGTGATTAATAGTGCTGTGAAAGGGGTCAACATGAGATTTTGGGGTATTTTCTTGCGTAGTTTCATCTTGCTGAGCTTGCTGCTCGTGGCGTGTTCTGAAGGTGAAGACGACGGCAGTGATGGGGTGTCGGTGTATGACTACATCGTGGCCGAAGGTGATTTGTCGCTGTTTGAAGCGGCCATTGAACTGGTTGATTTGACAGGTCGTTTTGCTATTGATGACCCGACTGGGCGGGCGTACACGATTTTTGCGCCCAATGACGAGGCCATGGCAGCCTTTTTGTCAGCTCAAGGGTTCAATGACTTGGCAGACCTCGATGAAGTGGTGCTCGAGCGCATCCTTAGCTATCACCTTGCTAGGGTCAACCTCGATGCTGAAGCGTTAGTGAATCGCGATAACATCAGAACTGTCATCGGTGAAGACATTGACATTACTGGTGATGACACTGAGTCGCTCGAGGTCAATGGTATTTCACTCACGAATGATTTCAACAATGCTTTTGACAATGGCATCGTGCACGAGATTGATGGGGTGCTCGTTCCACCCAACTAAGGGGCACATTACGGTTAACCCCTAAGGGTTGTGAAAAGCTACTTTATGCAAAGTGGCTACGAAGTAGAACAGGTGTTTGTTCGCCAGCGCGGTGGCATGTTTGAACTGTTGGTGGTTGCCATTGCCCCTAGTGGAGCGCAGCGGCGCGAGACGTTCCGTTTCGATGTTGCCAACAAACGCACAGCCGTGTGCAAAGCAGGTACGTTACTGGCCTCGAGGGGAGATACCGAAGACGCTTCAAAGGTGCGCTTGCGGGTGGAAACACGCGGACAATTACACGACGATGCCACCTTAAAACGCGCTTTTATCGAGGCATTTGACGAAGTTTGGGAGGCAGACGGGTGAAACTAGCAACCCTCGCCTATGTAAAACGCCATGTAAAACGTTATGTAAAACGCCAGTATCAGGACGTTGCACAAACGCTGATGCTACACAAACAACGTCCCGGCGACTACCACGAAGGCAAGTGGAACGGCCTTGGCGGCAAGTTTGAAGAGGGTGAATCACCCGAAGCATGCTTATTGCGCGAAGTATACGAAGAGTCTGGTTTAACCGCTACTCAGGCGACGTTGCGGGGAGTGATTACCTTTCCTGATTTTGATGGCGTCGATGATTGGTACACATTTGTGTATACCGTCGAGGGTTTTTCGGGTGTGCCGCGCAGTTCAGCAGAAGGGCAATTACACTGGATTGATGATGCTGACGTGCCGAATTTGAATGTGTGGGAAGGAGACCGGATATTTTTGCCCTGGTTACATCAACCCCAATTTTTCTCAGCGGTGTTTCGCTATCAGCAAGGTGTTTTTCAAGATTACGACGTGGTGTTTTATGGTGCTTGTGCTGCAGCTAAACTTCCAGCAGCGCTGAAGGTACAAGGATGACTGCACAAGTTAAGCAAGTTGATACGTTGTTTTTAGCTGATACGTTGGTTCTATACGACGGTGACTGTGGTTTTTGCCGTTGGTCAGTGAGTGTGGCGTTGCGTTTTGACAGGCATGCCCGCCTCCGACCCATGCCCTTGCAGACCCCTGGTGTACTGGATGCGCATGGTATTGCTCAGCAGGACGCTGAAAAGGCTCTCCACGTGGTGACGCCAGAAGGTCAGGTAGTGCGCGCTGGCTGGGCGCTGTGGGCCATCGTGCGAGAACTGCCCTGGTGGCGGGCTGTGCGGGTGCTGTGGCACATACCCGGTTTTGCGGCGCTCGCAGATTGGGGCTATTATCGTGTGGCTGACAACCGTGACCGTTTGGGGCGTTACTTGGGTTATGTGGGTGTGAACGTGGCGCAGTGCCGCGTTGATGGTTCACCTTAAATGGGGTTTACCCTCAATGATGCGTATTGTGTGATACGTGTTGTGTGATACGTGTTGTGTGATACGTGTTGTGTGATGCGGGTTGCCTGAGAAGTATCCTGCTGATGTCTAGTGTACATCCTGTGAAATCGCGCAAAGTTGGCTCGAGCCCGTTTGTGATGTGACACCAACTTCGCTATAATCAAGGCTAGGTTCGCCCATGAACAGACTTTTGATTTGCTTGCTCGCCGCTTCAACCCTTGCGTTGGCTCAACCCGCCCCCGTGAATCCTTCGTTCGTGAATCCTTCGTTCGATACGAACAGTGCCGTATCGGAAACCCCAACCATCACGCCTGAAGCTAATGCTGTGTCTGATGATGTTGTGTCTGATGATGTTGTGTCTGATGATGCTAGTAGTGATGGGCTGGATGCTGCTAGTAATGATGTTGCTAGTAATGATGCTGATGGTGACGTTTCAGATGAAATTACTGATATGTCTTCTGAAGCTTCAGCGCAAGGTTCGGGTTGGCCAGCCATTTTTAGTGCGGAAGCTCGAGACCTGTTGCAGCAAGCAGAAACGACCGCAGTGCGGGCATATTTTACCTATGAAAGGCACACCCCCGACAGACCCTTGTGGCGTGAGACGTTGCAGTTGGCGAGGGCCTCCCGCGAGCGTGCCCCTGAACGGGTCGAACCGGTACGCTTTTTGGCAGAAATTTATTTGATTACCGAGTGGTACGCTAGGGCGTGGCAAACCTGGCAAGACTACATCGCTTTGGGTGGCGGACTTGACAGTCATGCCTTAACGCAACTCAGTATCGCGGGCAAAAACATCGGCTTTTTAAGTTATCAACAAGAAAACCTGCCCCGTGCTGAGCAGTTTTATGCTCAGGTATTTGAGCTTAATCCCGAAGATGACGAAGCCCTCCTGTGGCTCGGTAGGCTCAACTTTGAAATGCAAGACCCCGCAGCGGCGTTACCTTTTTGGCAAGAAGCTGTACGCCGCGATTTGCGCGAACCGCAAGCTCGCACCGCCCGTTACTTTTTGCGCCGTACCCAAAGCCAAGTGACTTATGGGGTAGCTGCTAGCGACGCGTTTTATCAGGGGTTTGAAGCCTATCAGGTGGGTGATCTTGAAGATGCTTTTAATGCGTTTGTGCGTGCTATCAACCTCAACGATGCCTATGTTGATGCCGTGCGCTTAGCGGGTCGGGTGAACCTCGAGCGCGGTAATCTCGAGCAAGCCCTACGCTTTTACCGCCGTGCTAACGACTTAGTTGCTGAATTGGCCGCTGAAGTCGATAATAATGCTGTTGATGGTGCTGTTGAAACAGGTGACGGTGTTACTGCCGACGAAATGACAGCGCCAGACGCAACAGATCCTGTAACAACAGATCCTGTAACAGACGCCAACATTGCAGAAGAAGACATGGTAGCGGCTGATTTTTTTCGGGCAGCAGACGTAGACGTCGCACAGTATGGGGCAGCAGCAGTGCAAGCTTTTCGGGCTGGGGTAGAGGCTTTTGAATCCCTCGACCTGAGGAGTGCCCAGCGGGCGCTCGCAAGAGCCACCGCGCTCAATACTGACTACGCACCTGCTTGGTTGTGGCGTGGCTATGCTGAATTTGAATTGGGTAACGCCGCTGCAGCAGTCAATGCTTTTCAGCAGGTGACGCGGCTCGAGCCAACCAACACCACTTTTGCCAGTACCCAAGTGCAAGCTGCCGCGCAAGTTGCCGCCTTAGCCGCCGCGCAAGCCGCCCAAGCGGCCAATCAGACCGCCCCAAGCCCAACTACTGTTCCAACCACGCCAACCTCACCGCAGGGTGTGCCTTTGGGCGATCCACAACTCATTGATGTGCCCACCTTGCCCACCGGTGAAAACCTCGTCTTGCTCGATGTTACGTACACCCACAACGGCAATTTTGACCTCGAGACCAACGTGTCAACAGGCACGCGGGCGTTCACCTTTTTTGACGTACCAGCAAGCATTCCTGCCAACTTGGCGTTCCCGGTGAACTACGCAGGGGGCACCCTCTATCAACGCCTTGAAGTGCGCAACAAGCCCAGCGGTTTCCCCGTGCAGTATCAACATTGTTTGCTGCAGAGTGGTCTGGCGTTTAGTGGTGGTAACTTGTCGTCGGTGTCGGCGTGTAGTGATGCCAATGGTTTAACCCTCACTGCGCCAGGGGTGTATGAACATGTGCAACCACTGCCGTCGTTGGTGCGTGCTGGGGCGTTTAATTGGCGGCAACCTGCTAACCAGCAAGTGCTCATTGTCAAAGATAGACGTGGTGTGCCCGTCGATAACCGTTATGGGTTTGAAGGCCAGTGGTATGCCAGCCCGATTTTTAGTTTGTATTATCCCATGCAAGTGCGTTACACGGCGGTGATTGTGCCACCGGGTGGGGCGTTTACGGGCTGGCCGTAAGGGTATACTCGAGCCATGCCAGATTATGCTGCTCGCCTCAAGAAGCTCGAGCCACTCGGCAACGTTGCCTTGGTGCCGGGAGCGTCGCTACGTTATTTTACCGGTCTTAACTTTCACTTGTCCGAACGGCCTATCGTGTTTTTCATAGGTTCGTTTGGCATAGCCGCCATTGTCCCAGCACTAGAAGCGTCGCGCATCACTGTGAGAGACGACTTAGACGTCACCTTGTTCACCTGGCGCGATGACGAAGGTTACGAAGGGGCATTTCACGCTGCTATCGATGACCTGCAGTTGGCCGCTAGCCCCTTGGGGGTTGACGGCATGACCATGCGGGTCACCGAATTACTCACGTTGCAAAAGCTGGCTGCGAATTTGTCGGTGCAGCCAGTCGAACACGATCTTATTGCCATTCGCGCCCGCAAAGACGCCGCTGAGGTAGACGCGTTGCGCCGCGCCATTGCCATATCCGAAGCCGCTTTGGCCAACGTGCTTGCGCAGCTCGAGGAAGGTCTCAGCGAACGCGCCATTGCCCGCTTGCTCAGTGATGCCCTCGTCGCAAAGGGCAGCCAAGGGGCAAGTTTTAGTCCGCTGGTGCAACTTGGTGAAAACAGCGCCTTTCCGCACGGCAGCATTACCGACCGCACCTTGCGCCAAGGCGATATTGTCTTGATTGACTTTGGGGCGATTTATGAAGGCTATCCAGCAGATATTACCCGCACGGTCTGTTTTGGTCAGCCACCTGCAGCGTTTGGCAAGATGTTTGATGCCGTGCTTGCCGCCAACGAAGCCGCCATCGCCGTGAGCCAACCTGGGGTAGCCATGCAAGACGTGGATCGCGCCGCCCGCCGCGTGATTGAAGACGCGGGGTATGGCGATTATTTTATTCACCGCACCGGGCACGGTTTGGGCTTGGACGTGCACGAACCCATCCCTCAGATTGCCGAAGGGGTCGAATGGTTGCTCGAGCCAGGCATGGTGTTTACGATTGAACCGGGGGTGTATGTGCCCGGTGTTGGCGGTGTGCGCCTTGAAGATAATGTCTTGGTAACAGAAAACGGCCTCGAGGTACTGACGTCATTTCCCAAAGTATGGCCGTTAGCAGAAGCGCTAGCGGGTTTTTAGAATGTGGCGTTTACGCTGAGGACTTCTTCAGCGTGAGCGTCTATCACGTTGATAGTGTTGATGGCGACCTGAGCATTTGAAGCGTTAGTTGAGTAGTCTAAACATAGTAATTTAAATTTAATACATAAATTATGTGTATATATTATATATTTACTGATATTTACCTATGTCACATCAATGCCACATCATTGTCAATCGTATCCAACTGTGTAGACGTCAATCATGGAAATACTAGTAGTATCAACATCCCGACGTACTGTGTCACCCTGCTTGGAATGCTGTGACGTTGCCCTACTTCCTGACGACCACGTATTCCTGACGACCACGTAATTTCCTGATGACTACGTAGAGCATCAGACCTCTTGTAAAAATCAACTTGTCGCCGATGGCAAAGGGCTGTTGCATGGTTCGGTTGATACTTTCGTAAGAAGTCTCTTAACGATGAGCATTAACGTTCAGCACTAACGATGACCGCCAACCTTATCGCTATACGCCCCTACTTGCATTGCTTGGGGTGTTGTCTGTGGTGAGGTAGGCGGTGGTTTGGATTGTTTTTATTTACGGTTAATATGTGAAATATCATAGCCGCAAGGTGTTATACTAACGCGTGTCGTCGGATCGCAAAACGTCCAAACATGTGGGTGTGCCTGCGCCCTCAGAGCGCGTTTCTCCTTCGTCAGATGCGTCCTCATCAGATGCGTCGCAGGATAGCGCGTCTGCTGCCAAGCCTGTGCGCTCATGGGCTGCCAATCATCAAGCTGCCAATCGTCAAGCCACTAGCAAGAGTGTCTCTGAGGCAGCGACAAAAAACACCACCGCTAACACGCAAAACGTAGCCGCCAACAGTCACGTGTTTGCTGATGGTGATGCCCTCGAGCAAGCGTTTGAGCAAGCTATTGAACAAGATGACCGCGCCATTGGTGATGTGCTTAATACTCAAGAACGCCTCCGCGAGAAGCGCTTATTGGGTTCAGAACCGCGTGAAGTGCGCGGTAGACTGGCAGCTATCAACGCCATTCATGATGACCGCACGCGCTTGATTGCCCTGAACGAGTTGGCGTGGTCGCTAGCGTCTGACAGTAACGCTTTTGACCGTAACGCCGTCCTCGAGCACGCCGTCATTTTGGCGCAACGTGCTAAGCGCCTCGCTGAAAACTTGCGCGATACCTCCGGTTTGGCGCATAGCCTGCGCACCATTGGCATTGGTCAAGCCGCCAAACACGATTACGAAAACGCCACCCAAACCCTGTTAACCGCGTACAAACTAGCCCAACGCAACGCCGACAAACGTACCGAGATGCAGGTGTTGCGCAGTTTGGCCAACAGCTATTTCAACCTCGGTGATTACACCTTGGCGCTCGCGCACAGTTTGGAAATTTTAGAACTCGCCCGCCGCCTTGCTGATAGGCATGATGAAGCGTACGCGTTTAACTTGATATGTAAAACGCAAATCACCATCGGGTCATACCATGAAGCCTTGGACAACGCCCTGCGCAACCTCGAGCTGCTCGAAAGTATCGACGCGTCTGTAGCGGATGCCTTTTTGTGCTATACCAACTTGGGTTTGACCCACCGCTACCTCGAAAGTCTTGATAGAGCACATTACTTTTTTCAAAAAAGCCTTGACGAAGCCGACAAAGGTAACACGCCTTGCTTGCGCGCTGAAGCGTTAGCTAACATTGCTGACACTTACAACCTGCAAAACGAATACACCTTGGCGTTTGATGTGTTAGACCAAGCAAGGGATATGCTCGAGGGCTGTAGTGACGTCACGGTCGCGGCGCGTACCCTCATCAGCAGTGGGGCAACGCTCATTAACGAAGGCAACTTGGATGCAGCACAGCGGATGTTGCAACGCTCCCTGAGTTTGTTGGAGCAAACCCCGCATGTTCATCAGCAGATTTGGGCGTTAGAACACCTGGGCGAAGTGCACCTCAAGAAAAAAGACTACCCGCTAGCGCGCCATTATTTTATGCAAGTGCTGAACTTGGCAGAAGTGAGCGGTTCAAAAAAATATATCTATCAAGTGCACTACTGGTTTTCACAACTTTATGAAGCCGTAGGCGACATGGGTAAAGCCCTCGAGCACTACAAACTTTTTGACCAAGTCAAAGAAGAAGTACTGAGCCAAGTCAACGCCCACAAACTGCGCAGCACCGTCATTCAGTTTGACCTAGAACGGGCAGAACGCGACAAAGAAATCCACAAACGCAACAACCACGTCATCATGCAAGCCTACGAAGACCTCGATAAAGCCAAACTTGCCGCCGAAGACGCTTTGGCTGCCCGTACTGCCATCTTAGAAAGCATCGCTGATGGGTTTATCTCATTGACTGAGCGGTTGATGTTTCGCTATTTAAATCCGGTAGCTGTTGCATATTTTAACAAAAAAGCTTCCCAACTCTTGGGGCGCAACTTGTGGCAAGAAATGCCCGAATTGGCTGAATACAAACGCACGTTTGAACAGGTGCTGCAAGATAAACGCGCTCAGCAGTTTGAAGTGAAAATCGCTCGCGGCAACTGGTTGGAAGTGCGTCTTTTTCCAGCAGATAGTGGGGTGTCGATGTACTTTACGGACATTACCGAACGCAAAAAAGCCGAAGTTGACCGCGAACACTATCTGAAATTGGTACAAATCGAACACCAACGCGCCGAAGAACGCCTCAAGGAGGCGGAAAGGCTGCAGCTCGAGCTAGACCGCAAAAACCGTGAACTGGTGCGCCTCAGCGTGCAAGATGGCCTCACCAAACTTTACAACCGCCGCTACTTGGATGACTTTCTTGCCAACGAATTTGCCAGCGTCCAACGTTACGGTCAGCCTTTAGCGGTGCTGTTGTGTGATATCGATCATTTTAAGCAAATCAACGACACCTTTTCGCACGCCGTTGGTGATGAGGTGTTGCGGCATATCGCCAAAATTTTCCAGCAGTACACCCGTGAAACCGACTTGGTTGCCCGCTACGGCGGCGAAGAATTTGTGCTGGTGTTTACTAATACAGGGCTCGAGCAAGCCTGCCGCGCCGCCGAAAAAATCCGTGAGCAGGTGCAAGCTTACCCCTGGCAAGACATCCACCCCGACTTACGCGTCACCATGAGCGGTGGTGTTTGTGCAGACACCAGTCTAGAAACCTACGAACAGATGTTGAGCGTGGCCGATGAATACCTCTACAACGCCAAAGACAATGGCCGCAATCAGATTCACTGCCGCTAGTGTTACGTGATTAGTTTTGATACTAACGAGCGTTTACGGGCTGTGTGGTTCAAACACAATGGCGCTAACAATACGCCGTTCGTTGACGCGGTTAATGACTTGACCAGCGGCAAAGAGAGTCGTACTGGTGCCACTGTCCAAACGCATGGCGTCCTGCGCACCCAAGGTGATGAACACAGGAATCAGTTCTCGAGCGGTCATGGCGTCAGCAGTTACAAATAACACCGTACCGTCTGCGCGCACACCAATAGCGGCTTGCTGCACCCGCCCATCAAGGAGACGCGTGCCCGTGCGGAAGCGCTCGAGCGCCGGATTAAACACCACCTCGCCCGCTTTGAGTAGCAGCGGCCCGGCTTCAATAGCATAGTCAACGGTATTAAAAATACTTGGGGCAATGTCTACTGCTAAGCTGGCCAAGTCGCCCCGTTCCACCAAAGCAAGTTCGCGCAGGTGCGGTTCATAGACCACCACAAACCCGCCGATGGGCACGACTCTGGGGCCTACGCGGTTGTCAATGACGCGGTTAGCGGTCACCACAATCGCCCCTTGGTCAGGTCTGCCCACTGATGCGCCCGTTTGGGTGTGCACCACGATACTACCGCCGGTGCTACCTTCGTTAGCTTGGTAGCGTTGTCCGTTAATAGTCACGTCGATACTGCTAGTGATGCGGTCAATGACGGTTTTGCTGCCCAAAAAGCCCACGCTAGCGCGTCCCCTCGAGGGAGCAGACACCAACCTGCCGCCTTGCCGCCAAAAGCCGATGGTGTTGAGGGTAGCCGTGTCAAAATACCCCGCATTAATACCTGCAAAACTGCCTTGGGCGAGGTTACTTAAGGTGCTAGCACTGCGCGGCCTACCTACAACGCGAAACGTGCCCGCACCAGGGGCAAACTCCAATACATGCACGGTACTAGCCCCCGCTTCTGTGGCCGCTTGCAAACGCCGATAGGTAACGCCTTCACGAAGCGCCAAACTCTGCGTACCAGCAGGCAATGCCAAAGCCGCACTAGGTGTTTGTTCAGGCACAAGGTCAAGCACAAGCCGGGTAGGGTCAGTTAGAACAGCCAAACGATAAACCGCGGCTGCGCCTTGCAACTCTAAGCGGGTACGACTTGCCACGGTGTTCACCCGCAAATCAAACCCCCATAAGCTATCTGGCAGTTGTTGCGGCAAAATCAGTTCGGGTAAATCTACCCGCATGACCTCATCTTCGCTGAGTTGGCCTTGTTGGGCTAGGGGTAGGAGTGCATCAGGCGGTAAGTTGGCAAAGTCAAACACGACTCTGAGGCTCGAGCCATCCTCCAAATTGCGCATGCGCACCTGCTCGAGCCGCGCTGTGGTGATACCCAGGTGCTCGAGCACCTCAGCGCTTACAAACACCTCACCATCACGCACCACAGGCTGTTCTACCAAATCCCCTGCTAGCCACCCCAGCCCACTGACATGGTTCAGAACGGTATCTTGATAGCGCAGTTCCACACTGCCCTGACGCACGCTCGCCGTTACCTCGGGCGGCAACTGAAACAAAATAATTTGGGCGTTTGCGACCATAAAAAATAAACAAATTAAACAGGCGAATACGCGATATGCTGGTAATGTAAACAAAGCAACCTTCACAAACGTCAGTGTACGCTAGCAACCTTGTGGCTGTGTTGAAACAAGGTGAGAAGCTGATTCATGGTCTGGTGGGATGTTGGTTATTCCTACAGTTATTCGCGTAGATATCTAGATGAACGCTGTAAACATAAATAAAAATGAATGCTGTAGATACGGTAGGGGCAATGCTTCAGCGCATCAAGATTGGAATATTGTAGCTCCATGTGTTATTTCTACAGTTGCTGATGTTTACCAAATTCACATTAACATAAAACGCGTTCAACTGTGTAGACGTTAATTCTGGAAATAATATTGCAATCAGGTCGTTCCTGACGTTACACAGACACGGTAATGAAATGGGTAGCAACTGCCCCTGCTTACCCACAAAGGGCACACACGACGTGCGTTACATACTTTCTTCGTTACACACCTTCTTCGATGCCGTGCAAGAGCGCCAAAAAGTCACCCGTGTCAAACTGAGTGCCCAAGATGTGATTGAGTGAGAGGGCGACTTGTTGGGCTTGAATGTCGCGGCTGCCCAAGGTGAGTGACCCCAAATTAGTCGCCCGTTGCCGTAAAGGGGTCATGGCTTGCGGGGCTAAGTCCACCACGGTGAGGTGTGGCCCCAAGTGGCGGGTAGGAATGTGAATGCTAGCATCAATGCGCACCAGCAAATCTGCGCCGTCTAGCAGCTTAAACGCCAACGGATCGTCATGCGCCCTAGCGACCACGTCGGTGGTAATAGCCAGTTGTGAAGCGGTGTGTTCGGCCATGGGGCGGTTACTACCCAACACGCTCAAGTGCTGCACGCCGAGGCTGGCGAGTTCTCTTGCTACTGCCCGACCCATCGACCCCGAACCAAGCACCACCGCTCTTGCCCCCCTTGCGTCCCAGTCGATACCTGAAAGCGCCATGCCCACTGCCCGCCCTAAGTTGTATTCTGCTACCAGACTGCCCGGTGTCACCATAATGCTATCGGCGGCGGCGGCTTCTTGGGCGTCTAAGCTGGTGCGGGTTGCCAAGTGAAAGGTGCGTTCTTGTAAGTTACTGCTGAGAATAAGCGCCCCCGCAAAGTCAAGGGGCTCGAGGCTAGCAAGCACCCGCTCGAGGTCGTGGACGTGGGGCACCGGATGCAATAGCACCTGTGAAGCGTCGTCGTAAAAATTACCGAGGGCGCGGCTCAGTTGGTCGTCTTGGCACAAAAGGGCAATTAAATGCATGACGCTTTACAGTATAAGCACTCAAGGCTTCTGTCAACGCGAAAAACCCTGCGTTCATCTGGTTGGGTACCGTTTGTGCAACATCACACAAGTGTCTTGGGGTGGGTATCGTGCTAAGCTATCAGCGTGAGTTTTATTTGGCGCACTTACGCACACTCCCGTGACCTATACCGTTTGCTGGTGCGGATGTGCCCCGGTATTACCCAACGAGGTGTTACCCAACAAGGTGTTACCCAACGGGGTGTTACCCAACGAACGCGCAGCTAGCGCGGCTTTGATAAGACTGATTTCCCCCCAATCCCCTGAATAAAACCCCTGTAGTCAACGCCATGCGTTAGACTCAAAAGGTTGCGTTGCTAAGTTGTCTTTACACGACATGCTTAGGTTCGACATGCTTAGGTTCGATATACTTAGGTTTTTGTCGCTTTGCACGACTTTGGCAGCGCCTTTGGGTAAATTGATACTGAACAGATTCTCGGGTGTCCTCACGATGCACCTGATACAGAGGTGAAGCTATGCAAGTTGTCCTGCCTGACGGTAAACACTTAGACGTTCCCGAAAATGCCAGCGGCCTTGATGTCGCCCAAGCTATTGGCCCCGGTCTCGCCAAAGCCGCTTTGGGTATCACGGTTAATGGTCAGTTGTGTGACCTGATGAGCCAAGTGCCGCCTGAAGCGCAAGTGAGTATTCTCACCAAAAAAGACGATGACGTGCTGTTTTTGATGCGGCACACGCTCGCGCACGTGATGGCGCAAGCGGTCATTGAGTTATTTGTAGAAGAAGGCTTTAACCGCAGTGACGTAAAAATGGGTGTTGGTCCGGTCATTGACAATGGTTTTTATTATGACTTCGATGTGCCGCGCACGCTCACGCCCGAAGACTTAGAAAAAATCGAAACCATCATGCGGCGTATTATCAAAGAAGGGCTTGCGCTCAGGAAGTATAGTTTGGCTCGAGCTGAAGCCTTGGCGCGCTACCGCGACCTTGACCCCTACAAAGTCGAACTGATTGAAGATTTACCCGAAGGCGAAACCCTCACCTTTTACGAACAAGGGGGCGACGCGGGTTTTACAGACTTGTGCCGAGGGCCGCACGTGCCTAATACCAAGCATTTGCCCAAGCACTTTAAGCTCATGAGCGTGGCTGGTGCTTATTGGCGCGGTGATGAAACAAGGGCGCAACTGCAGCGGATTTACGGGGTAGCGTTTACTAGCAAAGAAGCCCTAGAACAGCATTTGTGGCAACTCGAAGAAGCCAAACGCCGCGACCACCGCAAACTGGGTAAAGAACTCGACATTTTCACTCTCGATGAAGACGTAGGACCAGGTCTGCCGCTGTGGTTACCCAATGGTGCCATCATGGTGGAAGAAATTGAAGCCCTCGCCAAAGAAATCGAAAAACGCGCCGGCTACCAACGAGTGCGCACGCCACACCTATCTAAAGAAGCCTTGTTTTTGCGCAGTGGTCACTTGCCTTACTACGCTGAGGACATGTATCCACCGATGGAATTAGAGGGCATCACCTACTACATGAAGCCCATGAACTGCCCTTTTCACCACAAAATCTT
>CAZKAZ010000036.1:0-39331 GCA_964550765.1 uncultured bacterium | reverse complement strand
CCATATAAAAAAATAATCCATGAAAAAACAAATAGACGTCACAGCAGCCATCATCGTTAAAGACCACAAAATCTTTGCTGCTCGCCCCCGTTCTTACCGTGATTTGCCCTTGCGCTTTGCTGAATACGGCACCTGCTATCGCTACGAAGACTCCGGTGCCCTCATGGGGTTAATGCGAGTGCGCAGTTTGCAGATGAACGACGCCCACATCTACTGTAGCGAAGCCCAATTTGAAGAAGAATTCATGGCAGTCATTGACTTGTATCTTAAATACTTTGAAATCTTTGACATTAAAGACTACGTGATGCGCCTTTCTAAACACAGTAAAGAAGGTTTGGGCAAAAAGTACATCGATAATGAAGCCATGTGGCAAAAAACCGAAGCCATGGTGCGCAGCGCCATGCAGCGCGGGGGCGTGAATTTTGTAGAAGTTGAAGACGAAGCCGCTTTTTACGGGCCTAAGATCGACGTGCAAATCAAAAGCGCCATTGGCCGCGAGTTTACGTTAGCGACCAACCAAGTGGACTTTGCCGTGCCAGAGCGGTTCGACTTGCACTACATCGACGAAAACAACGAAAAACAAACCCCACTTTGTTTGCACCGTGCGCCGCTATCAACCCATGAACGGTTAGTTGGCTTTTTGATTGAACACTTTGCTGGAGATTTTCCCCTCTGGCTCGCCCCTGAGCAAGTGCGTTTGGTGCCCATCGCTGACCGCCATCTCGACTACTGCTACGCCCTGCAAGACCAACTGAATGAGGCTGGTATCCGCAGCGATGTGGACAGCAGCAGTGAGCGCATGAACTACAAAGTGCGCCAAGCCGAACTGCACAAAGTGCCCTATACGGTGATTGTCGGTGACAAAGAGCAAAGCGCCGAACAGGTGTCATTTAGGAGCCGCAAAGAAGCCGATCAAAATGGTGTGGCAGTATCTGCGTTTATCGAGCACCTAACCCAACACATCAAAGCTCGCAGTGTGGGGGTTGAACCGCTACAAGCAGCCTCGGCGGTCTAAAGCAGCATTAGCAATAACACCCTCGAGCCACCCCCAGCGTCACGTTTAGCAGTACGTTGGGGGTGTTTTTTACAGTAACCCCTTAAACAACGCCATAAAATTTCGCTTGCGCTTGTGTTCTGTCGCTAGCTTCTCAGCATAGGCTTGCCACTGTTCAGCTTGATCTGATGCCAGATAAGCACGTTTGACATATTGCAAGTAGCGAACGGCTTCTTTGTACGATGAGGTCTGTGTTTTGGCAATGGCGGCTTCAGCATGTTGGCTTCCCAACCCAATAACCCACGCACTGTGCGTATCCGTAACGGCGTCCATGACTGACCAAATAATGCCTTGATTGAGTGGATAGGGATTAAACTGTGATTCTGAGGTGCGTTGGGTGATGATGTTGATGGCATCGTCAAAACGGGCTTCTTGCAACAAAATCTTAATTGCATGTTCAGGCATGTCATGGTGTTGCTGCATTTCAGCTAGCAGTGCTTCACGCAGTAATTGCCAGTCGCTTGCGTCTGTGAGGTCACGCAAGGTGTTGAAGGTGCGGAGCGTTGGCAAGATTCGAAACAGGAGTCGCGCTGCCCGAAAGTGAAGAGATGTATCGTTGAGCCTTGCTGCTACCTGACAGAGGTTTTCAAGAAAGCCGTAGACAGCCCTGTCTTGGGTATACATATTTTCGTATGGATTCGTGATGCGTTGTTGCCAAAGGGCATCAGCGTAGTCAATGCCGTAGTAGCCCACAGCGGTGGCGTGTTCTGGATAGCGTGGCGCAAGCATTTCAACAAACTGCTCTATGTCTTCTAGGCTGTTCACATAGTCTTGAAAACTGCCCATCACCGTGTCAATATCGCCGCGTTGTAGCAAAATCGTGAGGTACTGTAACCCGCGTTCGTATGCTTTGGCATAACTGAGCGCCGCATCTTCGCCTTGCAAACGTTTCATCATGTCGAGTGCAAGGTCATGGTAATCGGCTTCGGCATAGCTGTGATTGACTTCGGCATAGTCTTGATAGTGTTGTGTTTCTTCGTTGGTGACGTGAAAAGTGCCAGCAAGGGCGTAGATAGCCAAGGGGAAAGTGACTTCGGCATATTCACCGTTTAGGCTGTCTTCCCAAGCAGACAGTTTTTCAATTCGGGCTTTGCGGGTGTCATCGCTGATGTCGGCTTGTGCGCCCAAGCTGGCTTTGGCAAGTAACCTATCGAAGGCCTCGAGCAATTCACTATCACCAAACGCAACACTGTCGTCTTCCATCACGTCGTAGTACTCGTCGCCATAGACGTCCATGTAAAGTATCTCGTGGATGATGTCTTCGTCGAGGTTGGAAGCGGTGTCAATGAACGTCTCTAAGAGATCCCACGTCAGTTTGAAGGCATCAACGTAAGCAGAAGCCTCGAGGAAAGGTGTTACTTTCTCGAGCAACTCATGAGCTTGTGGATAACAAATGGGTCCTTGACCGAAGTCAGGCTGGCTGGCAGCACGTTCCATCAACGCGCAATAAGGACGGGTGTCAATCTCAGCTTCTGCGGGAGTGGCGTCTGGTTGGGTTGTGCTGGCTTGAGGCGCACTGGTTTGAGGCGCACTGGCTTGAGGCGTACTGGCTTGAGGCGCACTAGCCTGTTGGGTGATGGTTTGTTGTTGCCAAAAGACGGCAGCCACGTCAGCGGCGTCGGGGTAGTGGTCGAAAAGGTGCTCGAGCAACCCCCTGAGGTCTTCTTTAGACAGTTCTGCTAGTTTTGCTCGAGCATCACCCCCTTGGTGCTTGGCTGCGGTAACGGTTTCCGCCGCACCTTCGTGATGAAACTTTAGTAGCACCGCGATAATGTGTTTGCACAAACCGTCAAAGGTATCACCGTAAGGACAACTGCACCTGGCACTTTTGAGGCCGTATTCGTTTGGTTTGTCGCTGCGCTCGAGCAGGGTAACGTTCACGCGATAGTTGTAACTGCCGTAGACTCGAGCCGTGATGGTGTTACCTTGTCTACCGAATTTGTTGACAGCATCTTGCTGGTAATAGCGTTGACCACGTTGAAACACCTCTGGGGTGGCGTAGTCCCGAAAGGTTTTGATGGGTAGGGTGCGTGCCATGTCGTAGTGTAAAACATCACGTGTAAAACATCGCCTTAAAGATCGTGTGGGTTTGCTGGGGTGCTCGAGTTACCGATGCTTGTTGGATGTTCACTTGGCATCATCTTTTGTGAAATCTTTTGCGGATAAAATTTACGGTCTGTAGCCATGCAAAAAGCCATGAACGCTTTTGGTAAGGCGTTTATCTGCCCGTTGTTCGGCATATAATCCGGCCACGGAGGTGAAAAATGAAAATCTTAATTTCTGCAGACATGGAAGGCGTGTGTGGCGTCACAAGTTGGGTGCAGGTGATGCCACCCGAAGTTGGTGAAAACCCAAGCTCAACCGTGGAGTACGAACGTGCCCGTTTGCGCCTGACTAAAGAGGTGAACGCTGCTGCTGAAGGTGCGTTTGCAGCAGGGGCTAGCGAGGTCATCGTCAACGATTCGCACGACGGCATGCGCAACCTTGTCCCAGAAGAACTGCACGCAGGGGTGCGTTTTATTACCGGTAACGACAAAGCACTGGGCATGGTGCAAGGCTTACAAGAAGGCGTTGACGGGCTGTTTTTTGTGGGTTATCACGCCAAAGCTGGCACACCCGCTGCACCACTTGCGCACACTTGGACAGGCTACGTACAAGACGTACGCCTCAATGGACTATCCACAGGCGAGTTTGGGTTGAATGCTGCTATTGCAGGGCATTTTGATGTGCCTGTGCTCTTGGTAACAGGTGATGACAAAGCCGTGGCGCAGTGTCAAGCGTTTTCTGGTGAGGAAGTTGTGGGCGTGGTGGTCAAAGAAGGTTACTCGACGTTCAGTGCCATTCACTTGCATCCGCACAAAGCGCAGCAGTTGATTCGTGAAGCCGCCGAGCACGCTGTTAAAACCAGTCACGCGAAACCTTGGACATTTCCCGATCCTTGTGCGGTTGAGGTTGATTTCGACCACCAAACGAGGGCAGACCAATGCCTTTACATCCCCGGGGTGACTCGAGCAGGTGAGCGTACCATCGGCTTTAACGCCAGCGACGCACTAAGCATGAACCAGCTTTTTCGGGCGATTATCAAAGCCAGTCGCGTGCAGATGTCGCCTTGATATCTAATTGATGTTTAAGTGTTGGTGAAAAAATATGGAAACCTTGAAACATTACGCTATTACTGAAATAACTTGATTACTGAAGCAACTTGGTAACGAACCCATCAACCAAGCCCGTGAGACTTTTGTACGCCCGCTGTTCATCATCCATTGACACAAGGGCATCCGCGAGTATCTGCCTGCGTTCGTCATTGAGCACATTCGCAAGGGGCGTGCTGTAGACGCGAATGGTGAACACGTAGCGGCCAATATCTGCCATGGGAATAAACGTCTGCCGTTCGCTGCGAAAGTAGAGTTGCTCAAAGGGGACGCTAGCGAGTTTGGGGCGGGTGTGCACGGCTGGGTTGTGGCACAAGATGCCGTCACTGACAAGCGCCCATACCCAACGTTTGAAGGGTTTAGCAAAGAGTACTTTGTTGAGGTTGGCATGGGCTTTCTCGAGCCGCTCATGGTGGGCAATCGGGCGGTGAATGGTGCTGAAATCGTGCCCAATTTTGTCCGCTGGATTCCAACTGCTCGGTAAACACACTAACAATGCTTCTGCCCTATCCCCTGTAACAGCAGTGCCTTTGGGGCGGTCGATGATGGCGAGGTCTTCTTGGATGCTTAAACGCACGGCATCTGCTAGCACCCTCGGACTCCCCTGCAAAAAATTAATGACTTCCCGCGCTAATTCCGGTTCTAACTGCGCTTCGTGGCGCTCGAGGTGATACATCCCCTGCGTCTCGCTGAGCGTAAACCCCCATAACTTATTGCGAAAGACCCGTTTAGCGGCATCAACCTCAAAATAATCAGGATGTTCTTGCGCTAACACAGCGAGCACCCGCCACATACTTGCTTGTAAACCTTGCGGGTCGTCCGTATCAATACAGCGGCTTTGCGCCGGAAAATCACGCAAACCGTGTAACACTTCGTGGGCATAGCGGGGGAGGTCGCTATCGAGGTCAAAATGGCGGTCTTGTGCTGTCCACTTGTAAATGTCGGCTTTGATGGTCGTCGGCACAGACACAGGAAACGGGGGAGAGGGCTGTTTCACACAGTTAGTTTATCGTGTTCAGTAAGCATCTGAGTTCTCGAGCCAAGCAACCTAAAACCACTGGCTTAATTGCGCTTCGGTGACGTTGCTCCCACACAAGGGGACGGCCACGCGTTTGCCTGCGAATCTATCTGGATAGGCGAGTAATGCGGCCAGACCAGCAGCACCGGCTGGCTCGAGCACCAACCCGGCATGAAGATGCACCAGTTTCATGGCCTCCAAAATGGCAGCGTCGCTAACTTGCAGCACGTCATCGGTACTAAATGGCATCAGTGCCAAAGCCTCAGGAACGGGTTTGCGCACGGCGATGCCATCAGCGATGGTGCTTACCGTGTCTGCGTTGACGACCTCACCTGCGCGCCAAGAAGTATCCATAGCAGGCGCTTTTTCAGCCACGACCCCGATGATGTTGGTAGTGATGCCGCTGGCTTTGAACCACAGGCCGATGCCATTCAGCAATGCGCCATTGCCTAGGGGCGTCACGACGGCGTCTAGGGGTGCTTCGTGTTGGCTCAGTTCCAGCCCGATAGTGCCTGCGCCCGCTGTCACAGCCATTTCTTTGCCGTCTTCGACGTAGCGGTAGCCGTGTTCACGGGCATAGGCCTTGGCGGCGTCTTTGGCGGCATCAAAATCAGCACCAGCAAGGTTAACCTGTGCGCCTAGGTTGCGCATTTGCTCGAGCTTCAGCACGTTGGCCGTCTTAGCTGCAAACACGGTGATGTCGATGCCTTGCTGCTTGCCTGCGTAAGCCAAACCCTGTCCAAAATTGCCAGCAGAAGCGCACACAAGCACCTTTTCGTTGCGGTGTTCGTGCACAAAGTAACTCGTACCGCGCCCCTTAAACGAACGAATCGGGTTAAGTATTTCCACCTTGAGGAGAACATCTGCGCTTACTTGCGTGTTGAGGGCTCCAAAACTTACCTGTGGGGTATTCAAAAACACCGGGTCGATGTGCTGGTAGGCGTTGTGTATGGCGTGGTGATAGTGCTGTAGTTGTCCTGTTTTTTCTATCGTCATCGTCAATTCCTTTATAATAATAAAATATGCACGCTCGAGATAGGGTGAGTCAGTCAGCTCGAGGCAGGCCTGAGCGGTCATAATCGGTGAAATGTTGCTGACTGCGCAAGGCAAACGCATCCGCGCCTAGCGCCCGTGACACTGCCAAAACGCCATCTAAGTGATCCACTTCGTGCTGCAAAAGTTCGGCCAAGTCACCTGTTAACGTCAGGCGTTGTTCACGCCAGTCAATGTCTCGGTAGACAATATCGCAACTGGCGTGGCGGCGCACTTTAACCAGCAACTCAGGAAAGCTCATACAGTCGTCCCAGACGTCCATCATAGTGTCACTTTGCTTGTCAAAAACGGGGTTGATGAAGACCACAGGGGCGTCGATGTGCATGTACACAAGGCGCTTCATTACGCCAATTTGTGGGGCGGCAATGGCTCTACCTGCACCCCATTTTTTGCGAAAGGCCATCATGGTGTCGTGCAAGTCAGTAATGACAGGTATGAGGCTGGGAAGGTCGTCTGGGGTCACTTGCTCACAAACCTCGTACAGTTTGGGGTTGCCAAGTAGTAATATGTCACGAACGGCCATGTATTTCCTCCTGTTATTCGCTGTGTTGGTTGTTCGTTTTCGTTGAATGATGCCTTGTCTGAGAATGGTGTCTTGTCTGAGAATGATGCCTTGTCTAATGCTTTTATGAGTGGGCTGTGACGTATACAAGTGGGCTGTGACGTAGTGAGTAGCGGATAATGCGGTAAGGTAATTATCACGAGATGGCCGTACTGACGCACTGCGTCCCTGTAATTAAGTCTCTGTAATTAGCAAAAAATCGTAATTAACACATAACTAACATAAGGTCATCCATACACATGCCGTCAATACAAATACGTTTAACACGAAGTGATGATACTGCCTATGCCTGAACCCATGCCAGCGACCACCAAAATCGATGGAACGAATGACGCGCCCGTGACGCTTCTTAGTCGGGTCAATGCCCGTCGTACAGAATTGAGACAAGCCCTCACGGGCAAAGACGCTGAAGATGCAATTCCCTTGTGTCAAAAGGTAGTGCGTGAAGCTGCTGAAGACTACTTGGCGCAAGTGCCGAGTGAGCGCGTGCATGTGACGTCACTGCTGCTCGAGCAAGTTTCCCTCGGCTTAGAACACACTTTGGCCGCCAGTGAGGTGGTGTTGTGGCAACCTTATAAGCCAAAAAATGAACGTTCATGGTTGCGCGTTGACATGCCTATCGTGCGGCGTTTTGCCCGTCTCAAAGGGCTTAATCCGGGGCGGCTTATGGCGCAGGTGGGGTTGTTTGTGCTGCTAGGGGTGTTTTTGTTTTTAGAACTTGGCCGTGATCCGCTCTTGATTGTGGCTTTGGGGTTGCTCATTGCTTTGGGGTATGTGTCGTTTGCGCCCATTTGGTCAAGCCAAAACACCGCAGAGGGTGGGGACGCCAATGCCCTCGAGCACCACATTCGCCTAGATATTGACCGTGTGTTGGGTAGCCTCAGCCGTGCGTGTGATGCTTTTGACCGTGCTGCCGCCGAGGTAGCGGACGCGTTGCACAGCCGCCAGCAGCGTCCGGCGCTCGCACCTATCAGTGAATCTCAGGAGGTGCTCGAGCTACTGCAAGGCCTTGCCGAAGCCGCCCAGCGCGACCATGCTGAGTTAGCCCTCGCCAGAAGCAACGACGTGCGCGGCATTTTGCAAGCAAGGGGCTTAACGTTGGTGGACTATCCAGCAACTGGTGGCGGTCAAGACGGGTGGTTTGAATTTGAACCCAGTTTGGATGCTAACAGCCGCGAATATCGCACCTTACGCCCAGCGCTTACCCGTGGTGAAACGTTACTCCTCAAAGGCCGTGTTGTCGAACCGCAGGTGAAGTATGACTGATATGTCTATCAATGTTAATACCAATATTAATACCGAGACTAAAAATGCTAAAGGGTTTGTCTCTGAGGCAGTTGTTCCCAATCCTATTGTCAATGATGCTGATGTACATGACCCTGATGTACATGATGCTGATGTGATTGAACAGAACGTGATTGAACAGAACGTGATTGAACAGGACGTGATTGAACAGGACACGCCGTCAACAGCGCAGATTACACCCCAGCCACAAAGCAAACCAGAACCCATTCGCGAGATTGTGGGTTTTGACCTCGGGCACGGTGAATCGGCGTTGGCGCGGGTGCGGGTTGATAGCAGCAGCGAACCGGAAATGCTAGAAATCTATGGCGAAAAAAGCCAAATCACCGCCATCGGCAAAGATAGCAAAGGCCAGCGGGTACTGGGTCAGCGGGCGCTAGAAGTCGCTGATGTGACTGAACTTGATATCAGTTTCAAAGCGCGCCCTTCAAGCGACGTGCGTTACCGCCGGGTGATGACGGACTTTGTACAAGCGGTGGTGCAACATCTTGCAGATAGTGGGCAGATTGCCCTATCACCGTCGTTACGTTTTGTGGTGGGGTGTCCATCAGGGTGGACAGCCGACACGCGTGACGCGTACGCGGCGTTTATTGCCGAGATGGGTCTTGAAGATGTGCAAGTGGTGCGCGAGTCGCGGGCGGCGTTTATGTATGCCGTCAACCGCAAGCTGTTTAGCGTTGACGAGTTAAAAGATTCGGTGCTAGTCATTGACATTGGCTCATCAACAACAGATTTTACCTTGGTGCGGGGCATGCAAGAAACCCCCATCGGTGACGCTGGTGATGACATTGGCGCAACCCACCTAGACAAAGCCATCTTTGCCCAGATGCTGGAACAGCAAAAAGACCGCGCTACGTTAGAAGATATTTTTGCCCGTTTTCCGCTCTACAAAAACCGCTGCGAGATGTTGTGCCGCAAAGCCAAAGAAAAGTATTTTGCTCACCCTGAATGGTATGAAGACGCCCCTTACAAGACGCTCGAGGACATTCAAGGGCAGTACTTCTTTCGGGTTGCTCTTGACAAAGCCGCCATGGACGCCATTCTCGCCCGTCCTATCGAAGCCTTAGGCGCTAAACCCTTTCCGGTAGCCCTTGAAGACGTGGTCAGGCGGGTGTATCAGACGTTAGAGACGAGCGCCATGATGCCTCGAGTGGTGCTGTTAACGGGCGGGCCATCGCGCATTGGTTTTATTCACGAAATCTGTGAAACGGTCTTTGCTGGCCTCAAACCCAAACGCGACAGCGAACCCGAGTACAGCATCGCTCGGGGACTCGCCCTCTACGGCAAGTCGGTGATTCGCATTGACCGTTTTCGTGAGGAGATTCACGCTTTTGTCGAAAATGACCTCCCCAAGCATATTGAAGACCACTTGGGGCAGTTAGGCGATGTGTTGGCGTCGCCGTTGGCGCAGGCGCTCATTGACAACGCCCTCAAACCCGCCCAGTACGCGTGGCGCGAAGGCAAGATTGATACGCTCAGCGACCTGCCCGCCGTGTTTGAAAAAAACGCCAAACATTACCTGCAAACCGACGCCGCCAAAACCCTGCTCAACCGCTTGGTGAGTGCCTGGTTTGCGCCTGTGCAAGACCAATTGAACGTGCGCACTCAGGCCATCAGCCAGCGTTACAACGTACCAGCCGAAGTGCTGACGCTTGATATTCGCTATAACCCCGATGATATCAACGCCACCCCGTTAACCGAACCGGACATGGGGGCGCTGGTGTTTGGGGGCTTTAGCGTGGTGACGGTGGTGTCGAGTTTGTTGGTGTTTACCTTGCTGGATGCGTTCAATGGTTTTTTGTTTTCGCTACCCTTGGCGCTAGTTGTCAGTCTCATTGCGACGTTTCGAGGTAAAGACGCCGCCAACGACTGGGTGCGCTCGCGCACTTTACCTGTCTTACTGCGCAAGCGTCTACTACCTGAACGGCAGATTGAAACCCCAGACGCGCAGATGGTGAATAAGCTCGAGCAAAGTATTCGCGCCGCTCTAGAACAAGACGATGACCGTGCTGCTACCATTACCGCCCAAGCCAGTCAACAACTCAAACGCGCCTTAGAAGCCAAAGCCGACGAAGCCAGCATCTTCGTGCGCTAACTTTGTGTGCTCATACCTCGAGCCTCTGGCAGCGGAAAGCGCACCGTCACCTGTAAACCTGTTTCGGTTGCGTCTGTTGTTGTGTCCTGTTCAGTCTTTTCGTCATAAAGATGGTTTGGTATTGACTCAATCGCCAGCTGTGGGGCATTGTCAGCTAGATTGTGGGTAGTGTGTTTATTGCTAAAGGTGAGTGTGCCGTTCAACTGCCCGCTGAGTGACTCGACGATGGTCATGCCCAGGGAGTTACTATCACCACCATTGTTGTTATCTAAACCCACCCCGTTGTCCTCGACGCACAAGGTCACGTTGTGTGCGCTGCGCTGCAAGCGGATGGTGATGGTGGGCTGCTTATGTGCGCCTTCTGGAAAGGCGTATTTGAGGGCGTTGGAGACCAGTTCGTTGGTGATGAGCGCCAGGGGAATGCCTTGGTCTAACGGCAAGGTGACGGGGGTAAGCTCGAGATGAATGGCAACATCATCCAAACTATACGAACGCCGCATCAACGCGATGAGTTCTTCTAAGTAAAGGGCAAAGTCAATGCGGTTGCCAGCGTCAGTGTGGTGCATCAACTCGTGAATTTCGGCCATGGCCATGACGCGTTTATGGCTTTCGCTGAGGGCATTTTTGGCGCTTGTGTCGCTCAGCAAGCGGGCTTGCAAGCTCAACAGTGAGCCGATGACCTGCAGGTTATTTTTAACCCGGTGATGAATTTCACGCATGAGCATGTTTTTGGTGTTAAGGGCTTGCTCGAGCCGCGCTAGGGTCTGTGATAAGTGTTCTTGGGTGCGCTTTAGGTCGGTGATGTCTTGGATGGTGCTGAGCAGCAAGTTGGGACTGCCGTCAGATTGGCGGATAAGGCTATGCGTAACGACTACCCAAATCACCTCATCGTTGTGTTTGAGGAAACGTTTCTCGAGCTTATAACTGTCTTTTTGTCCGCTTACAAGTGCTTGGTTATGTTCGTTTTCGACCATGAGGTCTTCGGGATGGGTGAGGGCATTGTTGAGGGTAGCAATGTCAGCCAAGGTGCGCACGGGTATATCTGCGACAAGGGTGTCTGCCATCAAGCGATCATAAGCGCGGTTAGCCAAGAGGCGGTCAGGGCGTGCGGTGTCGGGGTCTTGCATATTGATGATGCTGTGGGCACTGCCGCTGCCCTCAAAAAATGCCCGAAACTTGGCTTCGCTGGTCTCGAGCCGCTGCAAGGTTTGTGACAAGTGTTCTTGGGTGTGCTTTAGGTCGCTGATGTCTTGGACGGTGCTCACTAACAAGTGGGGTTGACCATCTGTGTGCCTGATGAGGTTGTGTTGCACAGTCGTCCAGATAATATCTCCATTGCGTTTGAGGTAGCGTTTCTCGAGGCTGTAGCCGTCTATGTCGCCCGTTAGCAGCGCGTGGCTGTGTTGCTGCTCGAGCACTAAATCGTCAGGCTGACTGATTGCTTCGTTGAGTGCCGCAATATCTGCAAATGTTTTGACGGGCAAATTTGGAAAGTGGGTATCTGCTAACAACGTTTGGAAGGCTTGATTGACCAAAAGGCGGTCATCGTGAGCATTTTCTGGGTCTCGCATGTCGATAATGCTGTGGGCGCTGCCACTGCCCTCAAAAAACGTTCGAAACATGGTTTCGCTGGTTTCAAGTTGCGCTAGGGTGTTTTGCAGTTTGTTTTGTACCTGTTTGCGCTCGGTGATGTCTTGAATAAGGGCAATAAACTGATAGATATGGCCTTGCTCATCGCGCAGTGCGTGGTTGGTAAGGTCGCCCCACAGTACCTGACCATCACTGCGCAGATAACGTTTTTCAATGCGGTAATGCGATTGGCTACCGGCCAGTACTTCATTCACGAGGGCTTGTTCAGACGCGAAGTCGTCGGGGTGAGTAATACGTTGATTGTAGGTAGCAGTGTCAGCTAACGTCATCTTACGAAGATTGTCAGCGTCTTCACCCAGAAAGTCACAAAAGGCTTGATTGACCAATAATTGTACGTTGTGGTCGCCAGCGTCAGTTTCATCGTGCATGGTGACCATAAAACACGGTACGCTGCTATCTTCAAAAAAAGCCCGAAATCTGGCTTCGCTCACCCGTAGTTGCTCGAGGGCAGCAGCAGCGTTTCGTTCGGCGTGTTTGCGCGCGGTGATGTCTTGGATGGTAGCTAAAACGCGCAGGATGTTACCCTCATCGTCGCGTATGGCGCTGCAACTGTAATCGCCCCAGCGCCACGTGCCATCACTGTGCAAATAGCGTTTTTCCATGCGGTAACTGTCCCGTACCCCCGCTGACACCTCGCTGAGGTAGGCAAAGTCCTGTTGCCAGTCTTCAGGGTGGCTGATGCTTTCAATATAGGCCAGAACCTCTACTCGCTTCATGTTGACAACGTCGCTCGGGACGCCACCCAAAAATGTGTCTAAGGCTTGGTTGATGCGAATGCTGCTGATGACCTTAGCACCGTCGTAATCGAGCATCAAACACGGGTTAGGGCTGTTTTCAAAAAAACTGCGAAAACGGGCTTCGCTTTCTTGCAAGCGTTGTTGGGCTTGTTTTTGTTCGCTGATGTCGCGCACCAGCGCAGCACCTTCGCTGTCACTTAAGAGAAAGATGCTCACCTCTCGGTAGCTAATCTGGCCATTCACCGTGCGTTCAATTTCATAACTTTGCATCTCGCCCGTTGCCCACATGCGTGCCCGTTTGCCACGAATCATGGCTGCAAACTCAGGCGTATAAATGTCTTCGGGGGTTTTGCCGATGAGGTTAGTGGCAACGTACGAAAAATAACGGGGTGGTTTAATTTCGGTGTATTCACCTTGGCGATTAAAACAACTGATGCCATCAGGAATGGCATGAAAAAGCGACGTGTAACGTTGTTCGCTCGAGCGTAAACGGCTCAGTATTTCGATGGTGCGTTTGAGTAAGCGTCCGCTGGCATCGTCAGAAAAGGTCGTCACTTGGGGTAGGGCTTCACCTGCTGCGTGTGCCTCGAGCACCTGTAGGGTCACATCGAGGGGGGCTAACAAGCGCGGTATTAGCAAGAGCACCACCCCGCAGCCAATCAGGGTGGCAAGCAATACATCTAAGAAGAATGCTGTGGGAGACAATGCTGGCTTGAATGCAAATGATACTGCAACACTTAGTAGCGGTAGGTGTATGGCAATGAAAGCAATCAACACAAATTTTGCTGCATAAGAACGCGGGAAAAATTTGTCTAGTAGTCGATGGATGCGCAGCGGGTGCTCGAGCATAGTGCATTATACACTACATAGGACAGTGCTAAAAAAGTGTCAACTCATATGTTTTCACCTCGATTTTTACAGTGTGATAGTGAAATACTTCATATTGCCCTTAGGGTGTCATCTTATTAGTTTACAAAAACGGTATGGCAGCTACCGCGTGCTACGTTGGTAGTACGGCTATGATAGGGGAAACACTATGAATAACGACATCCGTCAGTACGTCCGTTTGGAACTCAGTAAACGCAACATGTCACAAAGTCGATTGGCTGCTGAAATTGGTGTCAGTCGGCAGTATTTAAGTAACATCATGCGGGGTGTATCGGGCAATGTGCCAAGTGTGTGGGAAAAGATTTTTACCGAGTTAGAGCTTGATTTGGTGGTGCAACCCAAGCAAAACGCCCCCCTAGCAGAGGCTTTTATCAAGCGAGACAGCAGCACCTAACCCGATGATTGATATCCTCATATTCATACCCTTTCGTTAATATATTTACGTTAGTTGCTGATGTTTACCAATGTCACACCTACATAAAACGCATTTGACTGGTTTGACTGTGACTGTGTAGACGTCAATCATGCAAATGCTAACGCTACGCCCTTGCCTAGGCATTGATGGCTACAGTATGCCCAGGAGAATATGTGGCATCGCTATGACTTCACGCGTACAACGCGCATTGAATGCGAACAACTGAATGACAACAATATTGATGTTGTGGTGATGTTTATAAGGCATTAGCGTGGGGTGTCGTTTCAAAGAGTGTTAAGAACACAGCAACCAAGTCGGGGTCAAAGTGCTGGCCTGCTTGGTTGTGTATTTCTGTTAGGGCGCGTTCGTGTGGCCAAGCGTCTTTGTAGCACCGCTGACTGGTCAGGGCGTCGTAGACATCAGCCAAAGCAAAAATGCGAGCGAGCAAAGGAATGTCTTGGCCGCTGAGGCCGTCGGGATAGCCGCCGCCAGCGTATTTTTCGTGATGGCTTCTGACTACGTCTTTGCTGCCTTGGGGTAAAAACGACAACTGCTTGACAAAGTCATCACCGATGGTGGTGTGGGCTTGCATCAACAACCACTCGTTATCGGTAAGTTTGCCTGGTTTGTGCAAAATAGCATCAGGAATGGCAATTTTGCCGATGTCATGCAAGTAAGCACCGCGTTTGAGGGCGTAACGTTCACTCGCTGGCAACGCCAAAGCGTCAGCGAGTTTAAGTGATAGTTGCGTGACGCGGTCAGTGTGGCCTTTGGTTTCGTAGTCGCGATATTCAAGCATCAACCCCACGACCCGCATGGCGTCTTCGTAGGCTTGCTCGAGCTGACTGAGGGCATCTTTGAGGTCGCGTTGTGCCAATTTGGTGGCAGTAATATCTTGCACCGTGGTGAGCGCCATGGAAAAATCCCCTGCATCATCGTGTAGCACCACCGTTTGTACATCGCCCCAACGCACGCTGCCGTCTTGGTGCAAAAAGCGTTTTTGTAAGCGGTAGTTGTCGCGCTGACCGTCACGGGTTTCTTGGATGTATTGTTTCTCGAGGGCAATGTCATCAGGATGGGTGCGGCGATGGTTAATGGCAAGGGCTTCTTCGTCAGTATGCGTGCCGTGCGCCCAAGGGTTATCGCCCAAAAACGCTACAAACGCGTCATTGGCCATGATGTAAAGAAGCGTCTGGCTCGGCTCGGTATTGTCACCATCGGCGGCAGTGTCTGCAAGGAGTGTGGTGATGGTGCAAGGGGACGCGTTTTGCTCAAAAAACGCCCGAAAGCGGGTTTCGCTTTGTTGTAATTGCAAAAGTGAGGTTTGCAACTGACGTTGTGTTCGTTTTTGTTTGGTGATGTCGCGAACCGTAAACATAAGTAACGACAAACTGCCGTCGTAACGGGTGATGACGTTACTGCGCACGTCTCCCCAGCGGAGGCTACCGTCGGCAGCATAAAACCGTTTTTCCAGCTGATAGTCTTGGCGGCGGCCTTGCACGATGTCGTCGATGTAGCTTACTTCCTGAGCAAAATCTTCTGGGTAAGAATAACTTTGATAGCAAGCAAACGCCGTGGCGTAGTCATAATAGCTATCACCCCAAGGGTTGTAACCCAAAAAGGCTTCAAAAGCGTCGTTTACCAGCACGTGAAAACGAATACCTGCGCCATCTGTGTGGGGGGTGTGGTCGCTCGAGGCTTGCATATCGAGCAGCAAACAAGGCAAAGGTGACTTTTCAAAAAAGGTACGAAAACGCTTTTCGCTAGCACGCAGTTGCTGGGTGACGTTGTGTTCTTTGCTAATATCACGCACCAAGATGATCGTTTCGGCATTGTCACCATCAGCAGCAAGGGGAAACGTGCGGTATTCGCGGTAGTAGGGGGTGCCGTCAAGGGTGAGGTCATGCCGATAGACTTGCGCTTCGTTTTGCTCGAGGGCACGTTGGCGGTAATATTCGTGCCGCGTCCCTAAATCGCCGTAATAACTGCGGATGGTCTTACCGCGTAAGGCGTGCAACGGAAACGCAAAATCAAAATAATGCGGTTCGTTTACGGCCACGCACACGCCGTTTTTGTCAAAACGGATGGCACCGTCGTAGAGATTGTGAAATAGTCTGTCGAAACGTTGCTGCGCTTGCTCGAGCTGCTCGACAAGTTGCTGAGCGTACTGCGCCAAGCGCGTGAGTTCGTTTTGTTGGGCAGCTTCAACATCGTTGGGTGAGTTCGTGTTGTCACTTGCGACTGAACCTAGCCGAATATGGTCACTTACGTTGCTATTAATGTTGCTAATATTGCTGTTAGGGTTGCCTGCCTCGAGCCGCCCCAAAGCAGCGAGCGCAGGCTTAAAAAGCGGCGGTAACATGAACGCAAACAACAGCAAACCCACCACGTCGCCCAACAATGAACGCCATAGCGGCGGCAGCAGCAGAGCATACGCTAGCAATTCTGAGACAGCTAACGCCCCTGCAGCACGTGCCAAAAGCCTTTTAATGAGTAATGCCTTAAAAAAAACATCATATTGCAAACCAAAAACTGAAAGCACACGCTGCATACATGTATTGTAGCCACTTGTGTCGGCGCGGTGCTAGTTTTGTAACCAAGGTGACAATAAAAAGGATGAAAAAAACATGAAAATCTTCGCTTTAGCGGCTTAAGGTCACACTAGCGTGCGTCCCAGCGTGCGTTTGCATGTTGAGGGTGGCCTCGAGCTGACTGACCATAGACTGCACGATGGTCATTCCTAAACTGTCACTGTGTAGCCAGGTGTTTTCTGGCATGCCGCTGCCGTTGTCGATGATGTCTAAGGTGATGTGCCGCTCTCGAGCTTGGCTGTGTTGCGACAAACGCACCGTCAAGCGCGGTTCGGGGCAATCTACATAAGCATACTTGAGGGCGTTGGTAATCAGTTCGTTGGCAATCAACCCCAAAGGAATGGCTTGTTCAATGTTCACTAAGGTGGGATGCAGCTCGAGCACCACCTGTACTTCGTTGGCATCCATGCCTCGTACCAACATCATCGTGAGCCGTTCTAGGTAAGGCGCCATATCAAAACTGGCAAAATCGCTTTTTTCGTAGAGCATTTTGTGCACTTCGGCCATAGCCAAAATACGCTGACGGCTCTTGTTGAGGGCGTCTTTGGCGCTGTCATCATCGAGGCGGCGGGTTTGCAAAGCTAATAGTGAAGACATCACTTGTAAGTTGTTTTTCACCCGATGATGCACTTCTTTTAAGAGCATTTCTTTGTCGGCTAGCGATGCTTGCAAGCGTCTTTCGGCGTGTTTGCGCTCGGTGATGTCGCGCTGAATGGAGACAAAATGTTGCCAGTTGCCTTGGTCATCAGCCACTGGCACGATGGTCAGTTCTAACCAATAAGCATGACCATGCTTGCCGTAGTTGAGAATTTCCACGTCTTCGATGGTCTCAAAATTCGCGAGCGCTGCGTTGATACGCCTAACCGTTTCCGGGTCGGTGTCTTTGCCTTGGAAGAGCTTGGGGCTTTTGCCGAGTAGCTCGCTGCTGTTGTAGCCGGTCATCTCGCGGTGGGCTTGGTTGATGTAGCGCATGGGATATTTCACGTCACCGTCGGAGTAGGTGTCGCAGATGACAACAGCGTCTTTGGCGTTTACCACCACGGATTCAAGCAGTAACAAGCGCTGTTCGCGGGTTTTCCAGTCGCTGATGTTGCGAGCAGTGCCGTAGACCTTGATGATGCGTTCTTGGCTGTCATCCCACTCAGGGGTAGCAGCATCCTCGAGCCAACACCAGTCATCCCAACGGGTTTTCATGCGGTATACGACAATACTGTCCTGGCCAGCGAGCAAGCGTTGATCGTGGGTGTGTACGAGGGGCATATCTTCTGGATGAATGAACGTGTGCCAGCCGCCACGCGTTTCAATGTCGTCGTAGGTGTAACCGAGGTTTTGCATGACAACGTCATCGTTACCGTAGCTGCGCATAAAGTTTCCGTCAGCATCGACGTCGTGACGGTAAATATCGAGCAAAAACGTGTTGGATACCAGTTGATGGGTTTTGTCGCGCTCGAGCAACTCCCGTTCTAAGGTGGCTTGTTTGGTTAAGGTGCGCTGCGTGCCCAGTTCATTCACGGCTAACGCAGCCAGTTGTTCAAACATGTGCAGTTGATTGTCGCTAGGTGTGGGGTGCGGGCTTACGTCCATCACACACAGCGAACCCACGGTGACGCCTTCGGGTACGGTCAGGGGGATACCCACATAAAAACGAATGTGCGGTTTCCCTTTCACGCTGGGCAAATTGGCAAAACGGGCGTCGTCTACCGTACTTGGTGAGACGGTCAAGGTGCGGGTATTTAGCACATGCTGACAAAACGACCCGGGTATGGGGCTGCCGTGCACATCCAAATCAACAGCTTGGTAATCGACAACATCACAAACATCGCAGCCTTGTTTGGTGTGGCTAGCCCAGCAGTTTTGCTCGAGGTCAGCAATGTTAATGAGCGCGATGGGAACATGAAATAAGTTGGCAGCCAAGTTGACAATATTGCGAAAAGCCGTGTTGTCGGTGCTACTACGCGCAGGGTTGGCAGGGTTGTTTTGTGCAAAAGGCAGTAACCCATAATCACGCAACACTGCCTGATGGGCTTCTCTATAGGCATCCGCATACAACACAGTGTCAGCATCTCGTTGTGCATTGGCTGACGAGGATGTCTCTGAAAGGTGTTGGTCGTAGAGTGTCAATTGTGTTAGCAGGTCATGGGCTGCCATAAGGATGACTCCTAGAGAGGGGGTACACGTATAGAGAGGGGGTACACGTACGGGCTTGTCACAGATAAAACTTGTCACAGATACACAAAGCAATCACACAACCAAGGGCGTTAGCACAGAATGTCATCAGCAGAGGCCATCAAAAGCGAACGCGCGTTGTCATTTGATGGTACGTTATTATCTAACGGTACAACGTGTATAGACAACCTGTATGTCATGCGTTTTACTAGATGATTACGAGTTGTTAAATTGTTGCTAAGCAGCCTCGCGGGCAAGGGATTGCTCGAGCATCTGCGGACAAAAAATTGTAAAATTATTGTAAAGCGTATGCGCCTGTGTGGATGTACGCAGCCATGACAGTCACCGTTTATGCCCAATACTGTTTTGCCCACGCCAGCAAGTGTTTTTCTCTGGCCACAATCTGTGAATACGTCCAGGTGTCATTGGCGACGACTTCTTGGGCAGCCAACACTTTAGCGAACTGTTCATACAAGTCGCACTTATCAGCAAAGGGCTTACTGGCGGTTAATACATTCACTCGAGGCGAGATAATGAGCAAATTACCGAGGTAATAGCGGCTCTCGAGGCGGCTGTCTGCCATGGTTGACCAACCGTTTTGGGGGTTTTCTGGGTAGATACACTCAACTACTTGACTGACGGGTTTGTGAAAGATGGCCGCCCACTGCTCGGCGTCAAGGGTTTGCCCGTGCTGCGTTGCTAGGTGTTGGTCGTAGTGATAAAAAAAGTAGCGCAGTTCGTCTTCCCAACCGTGCAGGGCGTCGCTGTGGTGCATGGCGCTGATTGCTTTGCTGCCGCTGTAATCGCTACCTAAGGCCGTGATGGCGTGTACGGCGGCGTCGGTCGTGAGTGCGGTGTCGCTGACAAGTTGATGCGCCAAGCGGGTGTATTCGCCTACTTTGGTGCGAGCGTCGCGCCGGGCAAGTCCAAAAATGCGAAAGGTGACTTTTTCCCACGCAGCAAAAAGGGCTTCTTGGTCGTTATCGGCTTGTTGCTTTTCACGAACTTGTTGACGCAGTAAGATGGCTACTGCTAACAGCCGCACATGGGCAATACGGGTAAGGCCGCGAATGCGCCAGTCATCGCGCAAGGTGCGCAGGGCTTGGGTAATGTCGAGCAACTGCTGGGCAACAGTGAGCACACAACTAGGTTCACGTTCGACAGTGGTTTGTAAGAACTCGAGCGACCCTTCTGAGCCGCCAATGCGACTTGGCGCATCGGGCGCGTGCAAACAGGCTGTAAAGCGCAAAATCTCTTGCCCGGGCAGTGGTTCTAAGCCAATAGTGCGATAAATAGCCTGAAAACGCTGATGAAGTTCGTCCAAATAGCGTTCTCTGGCGTCTCCCTGTTGATATTCAGCGGCCACGCCCATCAGCATGCTTTTGGTTTTATCGAGCCAGTCCACATCTAACCCGCGACTGTTTAAGACTTCAAAGGTGGTGTAGACGGTGGCTTCGTCTTCGAGCACAAACAAAATAAAGTCTAAGCGGTTTTTGAGAATGCGCAGTAACTCGAGCACATCCTCCCAGGTATCCACATAGCTTTCACAGTCACCAAACGCCGCCAGCAAATGACGTTCGGCGGCTGTGTGCACGCTGTCTTCTGCGGGAATCTGGCCAGTTTTTAAGTAAGCCGCCAAAAAATTCCGTTCGTCGTGGTTGCTCTCAAAGAGCAGCGTGCCGTCTTCTTTGACCAGTAACGTTTGTAATTTGCTGGCTTCTGCGGCGTTACCGCTAGCTTGCAGTTTTTTTGCTACCGCTTTGAGCAAAATAATCAAGGTGGTGATGCGCTGCTGCCCGTCAACGAGTTCAAACACCCCGTATTCATCAGCGGCAATGCCGCGCCTGCCGCGCCGCAAACACACTACTGTAGCCATAAAGTGATGCCGTTCGGGGTCATTGTGTTGGTTGATGAGGTTGATGTCGTGAAACAGGTCTTGGCGTTGCTTGCTTTGCCAACTGTAGGCACGTTGGTAGTCGGGAATGAAGAAGAGCCGTCCTTGCAAGAGGCTCGAGAGGGTAGGGTTGTCTGGCTTGATGCTCATAACTCTATTATGTCTGATTATGGTTGCGTTTGTGGCTCGAGCGCAGAAGTTAGCACAGCATGAGGGGGATGGGTGGCTCGAGCGTCCCCCAAAAGCCCCGCAACCGCTTCACACAAGGCGCGTGTTGCTGCTGGCAAATCATCACCTAAGTCCAACCCTAAGCGGTGCACTTGCTTTTTACCTACGGTCAGTTTCAGGGGTTTGGTCAGGGTCGGATATATCAACGCAGCATGGCGGCAACCCATCACTTCGGCATACGCAACCGCTTGTTGCACGTCAGCGCTTTGGGGGGTGTTGTTATCTTTGTACTTGGTGTCAAGCACCAGTAACGTCTGCCCATGCGCGTCTTGAATGACGATGTCAATGTGAAATGACACCCCGTGACCTACCTGCTCGGTTTTTTGTCCTTGCACGCTCAGGTGCTGCCCTGCAAAGTAATCGCGCAACACCACAAACACATAGCGCTCAAAAAGCTGATGCATGGCAATTAACAGCGGTACACTTTCCTGGTTGCCCCGTCCTAGTGTGGGCGTAAGTGAATCCAAAAACAAATGACACAACGCGTGCATGGGGCGGTAGTCTTGCCGCAAACGGTCATAGTAAGGCGCAACGGCAGCGTTTGCTTGTACAGGCACGGCAGATACCACCGACGCTAGCGCGTGTTGAGCAAGGCGAACGCGACCTTTGGCGGGTTCATGCACGTTGCTGCGCTGCAGATATAGTAGCGTCCAGCGCAGCACCTGATTGTCGTGAATATCGAAGGTGTGTTCTTGATAGTCACACGCAAAACGCACGGCCACCGGGCGGCGCACCTGAGCTGGCACGTCGATGCGCCCGCGCACATAGGGCAAGTCGTCGCGGCGGGCTTGGTAGGCTTTGGCGAGGCCACGTTTGACCCGCATCATCACCAACTGCGCTAGATAGTCCGCCAGATAATTAAACAGGTCATCGAGACTGCCAACGCTGTCGTCATGGTTGATAATGTCAATCGACAGGTCATAAGCGCGTGTGAGCATCCCCAAGACGTTTTTTATGGCCACCTTGGGCAGCACCCGCACGCCCCGTGTGCTATCTAGCGGAAAATATCCCACCGTACCCGATGCCCGAAAGACCCACTGGTGATTATTAGCAGGAGTCGGAAACTCGAGCACCACATGCTTTTCAAAACGCCGCAGAAAGTTAAGCGCCGTGTCTTCCTCGAGGCTGTCTCGAGCCAACCGCGCTTCGCCATACTCCTGCAAATCAATATCGCTCATGCGTCAAGTTCGCCGTCAGTACGGCTGTCAGACGCATTGTCGAGGTCGCTATCAAACTCACTATCAAACTCACTATCAAACGCATTATCAAGGTCGTTGTCAGCGTCGATAGCATCTTCAAGATTGCCGTCAGACTCGAGGGTCAAGTTGGTTTTGATGTTGTCCCAGCGAAACGTGTCAACCTTATCTAGTTGGTCAAAAAACTGCTCTTCCAAATAGGGTTCAATCTCGGTTTGCCAGATGGTTTCTATATGTATTTCTAAATCTTTGTGCAAAAAGAAACTGATGCCAAGGGCATAATTTGGGTCGCCAATGGCGTGGTTAATGTCTGTGAGTGTTTGGCGGAGTGCAGGAATGAATGCGGCTGCGGGGGCATCTTGGTGGTAATTCTCGAGCACCTCATACTTCGGCTCGAGCTTCAAAAACGCAAACCGCCGCCTGAGCGCATGATCCACCAAAGCAATTGAACGGTCAGCGGTGTTCATTGTGCCGAGGATACGCACGTTTTTCGGAATTGCCAACGTGCCACCGCCTGCAAGCGGGATTTCAGCGTCGCGGTACTCGAGCAAATACATCAGTTCCCCAAACACCCTTGCTAAGTTCGCCCGATTGATTTCGTCAATAATGAGCACGCAAAGGCCGTCATGCTGCTGTGCCCGTTCAATAAATTCCAAAAACCGCCCTGCTACCAAGGGATAACGCAGTTTGCCATCATCGTCTGTTTGCGGGCGCAAACCTTGCATAAAGTCTTCATAGGCATACGCCGGATGAAACTGCACCAAGTCAACAAACCCATCACGACCTGCTAGGTATTGTGCCAGTTTTTTGGCAATAAACGTTTTGCCCGTTCCGGGTGGACCAAAAAAGATGGCTTGTCGTTTGCGGTGAATGGCACGTTCCCAGCTTTTGAGGAGAGACAACTCGAAGTGGGTGTCGGTGGCGATTTGCTCGAGGGTCAATGGTTGTTTTGGTGTTAATAAGTCCGCAAGTTTGTGCGCAAAGTCTGCTGAAAGTTCAAAAAGATAGCTTTGCTTGACGCTACCGTTGACATCAAAAGGTTGTTCTTGTGCGTTTATCCGCCACGCTTCGGGGATGCTGTTGAGTGGAAGAGGCTTTTCTAGCTCGAGATAATCCACATCCGCCTGCCAACCCGCTTCACCATCTTGTTCACTGTCGTAAGCAGCCTTGGTAACCAATCCAATGGCTTGGATACCGTTAGCATAATGCACAATGACATCATCAACTTGTACCCGCTGGACGTTTTCTCGAGGTGTGTTTTTTCGTAGGTTAGATTTACTTTTGTAAGAAAATATACAATTTTTACTTCTCTCCTCATCGTACTTCCCATTCTGATTAACCCACCAAGTTTGCCCTTTTGTGTTAAAATTATGTGGTATAGAAGTGCTAATCATACTTTCTATTTGTCGAATAAATTCCTGAGATAGTTTAAATAAGTAGTCTGGCCTAACACTACCATTCGCGCTAAAGGGTGTATCTCCATTATTCGAGCGCAATTTTCTGTAAATGTTCTTAGTGTCAAGCGGCTGACTCAGCTCATGATACTTCACATCTACTTTCCAAAAAGAATCACCCCATTCATAGCTCTCGTACGCATTGGATGCTGCCGTACCGATGGCACGAATAAAGGGATTGTCATAATGCAAAATTACATCGCCAGTTCGCACTTCGCTAATAGCTTCTCGTACTTCAACGTTGTAGACCACATCTGTGTCATGACGTCTTTTTCTGGTTGTGTGGACAATCCCTTTAGACGATTGGTGAGCATAAAGGTCACCTTGATTCACCCACCAAAACTGG
The DNA here is from genome assembly GCA_964550765.1 of uncultured bacterium. Classification (GTDB taxonomy): domain Bacteria; phylum Deinococcota; class Deinococci; order Deinococcales; family Trueperaceae; genus JBCCBI01. The sequence continues at coordinate 15,530 of CAZKAZ010000036.1, read as the reverse complement.
TTGCCCTGCTTCAGACGAGTTGCTATTTGATTAGTAAGACTGTCGGGGTTTTTTGTTTTTGAGTCTGAAGCAAGTAAGCGTCTTAACTCTTTCATCGCTTCAGAATCCGTTGTACTTTCCTTGTTGTGTATTTGTTTATTTGCGCCAAGCAGTTCTGCCAACTTCTGCATTGCTTCAGCATTTGTCGGGTGCTTTTTGTTGCGTATTTTTTCGTTTTGGGTGATTTGGTAGAGAAACCAGTCAAGCTCGAGAAAATCCTCAGCGTCCAAACGGGTTTTAAGGTCTTGTAGATGGGTTTGAAATGCTTCAAGGTCGTTTCTTTTGAAGGTATATCCTAACATTCCCAGAACTTGCTTGGAAGGGGCGTTAAATAGCCCAAACTGGTTGGGATGAAACACCATCGTCAAACCTGTTGCTGTGTTCCAGCCAAAACCGTGAACACCTTCTAGAGCGCGTGCGAGGTCTAAAGGTGAAAGGCTTTCGTCTCTGAGAATGTCCCGCGCACGGTCAATATTAGTTTGTTTGGCTGCATCGTCCGAGTGGTGTGCTGCGTAAATATATGTTCCAGAACCCCAGATGGTGTTGCCGTGAAGGTTGCTGTCGGCAATGGCTTGTTTGAGCTGTGTTGTTAATTCTGGCGTTATGCCACCTGCTTGAGCTACCTGTTCAGCAAAATCCTGTTGTAGTTTTTCAATGGTGGCTTTTGTGTCTGCATCGTCAAGCCGCCATACTTCGCGGTTAAAATCCTCGATGCTGATGGGCTCGTCACTGCTGAGCCAGTTACGCAATTCCTCGGCGCGGTGACGGCGAATCTCAACCATCGCCACGTGCGAAGGGTCTTGGCGTAGGGCGTCAAAACGGGCTTTGGCGTCTGCAAAAGAAAGCGTAAGGGCGTCTGACATGGTTCACCTCATCAATATGTAGATAGTAATGCTACCACGTGCGCTTTTGAGGTTTGTTAAGCCTCGAGCAAGTACATTGTTACACTGTGTCAAAATCATACCTTCTTAGTGAAACCTATCCTAATCTATACGCTTCTCAAAAAATCGACTTTTAACGTTTCACTTTATCAAAAAATCTTTGAAGCCTTGTAAGTGAGTTAATGAAGGCGTAAAATGCCTGTGAGTATTTCAAGATTCAAACGCAGTAGCTCGAGTCATGCCTTTTTGTGAAATGCAATAGTTGTGACACGCTTTCGACTTTTCTCGCAGGGCTTGCTGTGGTTGTGTTTATCTTTGAAATATTACTTTATTGCTAGCTGAATATGTGTTGAAACTTGGGTGACTTGCGGGTGCGGCTCGAGCCGCTGCATAGGTTGCTCGAGCACAAACAGCAGCCAAGGAGTAACTATGAAATATGTGAAATGGTGTTCGGCTTTGCTGCTCGTCATCGTGTTAGTGGCTTGCGGTGGTGGCAGCGACGATCCCCCCGATGACGGTGGTGACGGCGGTGATGGTGGTAGTTCAACCGCATCGATTAGCGGCAGGCTTCTCTTTCCCGGTTTTGTTGAAGACATTACCGTGAGTAGCAGCAGCGAAATCGTCCCTGGTGAAGTGTTGGTGATGTTTGCTGGCGATGCTGATATTCAAACCCAGAGTATCAACAGTTTGCAAGTAGCCGATACCTCATTTGGCTTGGTGCGCACCCTAGGTGGCAACACCATAGGCTTGTATCGGGCACATGGCATTTCAGTCGCCAAAACGCGGCAACTTATCGCCCGCCTCCAAGCTGATCCTATGGTCGTTGAAGCAATTCCCAACAGCATTTATCGGGTGATGCAAGAACCTGATGAGGAGTGCATAGAATTTCCTGATGCCCCGGGTTGTGAAGATGGCATCTTGACCGATGAAGAATACTGCGCCCTCTTCCCAGAGGATGTTGACTTTTGTGAAGATATTCCTGATGATGGCGGCGACCCCGGCGATGGTGGCGACCCTGGCAATGGCGGCGACCCCGGCGATGGTGGCGACCCCGGTAATGGCGGTGACCCCGGTAATGGCGGTGAGGGTAAAACCCCCAACGATATCCGTTACAACTTGCAGTGGCACTATGAAGCGTTTAACTTGCCTCAAGCATGGCAAATCGAAGATGGTACAAGCAACGAAGTCGTGGTGGCTGTGCTCGATACGGGCACTGTGCAGCACCCAGATCTAGTGGATAACTTGTTACCGGGTTACAGCTTTGTTGAGGGTGAAGAGGGGCCTGACCCAAGTGATCCGAATATTCCTTCAGCCCTCGGTAGGGACGGTACTGGCTTTCACGGGGAACATGTAGCAGGTACCATTGCCGCAACAACCAATAACATGAGGGGTGTTGCAGGCGTCAGTTGGGGAGCAAAAGTCACGCACGTGCGCGTGCTTGGTGCCGAGGGTGGTACTACTGAAGGGGTCATCCGTGGTGCGGAATGGGCAGCAGGTAATCCTTTGGGCACTGCTGGCATACCCGATAACCCCAACCCTGCCAAAGTCATCAACATGAGTTTGGGGGCAATCGAGTCTTGCTCTCAAATGGAAGGTGGCGTCTATACCAGGCTTGAACAAGCAGGTGTGTTGATTGTTGTAGCAGCAGGCAACGAAAATGTCAATGTAGCCGACAGTTCGCCTGCCAATTGTCCGGGTGTGTTGTCTGTGGGCGCAACCGGACCTGACAATCGACGCGCACCCTATTCTAATTACGGCACCACGCTCGATGTTATGGCTCCTGGTGGCGACTCAGACCAAATTTTGAGTCGTGGTGGGCGGCAGATCACAGGCGGTGTGCTCAGTACGACGGGTGATGGCAACGGTGGCTTTACCTATAAGTTCTACGATGGCACATCGATGGCAGCACCACACATTGCTGGCCTTGCGGCGCTTATGTTTTCCCAGAATCCTAATGCTACGGTGACAAACGTGCGTAGCCGCATTATCAATGCTGCCCGTCCGATGGATGCCGAAGCTTGTCAGCGCCCACAAGGTAGTGAGTGTGGGGCAGGTTTGGTGGATGCTGCTGCTGCGCTCACCATACTTGAAGAAGGTCAAACGCCCAGCTTTGCACCGTTGACTGCGTTGGATACCACGCAAGTGCCTACCTATGTCGATGCCTTCTTCTGCCTAGATAGTGAATGCGAAGAAGTTGATGTAGATCTTGATGTTTCGCCTGCGATTGACGTGCCAACGACCAGTGATGCCGTGCCCTATATGTTTGAAAATCTTCGGGCAGGTACGTACGAAATCGTTGCTTGGCTGGATATTGACCAAGATGATGAAGTCGATGATGACGAACCGTTCGGCTTTACCGATCCACTAGAACTGGCCGAGGGTCAAGCGCTTGAGAATATTGATGTGCGCCTTGATGCACTCACTATTGATGACGAGGGCTTTGAGGACGAAGGAGATGTTGAGGCCCAAAGCATCGATACCAAGCGAGCAAGGGTACAAGACGTGCTGCGCTAGTTGATGTTGTAACTAGTAAAGTGAGAGGCTCGAGTTAATTGCTCGAGCCTCTTTCCTGTTTATGCGTTTAGGTAGATTGAAACTACTTCAAAAACCTATCAAAAAACGCCACCATCTCACCATAGGCGTTTTGCGCTGCTGGTTCGCGGTTCACTTCTGCGCCTTCGACCATAAACCCGTGTGGCTGTTCTGCGTACACTTTCAGTTCGTAATACGCACCTGCTTGCTCCAAGGCTTGGGCGTAGTCGTAAATTTCGCCAATCGGGCTAGGCTGGTCGGCACTACCATGAATAATATAGAGGGGCGTGTCCAGTTCGCCCGCTAGGTCTGCTGCTGAGGGGTCGCCATTATAGGGAAAACCGTACCAAGCAACGCCCGCAGAAAAATTATCAATTTGCGGTAGCATCAACATGGTGTAACGCCCACCCGCACAAAAACCCGTGAGCCCCAAACGATCAGCGTTGACGTTATCTTTGCCTTCTAAAAAAGTAATGCCATCACGCAGCAGTTGCTCGACTACCGCGTCATCGGGTTGGCTGGCGTGGGTTTGCCACTGAATAGCGAGCACCACATAGCCTTCGGCGGCAAATTCTCTGGTAAACGTGCGGTAGCCTTCTTGCAAACCCCGAAATGAGTGCAACAAAATCACCGCTGGGTGCGACCCGGGGGCACGCGGTTCGGCCAGATAAGCCGGATAGACCAAACCATCACTTTCAATATCGACGGTGCTGGTGCGCTGGGCAAAACTCACGCCCGCAAGCAACATCAGCAAAACCGCTAACAAGCGTATTTTATGGGTATTCATAACTTTCCTCCTACATTCACCGTACCGCAAGCGAGCACACCATTGCACCTCACCAAACGTTCACGGTAGGCAGGTTTCGCCTGTCAAACGTCAGCGCGGTATGCTAACCCATGAACGATTTGCGTGCCCTCGACTTGGCCGAACTTGCCCATGCTTACCGCTTTGCTGACCTGTCACCTGTAGCTGTCACTAGGGCTTACTTAGATGTGCTCGAAGAAGGAAGTATCTACCGCATCATCATGCGCGAACGTGCGCTCACGCAAGCCCAACGTGCCGAAGATAACTTCCGCAAGGGCATCGACGCGGGGCCTTTGCAGGGTGTTCCCATTGCCTTAAAAGACTTGCTCGATACCACAGGGGAAGTGACTGCTGCGTGTTCGGCAGCGCGGCTGGACTATCCAGTAGCAGAACGAGACTGTCCGGCGGTGGCGAGTTTGGAGCAAGCTGGCGCGGTGTTTCTTGGCAAAACCACCATGACCGAGTTGGCGTTTTCGGGTGTCGGCATTAACCCGCATTTTGGCACGCCCGGTTGCGCCCGCGATGAGACGCGCATTCCCGGTGGGTCGTCTTCAGGGTCGGGCGTCGCCGTCGGTAAGCAGTTGGCCTGTGCGGCGATTGGCTCGGATACAGGGGGGTCGGTGCGCATTCCTGCGGCGTTTAATGGCATCGTTGGCCTCAAAACGACTGATGGCACTATTTCCAATGATGGGGTAGTGGCACTGTCAACCACCCTAGATACGCTAGGGCCAATGGCACGCACCGTCACCGACACGTGGCATTTGTGGCGGGCGCTCGCTGGTCTTACGCCTCGAGGTTTCTTGCCCCGCAGTCCTAAGGGGATGCGCCTCCTTGCGCCCACGAACATCTTGCAACATGGGTTAGATGGCGAGATTGCAGCGGGGTTCGCAGCGGGTTGTGAAGCATTTGAAGCGTTGGGGGCACATGTTGAACAGGCGCACTCGCCCGCGTTGGCTGAAGTGGAAAGGCTCTTTACCGACTACGGCGGTTTTGCCAGCTTTGAGGCGTTGGTGTGGCACGAAGATATCTTGAACAATCAACTCGAGCGCATTGACCCCCGCGTCTCCAAGCGCATCCTCAACGCCCAAGACTTGCCCGCGAGTCAGTACGTCGCGTTGATGAATGAACGCCCCAAAGTACAAGCAGCTTTCTGGGAAGCCTGCCAAGATTTTGACGCCATCATTGCCCCAACCGTGCCCATTTTGCCACCAAAAATTGACAGTCTAGGGGCAGACGAAGAATACTTTCGCGTTAACAGTTTGTGTCTGCGCAACACGCGTTTGTTCAACATGTTGGGTGTGCCTGCGGCCAGTGTGCCTTGTGCGGACACTGCTGAGGGTTTATCGGTTGGGTTTATGATTGCGGTGCGCCCCCATCAAGAAGCCTTGGCACTGTCGCTGGCGTATGCCCTCGAGCAAGCCGTTAACCGTTAAACGCCAACCGAAAAATGGCGCTTTTGCTGGCCAAGGTGACGTTCTCGAGTTTACCAATACCCGGAATGGTGTAACTTTTGCCTGCTGCTTCTTTACCGAGTAGGATTAACGCCCCTTTTTTGTCGGCAATTTCCAGGGTGAGGCCAACTTCGGCTAGGTATATGGGAATTAACGAAAACGAGGGTTTGCCGGAGGTTTGGCTGCTAAAAATAGCTACGTTGGGCAGTTCGACTTGAAAGAACTTGCGAAGCATGTAGGGTTTGTCGAGCTCGAGCCGCAACTTATCACCCGAACCCGTTACTTTGGCAGGTTGCCCGTCAATGAGAATGTCGATGTCTGCTTCGACGTTGAGTGGGCGCAGTGTGTCAGCGGTAGACATGGTGTGTGCCGCCTTTCTGAATGTCAATTTCTGAATATCAATGCAAATGTCGAGACATGTCAACTGAGATAGAAAAAGTGGCACGCGTTGTGCCACTCATAATTTCTGTCAGTGTATCTATCAGTATCTTAAAAAAAGATGTTATTTACTTTTCGTCAGTGGTAATGCGCAGTGTGCCATTGAGTTTCCAGGTAGCACGGGGGGAATCTGTCCCGGTATCTCGAGGTACTTCAACCAACATGTCTTTGAATTCGTAACTAATGGCTGCGCCGCGCCCGGTGAGGCGTTCGTAGAGCGCCATACCCAAGTCAACAAAGGTGGTTGTTTCGCCAGCGGTTACTTTTTCATTTTCGCTCATATTTAACCTTCCTCTCTCTCGCGAGTGTACGGTCAAATAAGGTCAGTGAACCGTAAGCTATCCCTATGAAACGATATAAAACGATAAGCGTTTGTTCATAACGGTGAGGTGCATCGACGTATGCTGTGTCTGATATTGTCTAGATATTGTGTGGATGTTGTCTGTGAGCGTTGTGCTAAACTGCTCTCAAGAAGATATGACGTGCTGTGTGACGCCAATCAAATACACGAAGTAGCTGCAGATGCGTATACATACTGTGCCTAAACAAGTTGATGCCGTTACCCGTTATGCCGTTACCCGTTATGCCGTTACACGTTGGTACAGGACGTAAACAAGTACTCGGTATAGGACGTAAACAAGTACGTAGATAAATAACGAGACAAGTAATTAGGAGGAACGATGACCGATCATGTAAGTGTTGATTATTTAGTGAATGATGCCACGGTATTTAGTCCTTTGGTGACGTTGGTGATGCTGGTGCTGTTTGTTGCCCTTGTCGCGTGGGCGATGAAGGGGTTGCTGATTACACCCGATGACGGTGCAACCAACGAAAACAGCCCCGTTGAAGATGCCGAACGGCGTTTTGCTAAAGGGGAAATCAGTCGTGAAGAACTTGAAAAACTGCAACGGGGTGCATCTTAAAGTAGATTGGACGCGTTTGATGCGCTCCTGTAAACAAGTATCAATGCCACGGGTTGTTTCTACAGTTGCTGATGTTTATCAACGTCACATCGACATAAAACGCATTCAACTGTGTAGATGTCAATCATGGAAATGCTAAAAGAAACACAAAGAAAACGCCACGCAAATTTCCCAGCGTGGCGTTTTTTGTTGGTTTTACGGGACAGGGCTGGGATTAATCACTGCCGACGGGGAGGCTCGAGGGTGCTCGAGCAGCTTCTTGTCTAACAGCACTGGCTGGGGCGTCTTTGTTTGGGTCATTCTTGCGTTCAAAACGATAAAATGCTGCTGGCACAACATACAACGTCAGTAAGGTTGAGGTCATCACGCCAGAAAAAATCACCAACCCGAGTGGACGGCGAAATTCGCTGCCTTCACCAATACCCAAAAGCATCGGCACAGTAATCATCACCACCGTGCCGGCAGTCATAAAAATCGGGCGCAGACGGGTGCGGCCAGCTTCAATTAACGCATCAAACAAAGGCATGCCTTCGTCGCGTTTGGCCACTGCCACATCGAGCAGCAAGATGGCGTTTTTGGTGACTAACCCGACCAATAAGACAATGCCGAGCACGCTGATGACATCAAACGAAGTGTCGGTGAGGAAAAACGTCCAAAACGCGCCCACAAGCGCCAGGGGCACGGTTAACAGCAAGTACAGCGGGTAGATGAAGGTGTTGAACTGACTGGCGATAACGAGGTAGTTCAGCAGGAGCGCCAAACCAAGGGCGATGGGGCCGTAGCGTAAGAGATCATCGAGGTCGCTCGAGCTACCCCGAACCGTGCGGCTCACATCCAAGTTTCGGTCAAGCAAGCCTTGTTCACGAAGTGCCCCTTCAACGTCACTGCGGATGGTCTGCAAGCCCGGATTATCTGGCATAAGCGTGGCTGAATAACTCACCGAATAGGCTTGGTCACTGCGCGACAGGGTAGCGGGTGCCCGTTGTAATGCAAACTGCCCCACACTGCGTAGCGGCAAGGTTTGCTGCAACCCGGGTGCAAAGATGGGCAGACTCAAGAGTTCTTCTTCATCACGAATAAAACGTGGGTCCACGCGCACGATGATGGGGGCTTCGTCGCCGCTACTGCGCAGCACCGCCGCTTGCCTGCCGACGTTGTAAGCGCGCATGGTCTGATAGACGCTATCCGGTGTTAACCCTGTAAACGCCAGCTGGTCAGGGTTAAGCACAAACACGCGCTCAAAGAGGCCATCGCCTAAGCCCGATTCTGCCCCCATGAGGTGGGGGTGGTTTTCCAAAATGGCCACAATGGCGTCGTTGCGTTCTTGTAGGGTGTTGAGCCTGTCGGCTACCAAGGTGATGCTGTATTGGCTCGAGCCAGCCCTTGACCCCCTGCCCCCTACTTGCACGCCAATTTCTGGGGTGTCAGCGAGGGCGTTTTCGATGCGCTGCTGCAAGACGCGGTTCATTTCCAAAGTCGACACGTCGCGCTGGCCTGCTGGCACTAAGGTGACATCCAAGCGGGCACTGCCACTACTGACTGTTGCGAGCAAAGCGTCAATTTCAGGGATGTCCACGATGCTGTTTTCAGCGTTGAGTGCTGCTGCGTTGCTGCTGTCTAGGTCACTGCCCACAGGCATCGTTAGACGAATACCCACTTGACCATCGTCAACAGGTGGTTGAAACTGCAAGCCCACTTTGGGCACAACATACACCAAACTGGCTAACAGTCCTGCGGCAACAACGAGCACGATGGTTGCCCCTTTGAGCGCCCCTCGCAAGCTGGCCGCATAGGCGTGTTTGAGGCGGTCAATGAGCCAATCGCCGCCGTGGTAGAGGCTCAGTAGTACCGCGCCAATCGCACTGAATACCAACCGTAAGACGTAGCGCAAGATGAATAACACCAGCGGTACAGCCAATAGCGCCGCCCCCGCGATGAGGCCATTGGTGAGATTGAGTTCAAAACGCGTGCGCAGCAGTACAAAAGCGACAAGTGCCAAAACTGCCATCAACCAGCGAAACCACACCCGCATAGGAAGGTGCAGCGCCCAACGAGCGTCACGGACAAACGCGGTACTGGCTCTAGCAGCATCGTGCCAACTCGCAGGCATAGGGTTGGGTAAGTACGCCATACGCACGGTCAAAAAGAAACAGGCTTCGATATACGAAAAGAAGATGATGGTGGCTAACGTCAGCCCAAACTGGGCAAAAAGCTGCCCAATTGTTCCTGGCAAAAACGAAATTGGCAAAAACACCGCTAGTAGCGACAGGGTTGACGCCAACACAGCGGTGCTCACTTCAGATGCTCCCTTAAACACGGCTTCTTTAGGGCTGTAGCCGATGTCGCGGTAGCGGCCAATGTTCTCGGCAATAACAATGGAATCGTCCACGACCAAGCCCACTGCCACGGTAATGGCTAACAGCGTCATGACGTTAAAGGTGTAACCCGCAAGGGCAAACAAAATAAACGTCGCTGTAATTGAAATAGGAATAGCCAGCACCACTGACGTGACTGTACCCAGTCTGCCAATGAAGAGTAAGACGACGAGCGCTACAGCCAGCATCGACAACAGTGACTCGCGCCAGGTGTCAGCTACCACCATAGCGATAAATTCAGTATCATCGCCAAAAAAGTCTGCCCGGTAGCCTTCAGGAAACGCAAAATCGGCAATCATCGCCCGCACGTTTTGGGCGGTAGCCACCGAGTTGCTGCCGGCAATTTTGCGCACTTCGACCAGGGCCACGGGTTCGCCGTTTAAGCGGGTGAAGCCGTTTTCTTCGGCTAAAGTGTCGCGCACGACTGCCACATCGCTGACTTTGAGTTGGCGGCTGGGGTCAACTAAGACGTTTTCCACGTCACTGAGTTGCGACAGTTCACTGCGGCCAGTTACCAGGGTGCGTTCGCCATAGGCGTTCAAGCTGCCCATCGATACGTTGGAGGCATAGCTGGCAATGCTCGAGCTTAACTGATCAACCCGCACCCCAAAATTTTCCAGCAAATTTGGATCAGCCAGCACCTGAATTTCCCTAGCCACTGTGTTGCTGATGCTGGCATCTGCTACGCCTTCTACCTTGAGAATCTCAGGAATTAGCTCTTCATCAATAAAGGTTTGAATGGTTTGCATGCTATCGCCGGGTGCAGCAACGGCGAGGCTGAGAATGGGTTCGTCAGAAGGGTCAAACTTGCGCACCACAGGGGTAGACGCACCATCAGGCAAAGCGTTCGCGAGGGTGTTCACCCGTTGGCTGACGTCGATGGCGATTTGGTCAACGTCGCTGCCGTCGTTAAACTCAGCAATGACAAAACTGTTACCTTCGCGGCTGAACGAGCGAATGCTGCGAATGCCCGGCATGGTAGCGAGCGCCCCTTCGATGGGTTCACTGATTTGCTCAGCGACCTCTTCTGCGCCTGCGCCGCTATAGTTGGTAATCACAGCGGCAAAAGGGAACTCTAATTCTGGCAAAAAATCCACCCCGACGCCCTGAAAACTGACCCAACCAAACAAGAGCAGCGCCGAGAAAATACTGATTGACATCACAAAACGCTTGACAAAAAAGCGAATTAAAAATCCCACAAAAACTCCTTTTTACAAGTCCACACCGTAATATCACGGCACTGCTACCAGCAATATCACGGCACTGCTACCCGCCCGAACTCCGTCCATTCATGTGTGGCAGTTGCTCAAGCATTAACCTAAAAACATTATGGCGGCATTTTCAACAGGCGTCAGCGGGCTAGCGTACCCAAGTCGTCAAATAAAACCTAGCAGGCTGACGTCAACCTGAACACTTCAGCTTAGGCAGTCACTGTGGAGATTGTATGAAGTCACTGCATTACTTTTGCACCATTTAGCAAGTCTTCACAATGTTTGCTAGTTGTTGTCAGCGGGCGGTGGGATATCTAGGATGTGGCACATGGGACAAGACATGGTGTATTGACGCTGCATGGATTTGGGTGCATCTACCACCCTGACATTCAGCAAGGACATTTCACAAGGCAAGTAACATCGCTGTGTTGTTTGCTGGTTTGTGCCAAAGTGGCTTCAAGACGGATGTGTCTCAAGATAACCTATCGACATTATCAAGGTAATACCGACACATAAACAATGCAAAGCGTAGTAAAAAACATCGAAAACAAAGGAGAAAGCGTGATTCATTTCAAACGCATGGGGCTTGTTGGCTTGCTCATCATGATGGTTAGCACGATGGCGAGCGCCCAGAACTTAAGCGACAACGTGAGTGAATATACCCTCGAGAACGGCTTGCGGGTCATCATGGTGGAACAGGGTAGCGCCCCGGTCATCTATTTCAATCTGATGTTTGATGTAGGCGGTATCGACGAACCACAAGGCTTGGGCGGCTTGGCGCACATGGTCGAACACATGGCGTTCAAGGGTACGCGCACTATTGGCAGTGACAACTTGAGCGAAGAACTTGACGTCTTAGAAGACATCGAAGTGCTAGTTGCCGCCATTGACCAAGCCCAAGAAGCGGGTTTTGCCGAAGAAGAAATTGCCGTCTTGCAAGAACAACTTGCCACCTTGCGCGAACAAGCTGAAACACTGGCTTCTCCCAATGCTTTGGACACCTTGTTTGATGCCAACGGCGCAGTGGGGTTGAACGCAGCAACGGGCTATGACTTCACCTCGTATGTGGTGGCGCTGCCTTCCAATCGGGTGGAACTATATGCGCGGGTATATGCCGATGTGCTGCTCGAGCCAGTCTTTCGCGGCTTCTACGAAGAGCGCGACGTGGTGATGGAAGAACGCCGCCAACGCAGTGAAGACGACCCTAGGGGCGTGCTGGTCGAAGCCTTTTTGGATGCTGCTTTTAGCGAAGCCCCTTACGGCAGACCCTTGATTGGTGCACCCGAAGAAATCAACGACTACCGCGCTACCGAAGCGCAGGCGTTTTTTGAGCTTTACTATCATCCCAACCGTGCTGTGCTGGTCATGGCGGGCGATGTTGACCCCGAGCGCGATCTTGCCATTATTGAAGAATATTTCGGTGTGATTCCAGCTGGGCCAGACTTTCGTCGTGACTTACCCCAAGAACCCGAACAAACCAGCGAAGTGCGTGTTGAAGTGCCGTTTGATGCCGAACCGCAGCTTTATGTGGGCTATCACAAACCGACCTATCCTACCCGCGAAGCCTACGTGATGGACGTCATTAGTGGCATTTTGACCAGCGGGCGTACCTCACGGTTGTACCGCCGTATGGTGCTCGAGGATCAAACTGCTGTGACGGTAGCAAGCAGCTCGAGCTTCCCTGGCAACCGTGAAAACAACCTGTTTATCTTGTACGGGCAACCGCGTTTTCCAGCCACACCTGAAGACTTAGAAGCGGCGTTTTATGAAGAGCTGGAACGCATCGCTTCTGAACCCGTCGATGAACGCGAACTAACCAAAGTCAAAAACCAAGTGCGGGCAGGTTTCATCCGTAACTTGGCGTCTGGGCGCGGTTTGGCGTCGCAGTTGGCGTTTTACGAACTGTTTTTGGGCGGTTGGGAAAACTTAGAAGACTACGCCGAGATTATTGACAGCGTCACCCCCGAAGACATCATGACGGTAGCTAGTGACGTGTTTACTGACAATAACCGCACGGTGGCCACGTTAGTCACCGAAGACACTAGCGAAGAAACCCCCTCAGAGGAGGCAGGCGAATGACACGTCTGGTCGTTTTATTGATGTTGCTGGTATCCGTTGGCTTGGCTCAGCCGAGTGAGTGGGTAGCACCGGAAAGCCTTGAATTTACCCGTTTAGAACCCACCCCACCTGAACCCACTCGAGTCGAACTTGATAACGGTTTGGTGGTGTATTTGCTCGAAGACCGCACCTTGCCGCTCATTCAGGGCAGTTTGTACGTGCGGGCAGGGGGCTTGTTTGACCCTGAAGACCACACTGGCCTCGCTAGCCTCACGGCCACCATGTTGCGTGAAGGTGGCACCGACAGCCGCAGTCCGGCTGAACTCGATGACGCGTTAGAGTTTTTGGCGGCGTCCGTAGAAAGTGGTGCGAGTACGGGGCTAGCGTCAGTGTCGTTTTCGGCGTTATCGGAAAACACCGAAGACGTGATTGCCATTTTTCATGATGTGGTGCTCAACCCGGCGTTTGATGAAGAACGCTTGGCTGTGGAGAAGGGGGCGCTGCTCGAGGGGATTCGCCGTCAAAACGACAACCCCGTACAAATTGCCCAGCGTGAATTCTTAAAACGCATTGCCCAAGGGCATCCGCAAGGGCGTTTTTCTACCGAAGCCACCATTAACGCCATTGACGTGGCGGATATGCGCGACTTTCATCAGCAGTATTTTGTCCCCAACGGCAGTTACCTGGCCGTGAGTGGTGATTTTGAGACGGAAGCGATGGTGGGGCTGCTCGAGGACGCCTTTGCCGATTGGCAAGCCCGCGATGTGGACTACCCTGACGTGCTACCGTTTGCCCTTCGCCCTGAGCCGCAGGTGTATATTGCCCCCCGCGAAACCGCCCAAAGTGTCATCTTTTTGGGACATCCAGCGGTTTATGCTTACACGTCTGCCTACAACCGCTTAGATGTGGCCAACGGTATCTTGGGGGGCGAAGGTTTTAGCAGCCGCATCACCACTGAGGTGCGCACGCGGCGCGGCTTGGCTTACAGCACGGGTAGTGCACTGACCCAAGGCTATGACGCCCCCGGTATCTTTTTTGCGTATGCCATTTCTCGGGGGGATGCCACTGTGGAAGTCATCGACGCGCTACTAGCTGAAATTCGCTTGTTGCAAGAAGAAGGCGTCAGCCCGGCGGAACTGGCGCGTCAGCAAGACACTACTTTGAATCGGGCGGTGTTTCGGTTTGTCTCCACGGCAGCAGTAGTAGAAAGAACCGCTCGAGCTGAAATGTTGGGTTTGGCTGAAGATTACTATGAAACCTACATCGATACCTTACAAACCATCGACACCGACGCCGTGCAAGACGTCGCCCAAAACGAATTACGTCCCGAGGACGCCATCATCATGGTCGTGGGTGACCCTGAATTGTTTGGTGGTACGGAGGCTTTGGCGGCCTTTGGCAACGTGACTGTTATTGACCTAGAAGACACCGAAGATACTGAAGGTGCTTCCCTGCGAGACGTACCTGCGCCATCTTTAACGCGTCAACCATAGGTTCATTGGTGAGTATCGCTGAAGCACCCACACAACCAACGCAGAACACCCCATTCAACAATCCTGCTGTCCCTGTCGTTATTGTCGGCGCGGGGCCAGCGGGGTTGGCGCTGGGCTATCATCTGAAGCAGTCTGGCGTGCCTTTTGTCATCTTAGATAGAGAAAGCGCTGGGGCGACGTGGCGGCATCATTATGACCATTTGGCGCTGCACAGTCTCAAGTCCTTGTCACGCTTGCCGGGGTTGCCCATGCCCGAACACTACCCGCGTTTTCCGACGGGAGAACAGGTGCACGCGTATTTGAAAGGCTACGCCAAACACTTTGACTTGCCTGTGCGGTCCGGCGTGAGTGTCCAGCGGGTTGTGCGCAAAGGGGAGAGGTGGTGGCTCGAGACCAACCAAGGTAGCCTCACGACCGACGTACTCGTGGCGGCAACAGGCATTTGGCATCAACCGAAGTTGCCTGCCGTGCCTGGGCTGGCCGACTTTGCTGGCACGGTCATGCACAGCCGTGACTACAAGCGGCCAGAGGACTTTGCAGGCAAGCGGGTGTTGGTCGTTGGGGCAGGCAACAGCGGCACGGAAATTGCTACTGCGCTTACCAAAACAGCTGCTGCTGTGGGTTTGGCGGTAGGTTCTGGGGTGATGTTTGTGCCCTATCCAAAGACAGTGCTTGGCTCGAGGTTATCTAGCCGCTTGCTGCGCGTGTTACCTGCCTCGGTAAGCGGTTGGTTGTTGGCGCGGTTACGCAAAAACTTTGCTCACCTAGGGCTGCCGCTACCCAATATCAACTTGCGTTATGCCTATCCAGTGGTGGGGTATGAAACCGCCGACGCCGTATCCCGTGGTGTACTGACGACCCATCGGGCGCTCACACGTGTTGACGAACACGAAGCTGAATTTGCAGATGGCGAACGTGCGCTCTATGACACCATCATCATGGCGACAGGCTACCGTCCGGCGCTGTCGTTCTTAGAAGAGGTGTTGACGCCCTCCCAAACCCACGCTGTTCCTAGCCAATTAAAGGATTTCCAGCTGACTAACGTGCCTGATGTGTTCTTTTTCGGTTATGACTACCCCGAAACCGAAGCGTGGTTGCACCGCTTGCCAAAAAAGAGTGCCAAAGCCGCCGTCTTAATTACTACGAAGGTGTTACAGGCTTTAGTGACCAAGTAACACTTATGTCAATTAATTCCTAAAAAATACAAATTGTAAATGAATACGCCACAAACCTATCGATGCTATGTCTTTTCCTGGGCATGCTGTATCTAGTAATACGGATTCCAACTAAACACTTCAAAAACCCCTACGGGCTTTATTCCGTT
>CAZKAZ010000035.1:37455-52984 GCA_964550765.1 uncultured bacterium | reverse complement strand
ACATCATCGGCTCGAGTACTCAACACCTTTGTTCGATGTCCACCTTGGCCTAGCAATACTCATTCCAATTGATTCGCGGAATCAATTTGCGCAGAGCGCGTAGGAAAAGCTCCGGATGCAGGCGTGAACAGAAGAAAGTCTGTAGGACTTTTTGAAGTGTTTAGTTGGAATCCGTATAACGCGATATTGGATAGACCTCTTGCAAAAATCCCTTTGTTGCTGATGACAAAGGGCTATTGCATGGTTCAGTTGATACTTTCGCAAGAAGTCTGATAGCTTTTCGACTTATTACGCAGGATATCTACTCGTTGATTCCACATTTCGCATCCCCTGACCGCATCTGACATATTTAAGACCAACCCAAGGATAATATTAGGCATGACTAAAAGCAGCACCGCCGAACTTTCCGATGCCGTCGGCGATTACCTCAAAGCCCTGTGGGCGCTCGCGCACGCTAGCAAGCAATCATCGCAAGCAGACTTGCCAGCAGTCAGTACCAATGATTTGGCGTCGCATCTAGGCATTACAGCACCCTCAGTTACGGGTATGCTCAACAAACTGGCCAAACGCGGTTTGGTCGATTACCAGCGTTATCATGGTGCGACCCTCACGCTAGCGGGTAAACAAGAAGCGTTGCGCCTCATTCGCCGCCATAGGCTCATTGAAACCTTTTTGCACGATTATCTCGAGTACAGTTGGGACGAAGTCCATGAAGAAGCTGAAGTCATGGAACACACCATGAGTGATCGCTTTACCGAACGACTCGCTGCCAAGTTAGGTCACCCCACTTTCGACCCCCACGGTGATCCTATCCCCAGTGCTGAAGGCAGATTGCCCAAGCGGGTCAGTGCGCTACTCGTTGACCTCGAGGTCGGTGACAGTTTGCACGTTACCCGCATCCTCAGCCAAGATAGCCGCGTGCTCCACTACTTGTTTGACACGGGCATCCAACCGCACAGCAGCGTGCGCGTCGTGGCCGTCGAACCCTTGGGCAACCTGTTGCAACTTCAGGTCACCCCGGCTGAAACAGGTATCAGCCACATGCTGGCCATGTCTGCTGAACTGGCGCAGGTAGTCGAGGGAACGCCCCTAACGCGTTTGCACAGCGAACTGCCGTAGGTGCACAGCGAACTGCCGTAGGGCGCGAGGGAGTGTTAGCAGCACAACAGTCTCGAGCCACCCCATGTGAAAGATTTAGGCAAGGCAAAACCAAAGATTCGCCTTAAAGAAAAACATAAACACCCCTCGAGGAGGAACAAAACATGACCTACTTCCGCTTAGCAAGGTTGCCTTTACGAACCCTAACCCTGTCTGTTGTCTTGAGTGCTTTTTTGATGACTGCTCGTGCTCAAGCCCCTGCCGACGTGCTTGTTACCATCGCCATGATTGGGGATGTGGTAGAAAACGTCGCCGGAGCATGTGCCAACGTCACCCCGCTGATGGGCGCAGGCGTTGACCCACACCTGTATGAAGCTAGCGCCCGAGATGTGCGGTTATTTCAAGAAAGTGAGGTTATTTTTTATTCGGGGTATAGCTTAGAAGGGCAACTTGGGGAAGTGCTCGAGCGTTTTGGTGAGCAAAAACCCACTGTTGCTGTGGCACCTGCGTCGATTGATGCCAGTAACCTCATCACCGTGCAAGACATCTACGGCATCGACCCGCACTTGTGGATGGACGTGAGCTTGTGGGCGCAAATCACCACCATTATTTCCGACACCCTAGCTGAAGTGCGCCCTGACTGCGCTGAGACAATGGCAGCCAACGCCGCCAACTACCGCGAACAACTGAGCGCTTTGCACGCCTGGATTGCAGGTAGCATCGCCACTATTCCCGAATCGCAACGACTTATGGTCACCGCTCACGACGCGTTTAATTACTACGCAAGGGCGTACGGTATTGATGTGGCAGGCATTCAAGGTATCTCTACAGAATCCGAAGCAGGCATTGCTGACATTCGCGAAATGGCCACCCTAGTAGCCGAACGGGGCGTGCCTGCGGTGTTTATCGAGACCACCATCAACCCGCGCACCATTCAAGCTGTAGTAGACGCTGCTGCCGAACAAGGCCACGACGTGGTGATTGGCGAAGAACTCTTTTCTGACGCCATGGGCGACGAAGGCACCCCCGCAAGCACCTACATCGGCATGTTGTACACCAACACCGTGCACATTGTGGAAGGTTTGGGCGGTGAGGTACTGCCAATACCAGACGCGCTTATCACTTGGGCAAGTCAGTGGGATCTCACTGAAAGCAGCCCATGACCCCGCCTAGCGGCGGCGCGAACCATCGCCACGAACCGCAGTTAGCTGTTCACGTAGAAGATTTAACGGTCAGTTATCAAAGCAAACCCGTGTTGTGGGATATCGACTTGAACGTACCACCAGGGGTGTTAGCCGCCATCGTAGGGCCTAACGGGGCGGGTAAAAGCACGCTCATTAAGTCAATTTTGGGACTGGTTAAACCCACCGCCGGACACATCTACATTCACGGACGTCCTTACCGCGAACAGCGCCGCCGTGTGGGCTATGTGCCGCAACGCAGCAGCGTCGACTGGGACTTTCCAACCACAGCCAGAGATGTTGTCACCATGGGGCTGTACGGCAAGTTGGGTTGGTTTCGGCGGGTGGGCAAACGTGAACAGCAACAAGCCGAAGACGCCCTCGAGCTCGTTGGCATGCAAGACTATCGCCACCGGCAAATCAGCCAACTTTCTGGCGGGCAACAGCAGCGGGTCTTTTTAGCGCGAGCACTGGTACAAGACGCAGACGTGTATTTTTTGGATGAACCCATGGCAGGCGTTGACGCTACTACCGAACGGGCCATTGTGAATATCTTGCGCGAGCTTCGCGACCAAGGTAAAACCCTCATCGTAGTGCATCACGATTTGCAAACGGTCACCAGTTACTTTGACTGGATGATGATGCTCAACGTGCGTGCCGTCGCTCAAGGTTCGGTGCGCGAGGTGTACACGGCAGAAAACTTACGCGCAGCCTATGGTGGACAGATTGCCCTGTTGCAAAGTGAAGCCTTTTTGCAGCAGCTCGAGCCGTCCCCTAGTGGCACTACAGATACTACCGGGGTCAACTAGATGCTTTTTGATTACACCATTCAAACTGTGGTCATGGGGGCGGTGCTACTCGGTATCAGTAGCGGCGTGTTGGGCAGTTTTGCAGTCTTGCGGCAGCAGAGCTTATTGGGAGATACCCTAGCGCACGCGGCGCTGCCGGGGGTGTGTTTGGGGTTTTTGTTAGCTGGCTCGAGAAACCTAGGCAGTTTGCTCGGGGGCGCACTGTTCACCGGCACGCTAGCCGCCCTAACGGTGATGGTGCTACTGCGCCGCAGCCGCCTCAAAACCGATGCCGCTTTGGGGATTGTTTTGAGTTTATTTTTTGCGTGGGGCGTGGTGATGCTCACCTTTATTCAAGGGCAAAGTAACGCCTCCCAAGGCGGCTTAGATGCTTTTTTGTTTGGTCAAGCGGCGGCGATATTGCGCAGTGACTTGTGGGTGATGGGGGCAATTACCCTCTTGGCGCTCACGCTGGTTACGGTTTTTTGGAAAGAATTTAAGCTAATTACCTTTGACCCCTTGTTTGCAGGGTCATTGGGCTTGCCCGTGCGGGTGCTAGAAGCTTTACTGACCGCCATGATTGCCCTCGCAGTGGTGATCGGCTTGCAGATGGTGGGCGTGGTGCTCATGGCGGCGATGGTGATTGCCCCGGCAGTAGCCGCACGGCAGTGGACGCATCGGCTCGAGACTATGGTGGTGTTATCAGCCCTGTTTGGGGCTTCGGGCGGTATTATTGGCGCACTCATCAGTGCCACGCAGCGCGGTTTGGCCACAGGGCCACTTATTATTTTGGCGATGTCAGCGTTGGTGTTGGTGTCACTGCTCGTCTCACCCGAACGGGGACTGTTGTGGGACATCTGGCAACGCACCCGCTACCGCCGCAGCCTCAAGGGTAAACAAGTGCTCACCACGCTTTATCAACTATCCCTCAAACATCAAAATCGCGCTTATCCGTCCGAACAGGGCATGGTAGACGCGTATTACGGGGTAGGCACTGAAGCGTTACTTAAGCAGTTAGCTGCGCAGGGGTTGGTGGCTCGAGTCCAACACATGCCCGAAGAACGGGGCCACTGGACCCTTACGGATGCTGGCAGACGCGAAGCCGAACGCATCTTGCGCACCCTCAACCAGCAAGACGACGACATCTTCGACACCCCTAAGCAGGTCGTATCATGAGTGCCCTTTTTAATAACATTCCTTTCGTGATTATGGCGACAGGGGCACTCGTGGGCGTTGCGGCCAGTTTGCTAGGGACGTTTTTGGTACTGCGCAAAAACAGCATGCTCGCTGATGCCATCAGCCACTCCATCATCTTTGGCATTGCTGTGGTGTGGATAATGACCCGGCAACAGTCCGGCGTGTTACAAATTATCGGTGCAGCACTGACAGGCTTACTCACGGTGTGGCTCAGCGAGTTACTGGCGCAAACCCGCAAAGTCAAAGACGACGCCGCCATTGGGCTGGTGTTTCCGGCGCTGTTTGCCCTCGGCGTGTTGCTCATTAATTTGTATGCGGGCAACGTCCACATCGACCAACACACGGTGCTTTTGGGCGAAATTGGCTTCGTATGGCTCGACACCATACGCATCTGGGGTGTTAACGTACCCGATGCCCTCCTGTGGATGACGGTGATGACGCTGGTAAACACAGCATTTGTGGGGCTTTTTTACAAAGAACTCAAGTTGATTACCTTCGATAGGGCGCTCGCACACGCACTGGGGTTTATGCCCGGGGTGCTGTTTTACGCGCTGTTACTTCTCACCAGTACGACGGCAGTCGCGGCGTTTGATGCCGTGGGCGCGGTGCTATTTATCGCGTTTGTGATTGTGCCACCCTCAGCAGCGTATTTGCTCACTGACAGGCTCTGGAAAATGCTTTTGTACGCCAGCCTCATCAGTGTTGCCTCGAGCATCCTTGGTTACTACGCAGCCCTAGCGTGGGATGTCTCCATTGGCGGCATGATGGCGCTGATGACCGGGGGTTTTTTGTTACTGGCGTTTTTGTTCAGCCCCAATTACGGCCTCATCGCCCAAGAAATTCGCCGCACCAGTCAACGTGCCAACAACGAAAACCGTGCTTTGGCGGTGCACCTCTACAACCATCAAGGCAGCCCGGTACAATTTGAAGAAAACGTGGTGCAAGCCTTGCGCGAACACTTGCGCTGGGACGACCAAAAAGCCCAACAGGTGGTGCTTAGGGGGTTAGATCAAAAACTCATCACCAAAGACGCCAACTTGCTCAAACTGACCGCCAAAGGACAAGCGGTCGCCAAGGAAGTGCTCGAGCCACTCGCGCGTTAACCTTTAGCATGTCCATGATTGACGTCTACAAATTTGAACGCGATTGACGTCGACGTGATGTTGGGGGTGGCGCTAGGGAAAATCACCAACCGTAGCAATGACACGTGGAATTGCCATCACTTTGGATAACACGATTATTTGGGCGACACCATTAGAGGTAATACGGCTCGAGCTTCTGCCCATCATCCCTGTACTTACAGGCATACTGCGCCAAATACAACGCTGATGGCGCTATCCCCTCGACTACCTCGCCAGTTATTTCGCCAGTAAGGTCGGTGCGGGGTATTTTTTGAATGTCAGTTTGTAAGTTGAACCTATCAGTCATCCCAGCGGTAGCGTCATCACCATCGCTAGGGGTACTGGGGGTGGTACTGGGGGTAAAGGTGAATGTGGCCGCGTATACGTTTCCCCGCCGGGCATCAATAACGGGGGTGACTCGCTGGGTGTTGGGGTGGTGCTCGAGATACCCTGCTACCATCGCAGTTAAGGTACTTGTGCCTACTACCGGACAATGCCACCCTCGAGCCAGACCCAACGCCGTCGCTACACCTACGCGCACGCCCGTATACGACCCAGGCCCCAAGCCCACGCCAATACCGCAAATATCTGCTGGTTGGCAGTCCGCATCAGCAAAAAGTTGCTCGAGCGCCATCATGATATGGCTGCCGTGCTCGCGACCAAGTTCGCGCTCAAACGTCGCTGTACGTGCTTCTGACCACAAGGCCAACGCCAAAAAGGGGGTCGCTGTATCTATGCCGAGATACATCAGGGCGCCTCAGGTGACTGCCCTGAGGATGCGGACAGTGTTCTTTCAATACAGGCACTTACTTCGGCTTCAAGATCAGTGAGGGGTTGGTTGTGTTGTTTGATAGTCGCGTGACGGGCGTCATCTTGTGCGTTAGCTGGTAGCTCGAGGTAAACCACAAACGCTTCAGGGTAAGGCTCGAGCAACGCTTCACCCCACTCCACCAGCACGCAGCGGGCACGCTCGAGGTAGTCATCGAGACCGAGGTGCTCGAGGTTGGTAGCCACTTCCCCGCTAGTATCGCCGCTAGTGAGGCGGTAAGCATCGATGTGCACTAATAATCCTTGTGGGCTAGGATATTCGTGAATGAGGGTGTACGTGGGACTGCTGACGCTAGCAGGGCTGTTAAGTGCTTGGGCTAGTTGCTGCACCAACGTCGTCTTGCCCGCACCCAAGTCACCAACGAGCACTAGCAGCGCGCTAGTGGGCAGACGCTGCGCCAATACCGCTGCTAAGCAGGCTGTGTCAGCTAGCGAGCGGAGCGTTATCAAGGATGTCAGAAAGGGAACCAAGCCCGCGCCGCAACTTACCGAGCACTAAACTCAAGTTAGCAGGCGTGTCTACGACGACGGTAAACACATGATTGGCGTCCGGCCACGCGGCCACCATGATGCCCTGCGGGGTTTCGACGGTGACGTAATTCATGTGACCGAGGTTGAGTTCGTCGCCGAGGCTGATTAAGTGACCTGATAATGACTCGAGCGATGAGGTCATCACTTGGGGATTCAAACGCAACGTACCCCCGAGCATTTCACTGCCTGCAAAAAGCGCTGCACTGCTGATGTCGGCTTCAGCGAGGTAATCCTCGAGCCACGCGTTAATAGGCGGGTGTTCGCTGTGAATTTCTACGATGTCGCTGGCTGGCGTGGGTTCTGGCGTAACAGGCGCACTAGGCGTGCTGTCTCCACCCAACACACCGAGCATGTCATCTAAGAAGCTACCACTCACCAACTCTTGGGCGACGGCGCGGGTGGCTTCGTATTCTTCTTGCAAGGTCTTGATGATGTCTTCAGCTTGACTCAGTGAGGCATCAAGTTGTTCTTTCATGGCGCTAGACACCCGCTCATAGGCTTCACGTTGGGCGTCTAAGTGGCGCAAAATGCGGCGCACGGTAGCAGTGTCGTCGGTCTGGAGGCGCGCTAGGGGTTCAAAATCGTCTAAAGCGCGATTCAAGCGGGGGATAAAACTGGCCGCCTGTTGGGAAATCTGCTGGTTGAGGTTTTCAAGGAGTAACCAACCACGTTCTAGGTTGTCTGCCAAGTGGCCTTGTTCTAAGCGTTCGTTGGCTTCAGCGATAAGTTCGCGCAGTTCACGGGTGCTGTCGTTATCAGTGCGAGCGAAGGCTTGCAGTTCGTTCTCGAGCTGATGCACTTCGTTGATTTGCTCGCTGCGGCGGGCGTCACTGGCTTGTTTGAGGGCGCGCTCTAACTCGTCAAGGTCAGCATAACTTTGCTGTTCAAACGCGTTGTTGGCTTCGTTGAGACGCTGCAACACATCACGCTCACCGAGCACAGCCGCTTGTTCGCTCAGCGTTTGCAAACGCGCTTGGTAGTGTTCACGCACTTCTTGATGCACGTTTTCGACCATGGCTTCAGTTGCTTGCATCTGCGCGCCGTCAAAGGGCGTATCAGGCAAGGCCTCAAGTTGCTGGGTCAACTCGCCGATGACCGCCTGTTGCTGGTCTTGAGTGGCTGCCAAAGGTGGCAACGCTTGCACTTGGTTAAGAAGTTTGCGCAGCGTCGCTTGTTGCCGTTCGCCTTCGCCTTGGGCTTGGGCGGCAATGGCATCGTTTAAGGCTTGGGCAGCTTGGCGGGCGTCATCAACGAGGTCACCCGCGACGCGGTTTTCGGCTTGGGCTTGCTCGAGGGCACTCAAGTGCCTTTCGAGGGCATGTTTTTGTTCGGGAGCAACGTCACTCGCAGCACTGTGCACCCCGCGCAACTGTTCGATGATACCCGCTTGGCGCTCGAGTTTGGCGCGTTCGGCTTCGCGGGCTTCGGCTTCGGCTTCACTGCGACCTGCGTTGCGGTCGCGCAAAAGGCGATACAGTTGCCGCGCTTGGTTGACATCACCAATGGATGGCAGGGTGGTCTCGAGCACTTCTAGGGTCACTTTCAGCGACAGCTCGAGTTCCATCAATTCGGTCTCACCTGCAAACTCCGTGAGGTGCGCTTGCATATCGAGCAGTTCTGTTTTGAGGCGTTCGCGCCATTCATCACGAGCAGTCGCCAAACGTTCACGCAACGCTGTCAATTCAGAAGCAATGGACGTACCTGCTTCTAAGCTACTGCGGTAATCAGCGACGTGCTGCACCAAGGTTTCGTCATAGTCGAGCAAGTTGCTGTATTCACGCGCTAGACCGTCGAGTTCGTAGTGTTCACCGTCGAGGTCAATCTGACTACTGCTCTCAGCAGGTGTGTCCACCGACATATCAAGCACTAGTTCGTCTTCATCATCTTCTTCAAGGTCAAGCGCAGGGGTGTCTTCTTCGACCTCGAGCAGCATCTCCGCGTCCGCTGCTGTAGGTGTTTCTTCCACCAATTCGACCTCGTCTTCACCATCATCGAGGTCAATATCAAGCAGGTCATCATCAACAGCGTCCGCCGCACTAGGTGCAGACGCAGACGCACTCGCAGGTGCACTAGCGGGTTCATTAGCAGCACTCTCAGCGGCTTTGCGCAAATCGCTCAAGAGCTTGCGGGCGCGTTCGATTTCGGCGCTAGCCAGTTGACGGTCGTCTTGTGCACCTTGGATTTGTTTGAGGCGGTTCTCGAGCCGCCGCACCTTAGAACCCCCAACATCACGCACGGCGTCTAGGGCGTCCATCAGTTCGTTGAGTTGGCGGTTTTGCTCGACTAGTTGGTCTTCGAGTTTTTGCTCGACAGCCCGCAATTGCGCTTTGGCGTCATTCAAAAGTGATGTGGCTTCGTTACCTGCTTGTTGGGCTTCTTCGAGCAGTTGCAGTTGCGCCCGCAATTTTTGCGTTTCTGACCACTCAAAGTACAAGTTATAAGGGCGCATGGCTTCTTTAAGTTCGCTAATGGCCTTGCCTTGGGCTTCTAAGGGATCAACTTCCGGTTCAACGGGGGCTTCGGGGGTTTTGCCACTATCTTCAAGCAGCGCCAAAATGTCTTTGATTTTGTCTTTGGCTTGCTCTTTGGGCATTTTGGCTTGCAACTGCCGATAAATTTGCGACTTAAGAACTTTCTCGAGCCCTTTGTAATCGACACTATCGGAGGTTTCATCAACTTGCTTGAGACCCTGTTGCAACGACTGAGACACCACTCGAGGCGGCAATAGTGCCTCGAGTTCACTCACCGTCATTTGATATAGCTGGTTCACACCCTGCCTCCGCTAGCCCCTAAAATTCTTCATCCCAGTCAACGACCGTCTCAGAACCGGTAGCGTTGGCTGCAACCGCATTACTCGTAGCAGCACTCGCTGGGGCAGCGTCAACGTCTTCGGGCGTGTCGTTGTTTTTTCCTAACAACCCAAACTGCACACAGATACCCCGCAAACCGAGGGCTGCCAACAAGATAGCCAGTAGCATCATACCAGCCCACACAACCTGAGCAAGGGTGTTTTGCAAGACGGAATAGCGTGCCAGACTGCTCAGTATCTGCACACCCGTGAGATCAGCCAAGAACATTCCTAGATAACTAAGACCTTCGTACATAATCGGTAGTAGTAACAAAAACAACGCCACACCCATTAGTTGCCAGTTGCGATTACTGCCACCAAACGCCAAGTTAAGGAGCGCCAATGGTACAAACGCCAACAAAAACAACACCACCATCACAGCCAAACGCACGCTTCCTGCCCACACTAACTGAGTGGACACCATCAACCCGTGCGCCGCAGGAGGTGGCACGCCCTCGAGCACCCGCGACACCACACTGACATGCTCTGTTAGCAACAAACCATCTTGAGTACGCAGCGCGGGTGAGGCGAGCAAACTGCGCATTAACGCTTGGGTGTTGGCATCGACACTGGCATCTTGACTGCTGACCAAGGGCGCTAAGAAACGGTCATAGTAGATTTGCGTGTTGGCAATGCGGTCTTTGGCGCTGTTTTGATTGCCCTGTTGCAAAGCCACCAAAATACGCGCCGTTTGCGCGTACAAGCCATTGACCGCCGCAGAGACATCCTCGAGACCTGCTTCGACGTAACTACCACTGAGTTGCTCGAGGCGATTAGCAGGCACGTTGTAACTGGCAAGTGCCGTTTGTACGTCTTGTAAAGCAGGTGCAGCAGGTTGAACGGGCTGAGCGGCAGCTTGGGCAGGCTGTTCGGGGGTTGGGGCAGGCTGTTCGGGAGCTGGGGCAGGTTGTTCGTCGGGTGTGGCCACAGGCACAGTGACGGGTTCTGGCGCGGGTTGCGCAGATTGTTCGGGGGCAGGTTGTTCGGGGGCAGGCTGTTCGGGGGCAGGCTGTGCAGGGGTCGCTGCAGGTTGAGCAGCCGCTTGAGGTTCTGTTGCAGGCGCAGGGGTCGCCGCAGGTTGGGCAGGCGCGTTTAGGACAGCGAGCACTTGCTGGCGGGCTTGCTCGAGCGCCGTATCAAGTTCGCTGACTTGATTACTAAACGGCTCGAGCTGCTGGTTCAGTAGCGCTGCAAAGCCACTTTCAAACAGGCTGTTGGTATCAGGCAAGCGCGGTGAGTCCTGCACGATAATCGACGCACCGTAAGCATCAGCAAACTGCCGATAGGCCGCTGCCGCATCAGCACTGGCTTGCGCACCTGCCCCATCTAAACGGGCTTGCACCAAATTGAGAACAGCTAATTCGACGTTGGCTTGTTGCCGCTCGGGAGCAAAGTTGAGGTCGAGGGCTAGTTGTAACAGACGCTCCCTCGCCCGCGCTGGGTTGTCTGCTAGCTCGAGCAAGGCCGCTTCGTAAAGTAACCGCTGCAACCCGCCTTCAATGACAGCTGCCTGCACGGCCAAGTTGGTTTGGCTGCGTTGATTGATGGCTGCCCTCGCTTGGTCAAAGGTGGCTTCTAAACCACTGAGCAAGGTCACACTCGTCGAAGAGGTTGACAAAGGCCGCAGAGCATTGGCAGCACGCTCGAGGCTGGCAAGCGCCCCGTTAGGGTCTTCTGGCAAGATACGCACGCTGCTATCCAAGGCTTCTTGGGCGTCTTGATAACTAGCGAGCACGTCATCTGCCCCTTGTGACAACACATCTTGGGCGTCTTGTTGGACGTCTTGGGCGTACACCACCGCTTGATATGGCTGAACAGTAACCAACCAAAGCGACAAACAAAAAACGAGCAGGTGTGCTGTTTTAGACATCATAAGGATTCCTTTACGCTGCTGAGCGTCGCGAACACCGTACCGACATTAATGTCGCTGCTGCCCAACATAATCACGGTATCTTTACCGAAACAGAACAAAAACAACTGCCCTTGGCTATGGGCTAAGTAATATGACCGCAGTTCACCGCTGCGCTCGAGTAGGCGAAGCCCCATCAGGCCAAAGCGCGACAGCGAATTGAGATCGACACCTGCCCCCCTCGAGGTGACAATCGTGCCATTTTCCCGCACAGCGGCAATCAACTTGGCATGTTCGACTTGGGCAAAACGCATCACGATACTCTCGAGTTGCGCTTCGCTGAGCGTCTGTTTTGTTTCGGTAGAATCAGCCATCGTAATACCTTTAAGTCTAGCAGCTTTGTTGGCTACCGCGAATTGGTCTTTCCACATCGCCACAGGTAAGTTCCCCCGATTGGGCTTGCTCGAGGCTTGCTCAGTATGAGCAGTTGCAGTGCCAGCATCCGCCGGCGCTTTTTTCGCTGCTGAGGCGGTACGGGTAAATTCCGCCAAATCCGCAGCGGCACGGTTGGTATCGTTTGTGACATCACTTGCGCTAGCAGCTGTCTCAGCAACCACAGCCGTCTCAGAGGTCGTATCTTGCACACGCACTAAACGCGCTGACAGTTGCTCGAGCTGCCCTTGCAAACCTTCACGGGGGAGCATCTGTTCTAGTTCAAAGCGAACGTAACCCGTCAATAGGGCTTGCATCACCGCAACCGACACCGTATCAGGCGTGTCGTTGGCCGTCTTCAAGGCTTCTTCGAGCACCCGCTTGGCCGCCCTCGGCGATACCAGGGTTGCGAGGGCATCTTCGGTGTAGACAAACACGGCGTTGGCCATGACAGTACCTAAGACTCACTCACTGCGATACACGCTCGTCAGCACGCAAACACCGTCAATACCAACATCAACCCCAACAAAACCGTCAACCCCAACAAACACGCTCGAGGCTGCTAGTTTTACGTTAACACAGTAACGTTGCCTGTTTACGGGACACACCTTTGAGTGTACCAAGAAGGCACGGTAAAATGTGTTGTGAGTAGGCTTAATATGGCAAAACATATGGCAAAACGCTCAGTCGTGTGACACTCAAGTGGCTCGAGCCACGCCTCACAATCGTTTTTGGTTGGGTGTTTTGTGGTTTGTTGCATGCCCTATTTGCATTACGTCTTCAGCAGCAATCAGTTCAGCAGCAGTCAGTTCAGCAGCAATCAGCCACCTCGAGCATCTTCTGCCAACGCGTGACACGGCTGAAAAGCTACCGAATACCACCACACCTCTCAACAGTAATCCACCGCAGTCATCAACCACATCGTAGTCATCAACATAGCTAGCAGCGTACAATACCCTGTGATTCGGGGTCGTTTTGCGCCTAGTCCAACCGGATACTTGCACCTCGGTAACGCCCGCACGGCGCTGCTTGCTTGGTGTTTTGCGCGGCACGCTGGGGGCGAATTCGTGCTGCGCATTGAAGACATCGACTTGTCGCGCAGTAAAGAAGTTTATTGGCAAGCCAACGTGCAAGAACTGCGTTGGTTGGGGCTTGACTGGGACGAAGGCGATGACGTAGGCGGCAAATATGTGCCGTATGTGCAAAGTGCCCGTCAAGCGTTTTATGCGCAGGCACTGCAGCAGCTCGAGCCAAGCCTGTTCCCCTGCTATCTATCTCGCAAAGACTTACGCGACATGGCGTCTGCCCCGCACGAAAGCGCCCCTGTATATGGGGCACGCGAACGGACGCAAAACCAGCGCCTACAAGCCCAAAAGCAAGCCGAAGGCAAAATGCCTAGTTGGCGCTGGCGGGTGCCAGATAAAACCGTGTGTTTTGCAGATGGTATTTTTGGTGAACACTGTTTTGACGCCCAAAGTGACATTGGCGACGTGGTGCTCAAGCGGGCTGATGGCATGTGGGCGTATCACTTGGCTGTTGTCGTAGACGACATTGCTATGGACATCAATCAAGTGGTGCGCGGGGCGGATTTGCTGACGAGTACCGGCGTGCATTTGCTTCTCTACGAAGCTTTTGACGCAAATCCCCCGCAGTATTATCACGTGCCCCTACTACTTGACGAGACGGGCGAACGCATCGCCAAACGGCGCGGAGGATATACGCTTACGACACTACGCAGTACAGGCGTTTGTGCTGAGCGGGTGTTGGGATTGCTGGCATACAGTTTGCAGCTTTTACCGCTAGAACCTTGTTCGCTGTCAGAAATCTTGGCGGTCTTTGAGCCAGAAAAACTACCTAAAACGCCATTTACCCTGACGCAGGGGTTGCTCGAGTGGCTTTTAGCTGATGTCTAGCGATTAAGCTCACTAGTAGACTTCTTGCAAAAGTACCAACCGAATTATGGAATAATTTTTTTATCATCATCTACAAGTTAATTTTTACAAGAGATTCAGTAAATGCACTAGTAAATACACCAGTAATTGCGTTAGCGATTGAATTCAAATGTCGCCGAAATGCCCCCTTTGACCACCACGTCGTTGCTGTCGAGGTCATATTCGATGATATTACCTTGCACCACGTCGCCATCTTGTTCACTTCGCGCTGGCGACCCGCGCAAAATGGCCATACCGCTGTCTTCGTCATATTCCACTTCATCAGCATGACTTTCGCGCCCGTCGGCACTCACAGTCGTGTTGCCCTGCAGCAAGGTGACATCGCGGTCAACATCAATAGTGAGTGAATCGGCAACTGCACCTAGTTCTGGAGCTTCACCTGCTTGGGTGCGCACAAGGTCAATAGGGCCTGCAAGCGTCCCAAGACCCGTGGCGTTTTCATAAAAAAAAGTCGTACCGGTAATGGTCGTGCGACCCTGATAGACGGTGACATCGGGCTGCTCACTGCGGGCGATATTTTGTGGGCAAAAGCTATCATCAACCTCGAGCGTGCCACCAAAAAGTTCCAAGGTGGCGTCATCTTGTCTGCCGTCTGGGCGGGTATCTAAGACGATGCTCGAGGTAATCAAGGTGTCGTTGACGTTGGTTTCCACCAAGTACGGTTCTGGTGCATAGACGGTATTGAGGCGCACGCCTTCTTCACAAGGTGCACGCAGGTGAAACTTGCCCCCTTCGCTACTAGGGGCGTTTTGAATCACCTGAATGGTGCGGTCATCGCGGTTTAGGCGCAGTTGCGGACGGGTATCCGGTTCGTTCTGAGCAGGCACGATACCTAATAGCCCCAATAACACCACCATCATTACGCGTTTCACCATGCGCAGCTCCAATCGATACAACCAAAACACAACATTTTGCAAACGACTTCTATCACCCTACGAACATTCACAAGGGCAAACCACCTCGTATCAACTACCTCGTATCAACCACCTCGCACAAACGCCAAAGCGCATGGCTGTTGTTAATACGGTGCGTATGCAGTCGATGAGCACAACCTTACCAACGACCACCCTGGCTACCCAAACAACGCCCTTGACGCTACTCGGTTTCGTTACTCAGTTGGAAGTCAGTTTCATCAAAACCAGGCGGCACGCTGTCGTCGAGCAGGTTCACCACGTCGAGGTCAATGCGCTGTTCGATGCGCGCCCCAGAAATTTCAAAGAGGGGTTCGCCTTGATCGTCGCGTTCTTGGGAGGTTGCTGGACTGCCCACGATTTCGGCGCGGTCAGTGGCGTCATCGAAAAACACCACGTCACCCATGCTGCGAATAGGGCCGTCCACGATGATGACATTACCCACCGCGAGCAGGCTGTCGGTCTGGGTGAGGGTACGGATTTCGTCAGCTACAATGATGAGTTCACCTTCGTCGTTTTGCCGCACAGCACGCACCTGCCGCCCAGAACTGCTCAACTTGGCTAGGTCGCGGGCTTCTTCGTAGATAAGCTCTTCGGCTTCGGCGCGTTGGTTGCCATTAATCAGCAAGACATCCCCTCGGCTGGTGCTCACGTCAGTGTCTACGTCGAAGGTAACACTGTTGGCGGTGATAGTGACATCACCTTGGTCAGCACGTTCGGGGGGCGGTCCTACCAAGATATCGACATTGCGCTCGAGCGTCCCCAAACCTGTGGACTCGTCGTAAGCCAGTTC
>CAZKAZ010000035.1:0-37445 GCA_964550765.1 uncultured bacterium | reverse complement strand
GTCTGCCGCGCACTACCCGCACACCGCCCGCAAAATTGGCTTGGCGTTGCCCTTCGGCATCAGCAATCATCACCCCTTGAGGGGCTTCTAAGGTGGCCTCGGAACCGTAAATGGTCAAGTTGGAAACTGTAGCCACCAACCCTTCTGAATCGGGGTGGCTGTATTCGTAAGGGCCAAAACGCAAGTCGGGGCTAGCACGGTTGCCACCGTCGTAGGTGATAGTGATGATGCGCTCGAGCAAATCCGGAGCATCCTGAGCACTCACCAACGCCACTATCCCCAACAACACAAACCCGTATTTCAATCGATTCAACATGACGTGTCTCCTCAAGTATTTAAATTAATTATTAACTACATTATTGACTAAATTTTATAAACGTTGTATCCACGCATAGTTTGTAACGCGTAGTTTGTAACGTTGTACGACCGCACCTGTCAAGGCGTTACAGCATGCTCACGCTGGATATCACTCCAGACATCACTAATACGTACCTTTTGCCCCAGAGCCATGATTACAACAGAGAAACAGGCTGGCAGCATCAGCAAAAGAACACACCAAACACCTAACAGCGACTAGTCCAAGCCGTCATCACGGAAGGTGTTGTAGCCAATGGTGTCTGGCCCGCCCGCTTCAAAGTCGGTGAGGTCAAAATTCATGCGCACGTTTTCGTCGCGGCTTTCACCGATGCCGTCACCGGTGTAGGTGAGTTGCGGCACTTCAAACTTGCCCCGCGACTGATCGATGAGCACCTGCCTGTCGGCTTTGGCCACCATATCCAAATACCAGTTGCTATCGAGCAGGTGAACATACATAGCATCACTGCGCAAGTTATCGCGGCGGTCGATAGTGACGCTACTTGCCTCGAGGGTGAAGTCCACTTCGCCATTTTCGACGCGTTCGCCTTGGGTAATCGTATCTAAGACCGTTTCGCGGGCGTTGGGGTCGTACTGGGCGCGTTCGGCATCAAAGTGCCACACAGCGTCAGCATCGGCTTGTGGGTAAAGCGTCAGTGAGGGTGATAACAAGGTAATGGTAGCTGCTGGCACGGTTGGTTCGGTGCGCGGCAGTAACGTCAGGCTGATGAGGCCTACGAGCAACACGGACATGGCAAGAAGCGCAAAGCGTAACACATCTGTCAATGTAGCAAACCGCGGTTAAAAGCGGCGTTAGCGGTGAGGCGCAGCGGCTTTAACAAACGTTGAACCATCTCACGTTCGTATTTACCCGTATATTCACCTGAGGCTTCAGCGATCACCTGACACCTCATCGAGGCTTTCGTGAGCAGGTAAAACGTCAGTGTCTACCAAAACAGCCGCACTGCTTTGCAAGGGCTTGAGTTGTTCGCCCCTAGCAGCGAGGGCAATCAATTTAGCATCGAGGAAGTCGGTGAGTTGCTCGAGCGCCAAACGGGCTTCGTATTGTTGTTGTTTTTTAGCAAAGTCCCGCTTGGCTTGCGTCGCGGCAACATCATCGCTAGGCGCGGTAGGGGGTTCTAGGGGACGTGCTGCTAGCAGCACCTCAGCGGGCGCACTGACAAAATCAATGGGTAGTAACGGCAAGTATTGACGGGCTTTCAAAATGCCGTCGTCATCGAGTGCCAAAGACGCTTGCAGCACCAACCCAACCCCTGCACTCGCTAAGTCAGCTAGGGCGTCACTGACGCGCTCGAGGTTAGCAGCAATGGTGTCTTCGGTGAGGGCAAACTTGAGCCTAGCAGGGTCGACGTTCGTAGCAGACAAGCGCACACGCACCCGGTCAATGCCTTCAGGCGCCAGCAGGCTAACGGGCAAAGGCACGATGACAAACGCCAGCGGATGCGGACTGGCTGCAGGTGGCGAAGCGGCCAACGCGTTTAGCACCCGTTCTAGCAGGTGCAATTCCAAACGGCTCGCAAACCCCGTGGTGATGGCTAAGGGCATAAATTGGCTGGTGTCCATATCGCCGCGCTCGGGGTGTTTCCACAGTAGGTCAGCTCGAGCTGCCGTAATCGCCGCAACCGGTTCCGGTAGCACCTCACGCACCTTGGCAAGGGGGGTGTACACAGTGACAAAAGCGTTACCTTGCAAGCCCCAACGCATATCCGCGTCGCGCCGCAAAAACTCGAGCGCCCGCACATACGCCCGATATTCTGGGCTGCTCTTAATCGGTTCACCGCGTTCTTTGGGCACAGCTTGCAACGCTTGATACACTTTGCGGTAGCCACTCGTACCCAACATCACCGCACCTTCAGGTGGCACAGCCACTTCACTGCGTTCATCGTCAAAGGGTGCTCGCAACATCGCCAAAATGCGCCCAGCAGCACGGCGGGCATCGCTGCGGTCACCGGTGCTTGCTAGTAGTAACGCATAACGCTCAGCCGCCAAAGCTTCAACGTGATCGCTACGGCGCACCCCGTTTTTGAGACGCGCAGCCAACAAATCATGCAAGGTGTCAGTGGCTAGCCGCCCAGAACCCACCGCAAACGCCCCAATATCAATAAATATGGCGATAAAACGGTCACTACTCGTCGGTTTACGGCGCTGCCAACGAAAGTCACCAAGGAGCATGGCCACCATAATGAGTAGACCACCCACATAACCCGTGATAGGCAAGCGTTCTGTGAGTAACCACGTCGCTACCCCCGCTGCAGCAAGGGGCTCGAGCAACAAGAGCAGCGGCGGCAAAAAAGGCGCTACACTGCGTTGCCCCAACACCCGCAAAAACGCCGCCAAGGCCGTGACCATCAACCCTAAAAAGGCCAGTTGCCACAAGACGGTCGTGGGAATAGGCTCAAGATAAGGCAGTTCTGGCAGCGCCCACAACCACGCTAGCACCACCATCGGCCACAACTGCACCGCACTCAACACCAACGCCGAATGCTGCCGTGCCACGCGGCTCAAATAGGCCAAATACAGCGCATAAAACAGTGCCCCAGCTAGCACCCACACATCACCCAACGTAAAGGTGAGCGGGTTAGAGGTGAGCAGTGCCAACCCCGACAACGCCGCATACAGCGCAAACAACACCCGCAGGGACGGACGCGTCCGCGTCAGTAACGCCAACATCAGCGGGGTGAGCACCACCGCAAAACCGGCAATAAAACCCGCTTTGGTAGCTGTCGTGCTCATTAAGCCAACCGTTTGCAGCGCCAAGCCCGCAAACGCCAGCACCCCCAAGATGATACCGGGGGTAATCGTGCGGCTGCGCGGAATAATACCAACTGATACCAAGGTGGCCAAACTCACCCGCAACGCCACCAGTAGCGACGGAGGTAGACTACTCAGCGCATCTTTGGTGACGGCAAACGACGCCCCCCCAAGTAGCGCGGCTATAACCAGTGCAATAATGCCTCGAGCCTTCACAGTCGTTATTGTGTCACAAATCGTGACGCAAGTTGCTAGGCACAATCATCGCTTTACGAAATATCACGCCCTAGGGTCAACAGATTGACAGTATAGATTGACAGCGTAGATTGACAGTGTCACTTTCCAATATTTTATATTAAGAGATTAAAATAGTACCAAAAGACAGCGACAAATGACTTCGGCGTGACTTCAGCAAAGCATGTGTTCTGCAGTTGACGGCCAAAGTGCACCGTCGTCTTTATGGTGACATTATCACTGTCACACATGACACTTTCTGTGGCACGACAGGACGGTAGCAATGAGTGGCAATGAACCGCAGAAATGACAGGACGATGGCAATGAACCGCAGAGATGGTCGTTCAGAGGTAGGTCGCTCGAGCAGCGCACTTTGAGACCTGACAAGCGAACTGACGCCATACGTGCTTCTCATCGTGCTATACATAACCTACACTCCGTAAGTACACCCTGTAAGACGAAAGACGCCTCAAGATGACACGCCACGCGAAGATGACACGCCACGCGCATCATCCACAGGACGAAACATACAAAATAAGGAAGGACATTTATGAACATCAAACAACTAACCGACCTCGGACAGTCCCTTTGGTACGACAACATGCGCCGCAGCATGCTCGAGTCTGGCGAAATGCAAGCCCTGTTTGACGCAGGCGTGCGTGGGGTGACCTCCAACCCGACGATTTTTGATAAAGCCATCGGCCAAGGTGACGACTACGACGACACTATACAAACCTTAGCCGCCCAAGGCAAAAGCACTAACGACATTTACGAAGCCTTGGTCATTGAAGACATTCGCCGCACAGCAGACTTGCTGAAACCCTTGTATGAGCAAACCAACGGCGCAGATGGTTACGTCAGCCTCGAGGTAAGCCCTTTGCTTGCTCGAGATACCCAAGGCACCATTGCTGAAGCCAAACGGTTTTTTGAGACCCTTAACCGTCCCAACGTGATGATTAAAATTCCAGCGACCCCCGAAGGCATTCCCGCTATCACCGAGACCATCGCCGCAGGCATTAACGTCAACGTTACGTTGATGTTTTCCCTCAAGCACTACGACGCTGTCGCTGAAGCCTACATCAGCGGTTTGGAAAAACTGGCTGCTAGCGGTGGTGACGTCTCTAAAGTAGCATCAGTGGCATCGTTCTTCGTTAGCCGCGTAGACAGTGCCGTCAATGATGCACTTGACAAAGTTGGCAGCGATGACGCTTTTAGCTTACGCGGACACATCGCCATCGACAACGCCAAAGCCGCTTATCAGCGTTTCAAAGAGGTATTTTCTGGGGCACGCTGGGAGAAATTAGCTGACCAAGGTGCCAAAGTACAACGTCCCCTGTGGGCAAGCACCGGCACCAAAGACCCCGCTTATGCTGACACGCTCTATGTTGACAGTTTGATTGGCGCACACACCGTTAATACTGTCCCCCCACAAACGCTGACGGCTTTTCAAGATCACGGCACAGCAGCACCGACGCTCGAGACAGACCTAGACGGCGTAAAACAGCGCATGGCAAAGCTCGAGCAGCTCAACATCGACTTCGACGCCATCACCGAGCAATTGCAAGACGACGGTGTCGATAAGTTTGCAGCCTCGTTTGATTCACTGATGCAAAGCCTCGAGGACAAACGGCAAGCCCTCGTTAAATAACTGGCGTAACCAGCAACACATCTTTCACGCGAGTCTACTTACGAGTAGGCTCGTTTTTTTGCTGGTTGATGCACTGGTTTAGTCAGAGGTTTAGTCAGAGATATAATCAGGTAGCCTTTTCATGATTGACGTCTACAAATTTGAACGCGATTGATGTCGATATAACATTGGGGAACATCACCAACTAATGACACATACTAATGACACGTAGAATTTCCAAGGGATTTAATCAGCGTTTGATTCAGGGGAAACAGGGGGCGTTAGGTCGCGGTTACGCTTACGCAAGTATTGCGACAACAGTAAACTCGACACCAGCAGTAGCGCCGACACAATCAAGTAACTAGGTCTTAAGCTGATGCTACGGGTTTCAAAATCACCTTCGATGGACGCGCCCACCAAAATCACCATGAGCGCCCCAGGCGTGCCGCCAATGAATGATGCCCACAAAAAGGCTTTTACGTCCACCCGCAATAGCCCACACAAGTAATTGGTGATGTCACCGGGAATGAACAACAAACGGCTGATGAGCACCGTCTCAAAGCTATTGTCGCGCAATTTGGCAATCATCGGACGCTGTGACAAGCGGTACGCACTGCGGCTTGCTAGCATCCCTACGCCGTAAACAATCATCGCTGAGGCCAGCAGTGCCACCATCGCCAGGGTGTAGCCACCTACTGCCCCATACAAAAACCCCGCAAGCAAGGTCAAAAAGGTAACAGGTGCAAGCACAAACGGGCGCACCATGTAGACCAAAAACAGCACCAACGGCCCCAACCATCCCTGTTGTAGGGCATCAATGAGGTTGGCAAGTTGCACCACCAAGCTAGTATCTTGCGCACGAGCATAGAGCCAAAACCCTGCTACCAAACAAAGCCAAAACACCACAGCGATGATTTTGATGCTGGTAGGCAGGTTGCTCACAGGCGGTTCAAAGGCTGCGTCTTGTTGGGCTGGGTGTTGATCCACTTGAGACGTGTTGGTGGTCACAAAAAAATACCTCGAGATTTCTTGGGGAGGTTTCTAGGGGAGGTTTCTAGGAGAAGTTCGTTGGGGTCACACGTGTAGCAAGTGTGACAAGTAATTATATTGCGTGTAGATGATGTTGCTGTTATGCGGGATATTTGGGGAATATCAGGGACGTAATGTCTAGCTTTTTTGCCAACGTCGTATTTTACCAACGTTAGTGTGCAAAACTGGCTCGAGCTTAGCAAACCTTCACCCAACACGGCATGTTGCTGGCTGACCTTGTTATGGTGAGCGGGCTTGTTGCTCGAGTGCTCGAGCTACTAATGACGACGATTAACATATTCTACTTGTGAGCTAACGCTTTTGTAAAAGCAACTTTGTAAAAACGTTCTTGTAACAACTAGGAGGCGCTATGGAAACGGACACCCTCCCTATTTTTGAAAATACGCTACTCTCTGAAGAGATTCGCCAACTCATCGCCGAAAAACGCTGGGCAGCCCTGTCTAGTAAACGCATTGAGTGGATTGAACCAGAATTGGTCGTGCCTGAACTGGTCGAGGTGCTACTCACCCTTGATAGACCTGACCGGGTGCTATTTTTTCGGGCGCTGCCCAAGCACCTAGCCGCCGATGTGTTTGCCTACCTTGAAGCCGACGACCGCGACAATCTGCTGTCGGCACTCAATGACCAAGAAGTCAAAAGGTTGCTAGCCGACTTAGAACCTGATGAGCGCACGGAGTTATTAGAGGAATTACCCGGTCAAGTCACGCAGCGGCTACTTAATTTTTTAAGCCCCGAAGACCTCAAAGAAGCCCGCCAACTGCTCGGCTACCCCGAGGAAAGCGTCGGGCGCTTGATGACTCCCGATTACGTGGCTGTGCGCCCTGAGTGGACGGTAACTAGGGCGCTTACCCACATTCGCAACAAAAGCAAATCGCCCGTGACTATCGACATTATTTACGTACATGACAACAACTGGAAACTCATTGACGCCTTAGCTCTTAAAACGTTCATCCTGGCTGACCCTGACGCTACCGTTGAGTCACTCATGGACTATTCGTTTGTGGCCATTAGCGCCTATGAAGACCGCGAAGAAGCCGTCTACATGATTCAACGCTACAACCGCGTGGCGTTGCCTGTGGTGGACTCAGCAGGCATCTTAATTGGCATGGTGACAGTCGATGATGTCTTTGACGTGGCCGAAGAAGAAATCACCGAAGACTTCCAACTGTCTGCTGCCGTCGTGCCCTTTCAAACGGGCTATTGGCAAACCAGCATCTGGCGGTTGTATCGCAGTCGGGTGGGATGGCTTGCCGCACTCGTGTTGGTCAGTTTGCTTTCTTCAGGCGTCATGGCTACTTTTGAAGACGTCTTACAACAAGCGGTTGCCCTCAGTTTTTTTATTCCCCTGCTCATCGGCGCAGCAGGCAACACCGGGTCGCAATCAGCAACACTCATGATTCGTGCCATTGGCACTGGTGACATCGAGTTACCCCAGTGGTGGCGTGCCTTTGCTCGAGAAATCTTCGTTGGTTTGGCTCTCGGGTTAACACTGGGCATGTTGGCATTTTTTTTGGGGATGCTGCGCGGTAGTTTCGCTATTGGCATGGTGGTATCACTGAGTATGGTGGCGATGCTATTCATTACCAATTTACTGGGCATGTCACTACCCTTTTTACTGATTCGCCTCAACTTAGACCCAGCCAGTGCTAGTGGCCCTTTGGTAGCATCCATTGCTGATGCCATTGGACTGCTGGTGTATTTTTCGATTGCCGGACAGGTATTGCGCTTTTTCCCAAGCGGCGGCTAAGCATGTTAGAATTGTCAGTTGCGGCCATTTGATGGCAGGCTTGCTTTGCGCCGGTGACAAGACGTACACGCGCTTTTGTGTGTTTGCGTCAATGCGTTTCTAGCGCGGCAAGGCTTTTTATTTTTTTACACCAGCGCGTGTATCCAAGCGTTTCACAACGTTTTGAGGCTTAGTTTTGAGATTTGGTTTTGAGACTTGCAGCACATGACGCATAATATGTCACGTGTAGAGCGCATCAAATACAGCGCATCAAACACCAAAACACACTCACAGCACATCAAAACAGTGACATCACAACAGCGCATCAAAGGAGTTTTCATGGCAGACGTAAATGCAACCTATGATTTGAATGTTATTCTTGACCCTAACCTCGACGAAAGCCGCGTTGGTAGCGAAAAAGACGCCATCGCCAACCAAATTGAGCGCGTCGGCGGCAGCATCACGGAAATGGACGAGTGGGGTAATCGCCGTTTGGCGTATCCTATTCGCAAGCTCAACGATGGTTATTACATCATTTACAAACTCAGCTTGCCGACGAGTACCCCCCGCACCCTCGAAGATGCCCTCAAGTTACGTGACAACATCATGCGTGTGCTCATTACTCGTGAGCGGCCTGAGTGGCGCACCCGCAAAGCCCCCAAACCACGCGAAAGCGCCAGCCAGTAAGTATTCATTAGGAGGGGAGCATGGCTCGAGGCTTCAATAGCGTCCAACTCATTGGCACGGTCACCCAAAAACCCGAACTTCGCTACACCGCAGGCGGTTTGGCTATTATGGACATTCAACTTGCTGGTACTGACCATGTTTTAGGTGACGATGGGAAGATGCACGACCTTGCGTGGTATCACCGCGTGACGGTGTTTGCTAAGCAAGCAGAAATTCTCGCCGAACAACTCGATGAAGGTATGCCAATTTTTGTTGATGCCCGTCTCAACTATCGTAGTTGGGAAGACCAAGGTGGACAAAAGCGCAGCGCCCTCAATCTCAATGGCATTCGGGTGGAAGCCCTTGGTTTTGGCACGCGTGGCAGCGAGGCAACTGCTATTGATGCTCGCGGTCAGGCACGCCTTAACAACGCCCTCAACACAGTGACGGTCATTGGCAACCTAACCCGCAACGCAGAATTGCGTTACACCCCCAATGGCAGTGCAGTAACGCGCTTGAGTGTCGCTGTTAATGAGCAATACCGTGACCGCAGTGGCCAAGATAAAGAAAGCGTGCACTACGTTGACATTCAAGTGTGGCGCGAACTTGCTGAAGCGTGTGGAGAGTTGCAAAAAGGTGACCCCGTGTTGGTCGTAGGGCGACTTGTTACCGATAACTGGACCGATAATGACGGTAACAAGCGTTATCAAGACCGCATCGAAGGCAGTCGGGTTGAATTCTTGCAGCGCCCAGGTAGCAACCGCCCAGCAGCCAGTAGCCCAGCAGCGAGTAGCCCAGCAGCGAGTAGCCCAGCCAGTAACCCAGCGAGTAGCCCCCGTCCAGCGAGTGCACCTGCGCCTAGTAGCAACTTGGACATCGACGAAGAGTTTCCGCCGGAAGAAGACTTGCCCTTTTAAGTGCTTTGTTAGGTGCAAACCCCTGAGTGCCTGAGAGCGAACCCCATTAGCTAACTACCTTAGGCGCAATCCCAATCAGTGTGAGGAAAACATGAATATTATTTTGTTAGAACCCGTAAATAACCTTGGTGACGCTGGCGAAATCGTGCGCGTCAAACCGGGTTATGCCCGCAACTATCTCGTTCCCAACGGCTTAGCCCTGCCTGCAACCAAAGCCAACCAAGCCGAGTTGGACGCCCGCTTAGAACAACGCGCCAAGCAACTCGCTGAGCGCAAAGCCGACAGCGAACGCCTCAAAACCATGCTCGGCGAAGAACCTAGTATCGAAATTAAAGTGCGCGCTGGCGAAGAACGTATTTATGGTTCGGTGGGCAACAAAGACGTCGCTGATGCCATGCAAGAAACCTTTGAAGTTGAAATTGATCGCCGCAAACTTGACCTTACCCACCCCATCAAAAATTTGGGTCAGTATCAAGTGATTTACAAACCGCACCCCGATGTACCCATTGAAATCACGGTTAACGTTGTTGCGGACGTCGCTTAAGCGACTACGGTAAGTAACAAAGGTAAATAACAAAATCACAATGTGAATGCCCCTCCCTCGAGGGGTTTTTTCATGCTATCACCCTCGAGTTAACTTGTCCCACACGTCATCTACCTGCTTTTCCAAGCTAGCAAGGTCAGCACTGTTATCAATCACCACATCAGCACGGGCGGCTTTGTCAGCAAGCGGCATCTGGGCAGCGTCGCGAGCGCGAATGTCTTCGTCACGTAACTGACTACGAGCCTGAACCCTGGCAATGCGTTGCTCGAGCGGTGCCGTTACTACCACCACCACATCAAAATCATCTTGCTGGTTCGTTTCAAACAACAGAGGAATATCGTGCACGATGACCCTTGGTGGGTTTGTGGTTTGTTGTAAGGCGTGTTCACGGGTATCTCGAGCATCTGCTACCCAAGGGTGAATGATGCTATTGAGACGCGCCCTAGCCTCCGGGTTGTCAAACACCAACGCTGCTGTTGCTTGGCGGTCAAGTTGCCCGTCTTTTACTAAGTTCTCCTCGAGGGTTTCAGCAATGCGGGCAAGCACGTCTGGGTCAGAGGTGGCTTCTTTGGCGAGAACATCAGCGTCAATTACCGCAGCACCCTTGGCTGCCAACCGTGTTGCCACTGCCGACTTGCCCGAACCGATATTGCCCGTAAGCCCCACACGCACAGGTTTTTGGTCGTCACCCACAAGCATCACACCCCATCATTAGGCTCATCATGACACATCAGATGCTGCTAACTTTACAGACAGAAGGTGTGCAAGCGGGTATAAGCGGATTATGCGTGTTGTTGTGCTTTTTTTGCTAGCAAGTGTGGGCGCGGTGGCCTGGTCACAAGATTTGGTGCCGCGAGGTGAATTGTTCGGCCCGTTTGAAATGGTGCGGGTCGTCGATGGTGAACGGTTTGTGATTGACTTACCCGACTACGACGAAACAGTGCGCCTCGTTGGTTTGGACGTGCGCGGACAAAGTGATGCGGCGGTCATTCTGGGGCGGCTTTTGAGTGGCCGGGGGGTGTGGCTCGAGGTCACTGATCCGCCTCGGGACGTTGCAGGTAACATTCAAGGTTACGCTTACGTGCTCGACGGTCAAGGCCGCTGGTCCTACAACGGACAACGCTTCAGCCAAGTCAACCGCTTGCTCGGCGGTCAGGGGTATGCTGGGCTAGCTACAGCTACATCTAGCCAAAACGTATTTCGTCCAACGACTACCGCCTCAGTGAGTGTGCCGCCTTCGGTAGCCACGATTGATGTGAGCCGCATCGGAGAACGTGCCCCCACGCCGTTGTCGTTTGACGAAGCCAGACTGCGCCGGGTTGGGGCACCACAACGGCAAGGTCGCCTCAATTTACGTTTGCTTGGTGACACCATGACAGGAACGACAACAGGAACGACAACAGGAACGACAACAGGAACGACCACGATGGGTACACCTACCCGCCGCATCACGACGACTGTGACCACCACAACCACCACGGGTGAAGCAGGAACGACGCGAGTCATCACCGGTACAGCCCGCAGTTGTCAGGACTTTGCCAGTTGGGATGACGCCCAAGCGTTTGGGGCGCAGCTACCCCTCAACCAACGGGCAGCCTTTGATGAAGATGGTGATGGGGTGTTTTGTGAAGTGTTACTGCTCGAGCGCCGCTGCAACAGTTTCGCTAGTTGGGAAGACGCCCAAGCGTTCTTAGAAACCCTTGCCCCCGACAGCGCCAGCGCCCGCCAACTTGATGGTGATGGTGACGGCGTAGCGTGTGAAGCGTTGTTAGTCGGTAGCACACCGACGTCCGGTTCAGCAGCCAATATCAGCGTCAACGTGACCACAGGTACGCCAAACACAACCACGGTTACATCCAGTAACAGCGGCATTATGGATTTGTCTGTGACCCCTAGCACCCCGG
Organism: uncultured bacterium; assembly: GCA_964550765.1. Classification (GTDB taxonomy): domain Bacteria; phylum Deinococcota; class Deinococci; order Deinococcales; family Trueperaceae; genus JBCCBI01. Next base: position 25,651 of record CAZKAZ010000035.1, on the reverse strand, counting down.
CTGTGTCGGCGAGGCAGGCTAGCAACTGCGTCGACCTCAACCAAGCCAGCCTCAGCGAACTCAGTCACTTGGCTGGCGTGACGCTCTTTCGGGCTGACCAAATTGTGCGCAACCGTCCTTATGCTTTGGTGAGCGATTTGGCGCGTTTACCGGGGTTTTCAGCGCAGATGATAGCAAACATCGACGCACAGGGACTGGCGTGTGTACGGTGATTGAGAGCATGTGCGGTTTTTTATAACCTGAGTTATAACAGCCACAATAGCCGAAAACGAGTGACACACTGATACTGCTTTATCCAAAGCGCCTACAACACCGCAACGAGACCTCGAGCCACGTTTTCCCCAACGCGTTCAACCGCAACGCGCTGGTGTTGTTTTGTTGTTATTTATTGGCAGTACCCTAAAGATATGCGCTTAGCATCCTACTAACAACCAGGGTAATACTTATCCTTCTCAGATGCCCCAAAAATGCTTATGATGATGATAAGCACAATGGCTTCAACGTGCTTAAGACGGTGTGCTTAAGACGGTGTGCTCAAAACGGTGCTTTGCAGCATTCTGTGGCGATTATCCTGTGGCAACTGCTAGCGACGTCTTGGTCGTGAGCTTGATGGTCAGTTCGATAATCGTTTTAGTTATCGACTGCTCATTCGTCCTTTTTGTAGCCATCTTGTCTGTAGCCATCTTGTCTGTAGCCATCTTGTCTGTAGCCGTTTTGGTGGGTTGTGTTGGTCTTACGCAACAAGAAAGTCGCCTGGTGGGCGCGTCAGCGTGAGCGCGTGGGGGTATACGAACACAATGGTGTACACGAACACTCAAAATACAATGTTGCAACACCTTGGACAGCACAATCTTGGACAGCACACACCATGAACCAAGCAGTACCTGTTGTAATCATTGTCGATGGGATTATTGCTAGAATGGTTAATGTCTTTCACGTTCACATCTCTCACGTTGATGCTGCTTTGGTCGTGGTGATGGGTTCTGTCTCTACTTCTGCCCTTGTGGCGATGCGGGCAACGCTGCCTGAAACAATAATGCCAGAGACAACGCTGCCTGAAACAACAATGCCAGAGGCAACGCTGCCTGAAACAATAATGCCGACAATGTGGCTGATGGCGTTTGTATGGGTTTTACTTGTCGGCATGGGGCAATGTGCGTTTGCTGGCACTACCTTGATGATGCTTACTACCCTGATGACACCTATTTCAGAAATGTCTGTTGCTTCAAGCATGTCTGTTGGCGTGTTTGCCGCGCCAAAGCCCCTACCTCGAGCATGTTTTCATGCACGTAACCAGCAAGCTGCGGGTTACCCACTACGCTGGCTAGGTGTTTTTTCATCACAACACAACCATCAATATTGTACACATAATTGTCTCAACCACCCCATGGTGAATCACTGCGGAGGCGCTTGTGGTTGATTTACCGGGTTATCAGGTTTTTGCCCTTCTCTCTGAGAGTATCAACGCCCTTGTCTATCGGGCAGAACGCAACCGCGACGGCAAGCAAGTTGTCCTGAAGTTACTGAACCGCGAATACCCGACCTCAGCAGAAACAGCACGCTTTCAACGGGAGTATGCTTTGCTTCGTTCCCTCGAGCTTGAAGGGGTCGTCAAAGCCTATGCCTTAGAACCTTTTATGCACAGTTTGGTGATGGTTCTTGAAGACTTTGGTGGCGACGCCCTGAGTAATGTCTTGCGCGAAGGCCCTTTGGACGTGCCGACGTTTTTACATGTGGCTACCAAAATCACCAAGCACCTAGCCAGTTTGCACCAACAGCAAATCATTCACAAGGATTTAACGCCTGCCAATGTGGTGTGGCATCCGCAGACAGGCAATCTTAAAATCATTGACTTAGGGATTGCAACACGCATTTCCGAACAGCCCTTAGAAGCGCTGAGCCCTAGCGCGCTCGAGGGCGCACTGCCGTATATCTCACCCGAGCAAAGTGGCCGCATGAACCGCAGCTTGGATTACCGCAGCGATTTTTACTCGCTCGGGGTGACGTTCTACGAGATGCTACTAGGGTTTTTGCCGTTTGAAAGCGACGACGCCATGGAGCTGATTCACGCGCACCTTGCCCGCGTGCCACGTCCACCTCATGTGCTCAACCCTGATATTCCGTTGGCGCTTTCTAATATCATCGTGATGCTGCTCGCCAAAAACCCCGAAGACCGTTACCAGTCGGCGTATGGCTTATTGCGTGACCTCGAGCACTGCGCGGCAGCGTGGCAAAAACAAGGCCACATCAATCCCTTTTTGTTGGGGCAACACGATGTCTCTGACCGATTTACCTTGCCCCACAAGTTGTATGGCCGCAGCAACCATCAAGAATACCTACACACCACCCTCGAGCACACCGCCCAAGGGCGCAGTCAGTTGGTACTGATTACTGCCCAAGCGGGGTTTGGTAAGACGGTTCTCGCCCGCAGCCTCTATCCGCATGTGGCCACCAAACGCGGGTATTTGGCCACCGGACGCTTTGACGAATTGCAGCGCGATGTGCCTTACAGTGGCATCATCGAAGCCTGTCGCGATTTGCTGCGGCAAGCAGGCGGAGTAGACGCAACCTTGCTCGAGCACCTAGGCGACAGCCGTCACGCTCTCAGCGAGGTGTTACCTGAGTTGGTGCGCAACACCCCCCAAGACAGCGACGCCATTCCCAACGTACAAGCCCAACACCACTTGCGGCAAGCCTTCAAAGCGCTGGTCAACTTTTTTGCTAAACCCGAACACCCGCTGGTGTTGTTTCTCGATGACGCCCAGTGGCTCGACAAAGCCTCAGCCAGTTTGCTTGAAGCCCTGGTAAGCAGCAAACATCAAGCGTTACTCATCGTGGTGGCCTGCCGTCAAGAAGGCGCACTGCCACCTGAACACCCACTTGCTATCAGCTTGCAAGACTTGCAACAAGCAGGCGGGCGCTACGAGCACCTCGAGCTCCACCCTTTGCAACAAAACGACATCAAAGCACTGTTACACGACATGCTCAAAAGCAAGCGTAATAGTGCTGAACTGAACGAACTGGCCAAAGTGGTATTGCAAAAAACGGCGGGCAATCCTTTTTTTGTGCGACAGTTTTTGCAGACCTGCCACGCCGAAGGTGACATCCACTTTGACTACGAACAAGGCCGCTGGCACTGGCAACTTGACACCATCGCGGCGCGCAACTTAACCACCAACGTCGTGGGCTTGTTGCGGCAACGCTTAGACCGTTTGGACGAAAGCTTACTCGAGCTGCTCGAACTGGCTGCTTGCTTGGGGACGAGTTTTGAAAGTGACACCTTGAGCTTAGTGAGCGCCCTGCCAGCTGACAAATTGCACGACAGTTTGCTCGAAGCCGTCGCTCAGGGGCTACTCGTGCAGCTCGAGCACGGCGAAGAAGATAACAACAACAACCAACCCGACTTTAAATTCAGCCACAACGACCTGCAACAAGCCATCCAAGCCCGCTTACCAGCGGAAAAACGCGCCCAGTGGCACAGGCGCATCGGGCGTTTGCTGCTCGATAGCACCACCATGGCCGAACGGGAAGCACGCATTTTCGATATCGTCAACCAACTCAACTTGGCAAGAGACATCATCGACAAACAAAGTGACCGCAACGACTTGGCGCTCCTTAACCTCATGGCGGGCAAAAAAGCCAAGTGGTCAGCGGCGTACAGTTCAGCGTATTTCTACTGTAGTAAGGGCCTCGAGCTCCTACCTGCGGGCAGTTGGCAAACCTACTACGACCTCACCTTGTCGCTGCACAGCCAAGCCTGCGAAGCCGCCTATTTGAGCGCCCGTTTTGACGACTTAGAACGCCTAGCCAACACGGTGATTCGCGAAGCCAAAACCCTGCTCGATAAAGTCAGCGTCTATGAAATGCAGGTGCTAGCGTACAAAGCCCAACAACAACCGCAGCAAGCCATTGCCAAAGCCCGCGAAGTCTTGACGCTGTTTGGGGTCAACTTGCCCCGGCGGGCAACGGCCAGCGAAGCCCGCATCGCCCTAGAAGACATGCACGAAGCCATTGGCGACTGGCGGCCACAAGACTTTAAAAACCTGCCGCTCATGACCGACCCTTACATGATGGCCGCCCAACGGGTGCTCTCGAGCGTGTTTTTTGCCGCCATGACCTTTGCACCCAATTTGGCGACGTTTATTGCCCTTAAGCACTTAGACTTGTCGCTCGAGCACGGCAACGCCCCGAGTTCGGTCAGTGCTTATGCGCTGTTTGGCATGTTGGTGTCTTCGCAACTCGAAGACCGTGAACGGGGGTCGATGTTTGGTGCGTTGGCGCTCAGCCTGCTAGAAGAACACCACACCGCTTACGCCGAACCGGAGATTCGCTTTATCGTCGCGCATTACTTGCGGCCTTGGCGCGAACACCAACGCAATGTTTTGACGGAGCTGAGCAGCGTGCAACAGCAAGCGTTGGCCACAGGTAACCTCGAGTACGCTGCCCGCACCGCGAGCGCCTACTGCACGCTGGGCTTTTGGGTCGGTAAAGACTTAGAAACCGTCATTCGTGACTGCGTAGAACAAAGCGAAGCCATTCGGGTGCTCAAGCAAATGCCCGACTTGTGGCAAGTCGATTTGGTTAAACAAAGCGCCACCCTACTCAGCTTGCCCTACGTCGAAGACTTAGCCTTACCACTTTCGCCCGATGCCCAACGCAACCGCCGGGTGCGTTTTAGTTGGTATTTGCTCCAAGCGTTTGTGGCTTATACCTTTAATGATGATGTGCGGGCGCTCGAGGCCATCTACAACGCCGAAGCTGACCTCGAGGTGGTGCGCGGCACAGCAGAACAAAGTATTTTTCATGTCTATAGTGCCCTCGCTGCCATTGCTAATTACACCAGTGCCTCGAGGCAAGAAAAACGCACCTTCACCCAGCGTATCCAGCGTGATTTAGAACGCCTCAACACCTGGGCCGATGACGCCCCGATGAACTTCCGACACCGGGTGTACTTTGTGCGGGCGCTGTGGCAAGCCGCTTTAGATAGACCCTTTGACGCCATGAGCGCGTTTGACCAAGCCGCTGAAATTGCCCACGAACGCAATTTTGTGCATGAAGAAGCCCTCATCTTAGAACGCACCGGGCGCTTTTTTCTGGATTTGGGGCGCGAACGCGTCGGGCGTATCTATCTGCGCGAAGCCCGCTACGCGTATAGCAAGTGGGGCGCTAAAGCCAAAGTCAAAGCCTTAGATGAAGCCTTTCCGCAGGTGCTCACCCCGGGTACGACGACGAGTTTTAGCCTCAAAAACACCAAAGCCACCATGCTCACCACCACCGGCAGCCAAAATATCTTGGATTTGGCGTCAGTACTGAAAGCCTCGCAAGCCATTTCTGGTGAGATCGTCTTAGAGCAGTTATTAGAGAAACTCATGGGGGTGATGATTGAATATGCGGGCGCGCAGCACGGCCATCTGCTGCTCGAGCGCCCCGTCACCCGCCACGACAGCGAACAAAAAACCACCAAACAACGCCTCACCAGCCACCGCCGCAACGAAGACCCCAGCAAAGACCCCACACCTGTGAGCAAGTGGCGCGTCGTGGCCAGCTACAGTGACCACGGCCAAGCTGACACCCGCGTGCCACAACAAATCGTGCAGTATGTAGTCGACAACCAAAAACCGCTCATCTTAGCCAACGCCAGCCACGACGAACGCTTTGCTCGAGACGCTTACGTGCGCCAGTATGAACCCAAGTCAATTTTGATGGTGCCCCTGCAAAACCAAGGCAAGTTAATTGGCCTCGCCTACTTGGAAAACAATTTGGCGACGAGCGCCTTTCGCAGTGAGCACTTAGAAGTCTTAGAACTGCTGTCTGCCCAAGCGGCAGTATCGATTGAAAACGCCCAACTGTACGAAAAAATTGCCACCTACAACCGCAGCCTCGAGCGCACCGTCAGTCAGCGTACTGACGAACTTAACTTTCGGGTTGGGCAACTCGCAGCCCTTAACCGCATCACCCAAGCGGTAGCGTCAGTTAGCAACTTAGACCGCGCTTTGGACATTGTCGCCCGCGAAACCGTAGAACTGTTTGGTGCCCGCGAAAGCGCCATTAGCTTGTTTGAAACCCGCCAAGATGGTAGCCCTTTAGGTATTGCGTTGAACAAAACCCCCCAAGCCAACCATCAAGCCAGCCAGCAAGCCAGCCATCAAACCAGCAGCCGCCACATGGGTGTTGGGCAAACAGGCATGCGTCAAGCAGGTGCTACCGAAACCGCTACCCCAGCGGCGCTCGAGGTTGCCAGCAAACGGCCACCTGTAGGTTCACAACCGCCTTCTCTGCGCGATGCTGCCCGCCGCAAAGCCGCCCGCTCGCTTGCCAGAAGACCAGGGGCGTCACCCGAAGCCACCTTAGAAAGGCGTGCTGCTGCCAAAGCTAATCCCAAAACACCCATCACGGTGATTGCCGAGTACAGCAAAGACCATCGCGGTATCGCCCGCTTGTTGAGTGGTGAAGGACATATGTTGTCGCTGCGGGTGCGCAAAAACGTGCGCTCACTCGTGCTAACAGACACTCAAGTGGCCTCACCCAAAGCGGCTAAACTCATGCGCAAGTATCACGTGCGCGCCCTCGCCCTCATGCCCCTACTTTCTCGAGGTGAAGTGATTGGCACGTTGGGCGTCGCCAGTGCTGAACGGGACAGTTTTAGTGACGCTGAGTTGGCACTCGCCGAAACTATCTCGAGGCAAATTGCGGGCGCAATTGAAAACTATCACTTGTTTAACGAAATGCAAGACGCCAAAGACGCCGCTGAAACTGCCAACGCCTCTAAGAGCGAGTTTTTGGCCAACATGTCGCACGAAATTCGCACCCCCATGAACGCGGTCATCGGCATGTCGGGGTTGATGCTCGAGACACCATTAACCACCGAACAACGCGAATACGCCCAGACCATCCGGCAAAGTGGCGACGCCCTGCTGACTATCATCAACGACATCTTGGACTTTTCCAAAATTGAAGCCGGGCGTTTGGAACTTGAAGAACAACCCTTTGATTTGCACGAGTGCATCAGCAGCGCGTTTGACTTGGTAGCCCCCAAAGCCAACGAACGCGGCCTGGACTTGTCGTATCACCTAGCTACTGATGTGCCGTTTATGGTCGCAGGCGACATCACCCGTTTGCGGCAAATTCTGCTCAACTTGCTCAGCAACGCCGTCAAGTTTACAGAAAAAGGCGAAATCATCGTGCGGGTAGCCTGCCACCAACACAACACCTTCCACTTTGAAGTGCAAGACACCGGTATCGGCATCCCCGAAAACCGCATCCACCGCTTGTTTAAGTCGTTCAGTCAAGTAGACGCCTCCACCACACGGCGTTTTGGCGGTACAGGCTTGGGGCTTGCCATTAGCCACAAACTGGCCGAACTGATGCAAGGGCGCATGTGGGTAGAAAGCGAAGAAGGCGTCGGCACCACGTTTCACTTCACCGTGAAGATGGCATCCTACCAAGGCAGGCAACACGCGGCCTATCTCACCCCCAACCCGAGCTTTTTGCAAGGCTCACAGGTAGCACTACTTATCAGCAATCCCAACGTCATACGCATGCTCGAGACCCAACTCAGCTACTGGGGCATGCAAGCGCGCACCGTCAGCGACTTGCAGGCGCTCAAACAACACCTCAAACGACAACCTGCCGCTGTCACGATTGTCGATAGAGACTGCCTCGACGATGACCTTGACAGTGCACTCGAGCAAAACAGCGACATCTTAGCCGAGGTGCGGGCGGCATCGCGCTATACGGTGGTGTTACTTAGAGCACCCTCGCGCCGCCAAGAAGACCGTCATTTGCTCGAGCATGCTACCCCCATGACCTTGCCCGTACGGGTGCCATCATTGTTTGAGACCTTGCGGCAACTGTTTAACCCCAGTCAAACCGACCCTTCAACCATGCGCAGCCAACACGACATTCAAGCGCAAGCCAACTTGCGGTTACTGCTCGTTGAGGACAACACCATCAACCAAAAAGTAGCACTAGGTCAGTTGGGGCGGTTGGGCTTTCGGGCAGATGTGGCCAGTAACGGCCTTGAAGCCATCGCTGCCATCGAAAATCTGCCTTACGACATCGTGCTCATGGACGTGCAGATGCCAGAAATGGACGGCCTCGAGGCGACCCGCACCATCCGCCGTATGGACGTTGCCCAACCCCACATCGTCGCCATGACTGCCAACGCCATGCGCGGCGACCGTGAAGCCTGTTTGGCAGCGGGCATGAACGACTATTTGTCCAAACCGCTGAAACTACCGCAACTAGTGAGCGCCCTCGAGAAAGCCGTTGAAGTGGTACTACAAAAGCTACAACAGCAACGGGCTGCCCACGACTCTCAACCAGCAGAAGAAGAAATTATCTTTCACGATGTGTCGTTTGATGATATTTTGCTCGAGGACATTCCCCTCGAGGACGGCTACCTTGACGACGGCTACCTTGACGATGCGGACACGCACGCTGAAGCTAGCTCGAGGGCTGACACCAACAGCATGACGGCGAACAACCGCGATACCCTTACCACTACCACCAACGGCATGACGAACAACACAACAAACAACACACGCACCAATCAACACCCCGTTAACATCAACCCCAGCAACCGTCCCAGCAACCCTGCCAGCAACCCTGCCAATAACCCTGCCAATAATCCAATCGATACAACCAGCAACGACCCTGCACGTGAGCTAACAAATGACATCCCCCCTACGATGCCAGCCGAAAGCAGCCGTCATCACCAACCCGCTCCACAAGCCAATGCACCCTTAGCAGATACTCCTCTCGCGGCTGCAGACGCAGCACGCAATATTGTGGATACCAGTTTTCTAGAAGAACTTAAAGCCTATCAAATGGAAGGCGAACCTGATATTGTCGCAGATCTTGTGGGGCTTTTTTTGCAAGAAACCCCCAAAAAGCTAGAGGAATTAACATCGTTGGGTAAAATTAATGATAACAATAATGGAGAAGCTCCCACCGACACCGCCCGCCGCATCGCCCACAGCCTCAAATCCAACAGTGCCACGTTGGGGGCAAAACACTTGGGTGAGCTTTTAGCACAAGCCGAACAGTACTACCGCCAAGGCGATATTGACCAAGCCAACACCCTGCTTCCGGCTATCCAGCAAGAGTTTGTAGCCGTACGTAAGGTGCTCGAGACACTCATACCGGCCAACTGAGCTAACCACATCACCATCCGCCATTGGCGTTAAGCGTTAACGCCTCAGCTGACCCACCAACCTGACCCACCGACCGCCATATTGCCCTACACATCGATAAAGTCAGAAATCGCTCCCGGGGCAATACCACTCAAACGGCGGTACATACTCAGCGCTTGGGCATCGGTAAGGTGCGCCACGATATCTACTGCCAAACGGATGGCGTCGTCACTGGGTTCAGTGCCTACAGGCAGTGCCTCGAGCCGCCTATTAAACCGCGCTGGCACCAAGTGGTCGTTGCGTTCACACACCGCTTGCAAATAGGTTTCAAACAACATGGTGACAATGCGCATATGACCGTGGCGCTGGGTCGCGAGGCGCGGGTTACTCAACAGGTAATAACGCACGATGCGCTTCAAAAAGGCAATGTCCATAAAAGTGTTACGAGGAACATACAACGCCGAGTGGTGGTCTTCAGGGTCTTGTAGACGCACCGCCATGATGAATTCGCGGATTAAGCTCGAGGCACGCGTCCGTAAGAGCGCCCGCTGTTCAAACGTCCCCCGATACACTTCATCTATAATGAGTGAATCAAGCAAGTCTTGAAAGGTTTCTTTGGCGGCATCGATGTCTTCAGCAGTAATGTCACCATCTGGGGAACACTGCCCTTGCCACGCCTGCAAAAAGTCTTCAAAACTATCGCGGTCACGGGCTAAGCGGTCTAGAGGAATCATACCGACACGGTAAAAATCGTCAAGGTCGTATACGCTATAGGCCACATCATCGGCGTAGTCCATGATGTCGGCTTCAATAGAACGGCGCTGACCTTCATGCGACGCCCTCGCAAAGTCAAAATCGGCTTGTTCGGAACGGTAGGCACCATATTTGTGGCCGTACTTGGCAGGGCGGGGGCTATCTTGAAACCAAGGGTACTTCAACGTCGCGTTTAAGGTTGCTCGGCACAAATTAAGCCCCGGGTAAGCGTCGCGGTGAGCGACTAACGTGGTGATGATGCGAAACGACTGGGCGTTACCTTCAAACCCTTCAAACGTGTCTGACTTGGCTCTCGAGATCCTGTCGAGGGTGTGTTCGCCGGTGTGACCAAACGGCGGGTGACCAAGGTCATGAGCCAAAGCTGCCGCTTCTACGGTATCTGGGTCAATGCCGCCAAGGGCGCGAGCTAACGTGGGCGATTCCCCTGCAAACCGCTCGGCAATGCGCCTGGCAATTTGGGCGACCTCGAGCGTATGCGTGAGCCTAGTGTGAAACACATACCCTTCTGAGGGTGCAACCACTTGGGTGATACCTGCTAGGCGGCGAAAGGCGCTCGAGTGCAAAATCCTGTCCCGGTCACGCTGCGCCGCCGTGCGCGAATCATCTTGCCGCTCTAAGTGATGACGCCTCGCAGCACGTTGGTCTGGTTGTTGGTTGGGGGTAACAGAAGTAGTTGAATGCGACAAAAAGACCTCTTGCGTTTTTTGACTAAATTTTTTGACTAAAAGGTAATCAATACACTAATAACTTAATACAGTGACAACTCAACACAGTGACAACAAAGTCAACATCATCCACTAACAGCACATTATAGAAATAAACATTGTCGTGATGCAATACGACACGGCGAAACGCCAACGACTCGAGCTTATTTACGGCACACGCGCCGATCTTCGGTGAACATCACCTTGCCTTCGTCAATTAAGTACCACAGCGCCCGCTTGAGCGTCCCTGAAGACAGTTCGCCACTTTGGGTAATTTCTCTGGGACGAAGCGGGGTTTGGGCGTGCTCGAGCATTGCCAGCACCACCTGTTTGGCGTCTTCTGTGTGTTGGGTTTGGCGCTGTTTATAGCGCCCACGATTCGTTATTGTCACCTGTTCTGACACAGTTACCCCCTGACCCACTTGGGCATTGTAGCTGATTCACCGTAGCTAATTCACCGTTGCTAGTTCACCATGATGGTTTGTTAGTAGCAGTGTAGCCCAAAGGTGATGCGGCTGTCAGTGTTGATGCACAATCCGTGAATACAACCCAGATACTAAACATGTCAGTATTTCCATGATTGACATCTACAAATTTGAACGCAATTGACGTCGATATGATGTTGAAGATAGCGTTGGGGAAAATCACCAACCGTAGCAATGACATGTGGAATTGCCATGTATAAAAAATATCAGACAAAAGTCAGGGGACAAAAAACAGTAGTGACGTTTATGCGCCTGCACTCTCGAGGTTAAACGTCGGATCGAGCGCATCCCGCAAAGCATCACCGAGCATGTTCAACCCCAACACGGTTAAGGCTACTGCCCCACCAGGAACGAGAGCCGTCCAGGGGGCAACGTCGAGGTAGTCTCTCGAGGCTTGAATCATCAGTCCCCAAGAGGGTGTTGGCGGCTGCGTACCGAGTCCCAAAAACGACAACCCCGCTTCCGCCAAAATGCCAAACGCCACGTTGATGGTCGCTTGCACAATCAATGGTGCCATGATGTTGGGCATCACCGAACGGCTAACAATACGCCAATGTGACGCACCCAAGGCTTTAGCAGCTTCAATGTAAGGAAGGGTACTTACCTTAAGGGTTTCACTGCGGACGATGCGGGCGAGATAGGGCGCAAAAGCAATGCCAATGGCTAAGGTAGCATTGCGCAAACTCGCCCCCAAAATGGCACTGATAGTGAGGGCTAACAACAACACCGGAAAACTCAAAAGCGCGTCCACCAAGCGCATCAAGGTAAGGTCGAGCCAACCGCGAAAGTAGCCTGCAAGCACACCTACGGGCAAACCTAACACAATGCTAATGGCTACTGCCACGAGGGATACTTGTAGTGATGTGCGAGCACCCAAGAGCACCCGGTAGAGCAAACTGCGCCCGAGTTGATCAGTACCAAGGGGATACTCGAGCGACGGCCCTGTGAGCCTCGCGGTAATGTCAATGCGCGTCGTCAGTTCTTCAGAGACAAACACAGGCGCAAGCAAAGCAATCAACACCATCACCCCGACGAGCAACATGCCTGTGAGGGCTTTGGGTTTGCGAAAAATCTTGTTAGCACGTGTGCGCTTGCGCTTGCTTACTACGTCTTTAGGTGGTTTAGCAGATAGTGTTGTCATCGTTAACCGTCAAACTGAATGCGTGGGTCGAGGGCTTGATAGGCAATGTCGACTAACAAATTACTAAGCATAAACACCACCGCAATCACGAATACTGACGCTTGAATGAGAGGAATGTCGCGGTTTAACAGGGCTTGGTAGGTAAGCCAGCCCATGCCGGTGTAATTAAAAAGCGTCTCCACGACGATGATACTGCCGAAAAGATAACCGAGTTGCAAACCTGCCACGGTAATTACAGGGGCAACCGCATTGCGCAGGGCGTGTTTGCGTACCACTTTGCCTTCGGCGAGACCCTTAGAACGACTAGTGCGAATGTAATCTTGGGAGAGAACTTCTAACATCGACGAGCGGGTCATGCGGGTGAGGTGCGCCATCAAACCAGAACCTAAAGCAATACTCGGCAAAAGCGCATGTTGCAAGCTGCGCCAGATACCATCACTCGGGGCCACGTAACCACTAGAGGGCAACCACCCCAAACCCCGTGAAAACAGCAAAATCAGCACAATCCCCCAAAAAAAGTCCGGCAAGCTGATGCCTACTAGTGCCGCGCCACTACTCAAGGTATCCTGCCAGCGGTTTTGTTTGATCGCCCCAATTACTCCCAAAGGAATGGCGAAAACGAGGGCAATCGCCAGCGAAAGCACCACCAACGTGCCACTCGCCACCATTTTTTCGCGCAGCAGGGGGGCAATGGGTTCATCAAAGCGCAAAGACACCCCCCATTCGCCGCGTATCATCCCACTGGCCCAGCGACCATATTGCACCGGTAAGGGGTCAAGCAGGCCAAGGTCGCGCTCGAGCGCCGCTAGCGTCTCGGGGTTAGACCGCGTCCCCAAAATCATCACCGCTACATTGCCCGGTAAGACATTGGTCAGCACAAAGGTAATAACCGAAACCAGCAACAAGGTGAGCGCCAGCAAGGCCAAGCGTTTGACGAGATAGGTCACTTAGCCACTGACCTCAAGCATCATCAAGCCAAACCCGCCAAAAGTTGAGGTTGCTGGCGTTTGGGTGCACCACACTGTCGAGGCCGCGCACGCGGTTACTAGCAGCCAGTGAACCGTTGCGATACCACAAAAACACGTCGTGACCTTGCTCAAAAATGCGTTGTTGCACTTGCTGATAAAGGGCAACGCGGGCATCAGTATCGGTGTTTTCTCGAGCTTGTTGCAGTAAATCATCGAGCAAGCTATCTTGTACGCTGCGGAAGTTAAACGCACCTGTAGAGTGCCAGATGCTGTAGTAGAGAAAATCCGGTTCCCACAGGGTGAAAAAGTTGACCATGGTGATGTCAAAGTCGCGGTTAATCCAGCACTGACTGAGCCAATCGCTCCAGGTGAGTTGCACCACTTCGGCGTTCACGCCAGCAATGCGAAACCACTCGAGCATAATCTGGGCTGCTTCTACATGCCACGGATAGTTAGTTGTTACCTTAAAGGTCACGTTGATATCACTAGGGTCATAACCAGAAGCAGCCAGTAACCTGCGGGCTTCGTCAAAATCCTGCGGACGCGCCGTCAAGGCACTGTTGCGATAAGGGGAATTGGGAAAACTCGGGGTTGCCGTCACTTCCCCTTGCCCCCATAGCGCCCCTTGCACCAACACTTCTTTGTCGATCATGTGGTCAAACGCCAAGCGCACGTTGGGGTCATCAAAGGGTGCCACATTGTGGTTGAAATTCAAAAACGCCCACGACAGCGGGTACCAAGTGCGCACCTGCAAGTCGCTATCGCTTTCAACGTCTGCTACCCGGTCTAAGGGAATGTCGTTGATCATGTCCATCTCGCCCGTACGAAGGCCAGTAAGGCGGACGGTGGCTTCGGTGACTTCACGAGAAACGATGGCATCAAGAAAAGCAGGCCCGCGGTAGTAGTTGTCCCAGCGGGCGAGTTCTACCCGGTTACCGAATTCGCGTTCAATAAACTGAAACGGCCCCGCCCCAATCGGTTGAGTACCTGTGGTCTCGCCTGAACCCGCCGGAATAATGGCGCACCCCAGCGAGGTGAGGCGCTCTAAAAAGGGGCTGTACACCCGTGACATCTTGACTTCCACAGTGAGATCATCGAGGGCGTTGATTTCAGCCACATCGTTAAAAACATCAAAATTGACCGCACCCGTGTCGGGGTTTTGGATGCGTTCCCAAGAGTATTTGACGTCTTCTGCTGAGAGAATCGTGCCGTCGTGGAACATCACCTCGGGGCGCAAGTAAAAGGTGTAGGTGAGCAGGTCGTCGCTGACTTCCCAACTGTCTGCGAGTGCAGGTTGCAGTGCAAAGTTTTCGTCGATATTGAGGATGGTTTCGTGAACGTTTTGCAGCATCCTCGAGGTTGACGCGGTACCCGTTTGATGAATGTCGATGTTTTGGGTGGTTTCCGAATGTCCCCACACCAAGGTGCCGCCTGTGCGCGGGGTGTCTCCTTGGGCAATGGCGTAAGCATCGCGCACGTTACCTGCTGCAAGTGCGCCCCCGGTGGCAGCGGTAATTTTCAAAAAGTCCCGACGTTTCATGTCAACCCCCTGATGGTTATTTGTCTGGTTTGGTTTAGGCGTTACCAAGCTGCTTGTGGCGTGATAAAGTGTTTTTACGCGATTCTGACAACTACCTGTTACATAATCTTTCATGACGGCGGGCACGCTACTGTAAGCCTTACTCAAATAATATTCCCTCGAGCTGGGTTTTACTAGCACTCGAGCACACGCTTCACCATGAGGCAGCATAGAATTTTATTGATTTTTGCTAATAAACATACATTTTGAACGCGTCTCGAACGCGTAGGAGGTAGCCGTGGCAGACCTAGCAGAACGCACCATGCTCGAGTGGCAAACCCTGATGGCACAAGGTGAGGTGAGCGCCGTTCAACTGACGGATATGTACCTTGCTCGCATCGCTGAGGTTGACCCGATTGTCAACAGTGTCGCTGAAACCAACCCGGACGCCATGGACATTGCTGCTGCACTTGATAACGAACGCCACGAAAAAGGCGCACGGGGGCCATTACACGGTATTCCGATAATGATCAAAGACAACCTCGATAGCGCCGATAAGATGCAAACCACAGCGGGGTCATTGGCACTAGAAGGTCATTTTGCCAAAGAAGACGCGTTTGTGGTGCAAAAACTGCGTGAAGCAGGGGCGGTGCTTCTGGGTAAGACGAACCTGAGCGAGTGGGCGTATTTTCGTTCTACGCGGGGTTGCAGTGGTTGGAGCAGTCGCGGGGGGCAGGTACGCAACCCTTACGCCCTCGATAGAAACCCGTGTGGCTCGAGCTCCGGTTCGGGCGTGGCCACTGCCGCCCATTTAGCCGCCGCTACTATTGGCACCGAAACCGACGGCTCGATTGTTTGCCCTTCTGCAGTTAACGGCATCGTTGGCTTAAAACCTACCATCGGCTTAGTGAGTCGCACTGGTATCGTCCCCATTGCCCACAGTCAAGACACCGCGGGCCCTATGACCCGCACGGTGAGTGATGCAGCGGCAGTACTCTCGGCCATTGTTGGCGCTGATGCCAACGACGCAGTCACTCAGGACGCCAAAGCACAGGATTACCAGCAGTTTCTCAAAATTGATGGGCTTAAGGGCAAACGTATCGGGGTAGCGCGGGATTACTTTGGCAAACACGAAGGCGCAGATAAGGTGACCAACGGGGCGCTCGAGGCACTTAGAGACTGCGGTGCAATAGTCATTGACCCGGTGTCGATGGGCAGTTTGAGCTTGTTTGGTAATGCTGAATTCGAGCTACTTCTCTACGAATTCAAACACAACTTAAACGCGTATCTGGCTGCTCACGACGCCAAGGTGAAAAGCCTCGAGGAGATTATTACCTTCAACCGCCAGCACGCTGACAAGGTATTACCGTATTTTCAACAGGAACTGCTCGAGATGGCACAAAGCAAAGGCGGTTTGGACGAAAAAACTTACCAACATGCCAAAGCCGAATGCTTGCGGCTCTCTCGTGATGAAGGCATCGACCAAGTCATCAATGAACATCAGCTCGATGCCATCGTCGCGCCGACCCAAACCCCTGCGTGGATGATTGACCCCATTTGTGGTGACAAAGTGATTGGCGGTTGTTCGTCGCCAGCAGCCATGGCGGGCTATCCGCACATCACCGTGCCAGCAGGCTACGTGTATGGGCTACCGGTAGGGTTGTCGTTTTTTGGTACGGCACATACGGAGGGGACGCTACTCGAGTGTGCTTATGCTTTTGAGCAAGCGACGAACGTGCGTGTCCCACCAAAATTTCAAGCCCACGCTGAGACGTTGTAATCACCTTTTTAATCATCGCCAACCAACGTCAACAAATCAAATAACAGAAACACGTTCCTACTGGCAATAACCTCGCTAGCGTGAACGTGTTTTTTGTTGGTTAGCAAACGTTAGCTGTCAGCATGTTGTACCGTTCAACACGACAGGTGAAACCACGTTTCTGTTGGATTGGTGAGTGGTTCGGGTTGGATGGTATGGCTTTCTAACGTCAACCAGCGCTTTTCTTGGGCAGCCAAGAGGATTTTTTTTCATGGCCTCGAGCACGTGCCCAGCCAGTTCACCACTTGCCTGCACCTGCAAACACGCCGCCTGCTGCAAATTTTGCAAGTAGATGCTGCTGATGTTGCTGCAACCAATAATGCCCACTCTGGCAATCACCTGCGCGGGGTCTTTGTGGATGGATGTAGACGCTGTAACCGTCATATGACGCCCTGTTGTTGCGTTGGCTTCAACATTACGAACGAAGCGTCCACAGCAAGCCCCTCGTGGTGATAGTTTTGGCTTCTGGCACGTCAAAATCACTAGCCACGTGACCAAGGGCTGAATAAAATACGCGGCCTTGTCCCCAGCGCCGTTTCCAAACCACAGGCATGATGGTGTTCTCGAGCCAATCCATACGGCTACCATCAAAAGTCGTCGTAGCAAGCACTTCGTTACCGGGGTCAACGTGCATGTAGTACTGTTCACTGTGCATGGCAAAATCATCCAAACCTTGCACGATAGGGTCATCAGGTCGGGTGATGTTGACCTGATAGTCAATGATGTCACCAGGGTGCGCTACCCACTGGCCGCCGACCATGAATTGATAGTTGGGACTGGCCCGAAAACTATCCCCCATGCCGCCGTGCCAGCCTGCGAACCCCGTACCGGCGTGAATGGCCGCTAGCAAATTTTTCCCCCGTGTTTCACTCAATTCACCCATCGTCCATACTTGGCTGATGAGGTCAAACGACTGCAGGTAATCAACATCGTCATACGCTGTTAGCGCATCTTCAACGGTCACCGACAGACCCTGTTCCTGCAACGCGGTGGCAAAAATGTCAGCACATGCTTTCGGTTCGTGACCCTCCCACCCCCCGTACACAAACAGCGCCCGTTTCACGCTTCACCCTGCTGCTGGCGTTGTTGATGGCATAGTTGACGGTATTGAGGCGTACGTTGCTGTCTAAGTTGATTCGCTAAAAACACCTGCATACTAACCTTCCTTTACTAACCGGACACGGTGGAAACGTTGTTGACTTGTATGAAAGACTTGCGAAGATATCCACCCATGCTATAGAATTTTGAAAACGTTTACAAGAGATAATCAGCAATTTTGGTATTGGCTTTTGGTATTGGCTTTTGGTATTGGCTTTTGGTATTGGCTTTTGGTATATAAGTGTTTGGTATTGGCGTTGATGACATGACCACCTTTTGTGGCCTTTGTTGTATATGTTTGACTTAGCTTTCCGACACTTACCTTTCTGATTTAGAAGCGTGTAGACATGCGTCAAAGTTGCCACTGTATACCGCACTATCTCGCAGAGGCGTAAGTTCTACCTGCTGTTGTAGTAGGTATTTTTGTAAACGCTCTCAAAATGGTTTCTCGAGGCGATAAAATACAACATGGCGAAAGCACGCAACAAAGTCACCATTAAAGATGTGGCCAAAGCCGCTGGGGTGTCGTATGCCACGGTTTCGAGGGTCATCAATAAACAGTCGGTCAGTGTGGAAAAACGTGCTCGAGTACAGCACGCCATTGACGACCTTGGCTATGTTGCCAACACCCCAGCCCGTTCTTTGGCTGGCGGCAACACCCGCATCGTGGGCGTACTTGCCCCTCACTTAGGCAATGAATACGTCAATCAAGTCATGCAAGGCATCAATGACGCCCTGCGCGAACACAACTACGACATGATGCTCTACACCACCCAACAACACGCCGACAAAGAAGCCCGCTACACCCAAGCCCTTACCCATGGGCTCATTGACGGTTTGCTGCTATTGACCCCGTTTCATCACGAAAAATACCTCGCTCAACTGCGGGCGCATCACTTTCCTCACGTGGTCATCGACCAAAGTGAACGCACCAGTGTCAGCCCCACCATTGCCTCAGAAAACCAACAGGGAGCGTGGGCAGCCACCCGTTATTTGCTCGAGCTAGGCCACCGCCGCATCGGCTTTATTAAAGGACTTCCCGAATTGGCCGGTGCGCAAGAACGCTTTTTGGGTTACCAACACGCCCTCGCTGAATACGGTCTTACAGTCAATGAAAAACTGGTGCGCGAAGGGCATTTTGACCAACGGCGTGGCTTTGTCGCTGCTAGCCAGCTTTTGGCGCTACCCGATCCACCGACAGCCATTTTTGCTGCCAATGATGCCTCGAGCATCGGCGTCATACAAGCGGCACGCCACGCGGACGTGCACGTTCCTACAGACCTTTCTATTGTCGGTTTTGACGATGTTCCCAGAGCAGCACAAACCTATCCAGCCCTCACCACTGTCCACCAACCCCTTGTGGAGATGGGTAAAGCTGCCGTCTCACTCTTGAGTCAATACATCGAAGAACCAACCCGCACGGTTCAGCACATCACTTTCGACACCTGCTTAATCGTACGTGACACCTGTGCACCACGAAAGCGGCATCTGTAAAGGGGGTGACCTTGGCACAAGATAATTAACGTCACATCACACGGTGAGGCTTCTCTTTTTGAAATTGCGTTGCATCATTACATCGATAAATGAAGTGAAGTCATTGTCTATCGACTCAATTTGTTCTGTTAGCGCGACTCAGTTTAGAAAGGAGCACCTGATGCAACGTTTATTCATGACGTTAGTGGCACTGGCTTTTACAGCAGCGTTTGCCCAAGAAAAGACCATTGATTTTTGGCACATTCAAAGCGCAGGCAATGGGCCTATGCTCGTGCAGCAAGCTGTTGACCGCTACTTGGCCGATAATCCTGATGTCAATGTTGAGGTTGTTGTCAACCAAAACGACCCTTACAAAACCCGCATCCGCACGGCAATGGGCGCAGGCGACACCCCTTGCATCTACGCGTCTTGGGGCGGTGGACCCTTGTACGAATACATCCAAGCTGGTCATGCCCTCGACCTCACGCCCTACCTGATGACGGATGACTATGTTGAACGGTTTTTACCCGCCTCACTTAGTAACGTCACTTTTGACGAGAAGATGTATGGCATCCCGGTAGAAAATACCGCTGTAGCTGTCGTCTGGTACAACGAAACCATCTTTGAACGCTTTGATCTCACCCCGCCTGAAACCTGGGACGAATTAATGGACGTCGCCCAAACGCTCCTTGATAATGGCATCAAACCCTTTGCCCTCGCCAACCGCACTAAGTGGACGAGTTCGATGTATTACATGTACCTCGTTGACCGCTTAGCAGGACCGGGAGCGTTTGCTAGGGCAGCGACCCGTACAGGCGGCAGTTTTAATGACCCGGTGTTTGTGCAAGCCGGCGAAATGGTGCAGGATTTGGTGCGTATGGGCGCGTTTAACGACGGATTTAACGGCCTTGATTACGACACTGGACAATCACGCATGCTCATGTACGGCGAAGTGGCTGCCATGGAACTGATGGGCACGTGGAACTTATCTACCGTACAAGCTGAAAACCCTGATTTTTTTGCTCAGATGGACTTTTTCCCCTTTCCAGCAGTGACAGACGGCGCAGGCGACCCTGGCAACGTGGTGGGCACTGTAGGCGACAACTACTATCATATCGCCCCAAGTTGTCCTCATCCTGATGAAGCCTTTGAGCTACTTACCTATCTCATTGATGATGAATCGGTAGCGGTGCGGGTAGAAAATGGCCGTATTCCGCCCGTACGTGGGGTTAGTAGTCAGCTCGAGAACCCCCTCATGCAAGACATCATGGCAATGGTAGAAAATGCCTCGAGCGTACAACTCTGGTACGACCAGTACCTGCCGCCTGAACTTGGCGAAGTCCACAAAGACACCATGCAAGCCCTGTTTGGCCTCGACATTACCCCCGAAGAAGCCGCTGCCCGCCACGAAGACGCCATCGTCCGCTTTTATAGCGAGTAATCACTAGCACACGTCACTAACGAGGGTGGGTCATTCCCACCCTTTAAGGATGTCTATGCAAATCGACACACCTTATTCCACCATCAAACGTTGGAAACTGCCGCGCTTTTCTGAAAAACACCTCACCGTGGTGCTGTTTTTAGCGCCCAGCGTGTTGCTACTGGGGATGTATGTCATCTACCCTATTGTGGATGCGTTGCGGTTGAGTTTTTTTCGTTGGAATGGCCTGACTGCCGATGCCACCTTGGTAGGACTTGCCAACTGGCGCAGGTTACTTACTGACATGGTCTTTTGGCAGGCGCTGCGCAACAATTTGGTGGTAGTGGCGCTATCAATCGTCATTCAAATTCCCATTGGTTTGGCGCTAGCAGTGGTGCTCGAGCGTGGTCGTCATTTGTCGTTTTTGCGGATATTTAAGACCATCTATTTTTTCCCCATGCTAATGTCGGCTGTGGCCATCGGCATCTTATTCAAATACATCTTTGACCCCACTTTTGGCCTAGTTAATCAACTGCTTGCTTTGGTGAACATTCCGCCGCAAGGTTGGCTCGGTGATCCCCGTTTGGCGTTACTGACTGTCATCATGGTGATTTCGTGGCAGTTTATTCCTTTTTATATGATGTTGTTTATTGCCGCTTTGAGCAACATTCCCCCAGAACTGCGCGACGCCGCTCGTATCGACGGGGCTACCCACAGCCAATATTATCTTTACATTGCCGTTCCACTAATTAGCGGCACCATTCGTACGGCGATTATTCTGGCGCTCATTGGTTCGCTTAAATACTTTGATTTGATTTGGGTGATGACCGAAGGCGGCCCCAATCACGCCTCGGAATTGATGGCAACGTACATGTACAAAAAAGCGTTTCCTTCGTTTGAAGTGGGTTACGGCAGCACCATCGCTGTGGCGCTTTTTGTGGTGGTCATGGTGATTTCACTTGTCGCTTTGCAACTTACCCGCCGTTACGAAACGGACGTGTGAGCGTGCGCCGCTACACTTCAAACGGCGTTATTGTCTTGCTGGCCTTGGCGTGGTTGGTGATTGCGGGCATGCCGTTTTATTTCATGGTGGCTACGGCTTTCAAGGGGCGCTTTGAGATGATGTCTGGGTCGGTGTTTGCCCTGCCGCGTGAACCTAGTTGGGCGAATTTTCAAGCGGTACTCGGCTCGAGCAGCTTTTTTCGCTACGTCACTAACAGCTTATTGATTGTAGGCGTGTCCGTCTTGCTCATATTGTTATTTAGCGCGCTAGCAGGGTATGTGTTTGCTCGAGTGCCCTTTTCAGGCAGCAAGTCCCTGTTTGGCCTCATTGTGGCTGGTCTAGTCGTGCCGCTTCACGTCACCTTAGTACCCGTGTATCTGCTCACCCGACAAATTGGTTTGTACGACTCTCTGTGGGGATTACTCGGGCCTTACGTGGCGTTTAGTTTGCCGTTATCCATTTTTATTCTCACAGAGTTTATGCGGCAGATTCCCAAAGAGCTCGAGGAAGCCGCCCGCATCGATGGCAGCAGTACCCTGGGCATATTTTGGCGTATCATCTTGCCCCTTTCCAAACCTGGTTTGGTCACTTTGGCGATTTACAATTCAGTCATTCTCTGGAACGAGTTCGTGTTTGCGTTTGTGCTGATTACCTCACCCGAAAACCGCCCTTTGCCACTAGCTATTTGGGAATATCAAGGGCAATACGCCATGAACGTTCCGGCTATTTTTGCTGTGCTCACCTTGTCATCGTTGCCGCTTATCGTGGTGTATATCTTCGGCCAAGAACGCATCGTCGCGGGCATTATGGCAGGGGCATTAAAGTAATTGCCCTAACATGACAGCACAGCAGTGACCACACAGTAATAACAGCTTGAAGTAGTTGACAAATTGATTAACGTCTATCGCTTACAGTATCAACCCGTACTTTTAATGCGCACATGATTGGCGTCGTCCAACGCAACGTGACAGCTTGCCCCAAGCAAGACCCAACACGATGTCTGTCTGCTCGAGGCACTTCACTAGCTCGAGACACATAGCATTTTCATACTTGGCGTCTACATAGTTGAACGCGGTTGATGCCGATATGACGTCGATCGAAATTAGCAACTGTAGAAACAACACGTGGAATTGGCAATTTCTAGCTTGACCGCTGGCTACAAACGAAAAAACATCATCGACATCGGTCATGCTTGATATAAGAAAATGCTATAATCATACTCAAGATATGCGTTAAGTGACATCTATCCTGTTTTTTTGGCAGTAGTATCAAGCCATGTCACGTGCACTCTTACGGATTCCTCACCTGCCTTGGGACAATCACACCCCTACTCATGGGATGACTAACCACGGGGTGACGCACCGTAGGCGTCCACTGCTGAAACAGTTGTTGCCATGCCTGCTTGCTGAGCGCACTCACGTCACGACCGAAGACGTCGAGCTTGCACAAGCCCACTGGGCGGATGCCATCATCATGATGGGCAGTGCCGCTTTGGTCGGTCGCGACGCCGCAGGGATCGCCCAACACTACCTCGATGCGTTATACGGTTTTGAAGAAGGGCACGTACTTTTTAAGCCTACCAAAGCCGCCGACACACCCTTTCGCTTGGACAAAGCAGGGGCACTTTCCTATTTTGTAGGGGGTAACCCAGACTATCCGGAAGATAAAGGGTTTGCGCTCGAGCCATGGCGCGAGGTGCGTTTCCACAACGCCGACATTATTCTCGGCAGTAGCAGTGCGCTTGCGATGGGTCACTACTTTTTTACGTCTTATTCGGGTAACGTCGTCCAAGTCGAATACACCTTTGGTTACGTTCTCTCAGAGGGCGCACTAAAAATCAACCTGCACCATTCGTCACTGCCGTACCATGTCTGAGTCCGGGTCTGAGTCCGGGTCTAAGTCTAGGTTTAAGTCTTACTAAAGCTAGGCTGCACCTCATCTAAGCCGTATCACGCCTAAGCACGCACCCTGCTGTTATCTTTGCGACCCTTAACAGCAGGGTGTTGTGCTGTGTCTCGCTAGCTCAGGTGGGTTCGCCGCGTCTTTGGAAGCGCTTGGACAGTGCCTCGAGGCTGCCTTCTTCACTTTCGTCTGCGTCTGTTTCTTCTTCGCTGTTGGTATCTACGTTGCAGTAACGCACAGACATCATGGTGATGTCGTCAAATTGTTCGCTGTAAGCGTTGAATGCGTGCAAGGCTTGTTCGATATTACTCAAAACAGTTTCGGCGCTGGTAGTCGGTTGTTCTAGCGCTTCAAACATACGTTCCTCACCGAAAAATTCCCCTTGGGGATTGCGACCTTCTGGCACGCCGTCGGTATAGGCAAAGAGTGTGTCGCCCGGCGCTAAGCGGGTGTGAGCATAGCGAAATTTGGCTTCGGGAATCACCCCAACGGCTGGCCCTGTAGGGGGCAATTTGTCAAAACCACCGGCTGCCCGCATGACAACCGGGGGGTTATGGCCGCCGTTCACGTAAATAAGATCGCCTGTGCGCGGGTCTAAAATGCCAAAAAACAAGGTGACAAAATAAGCGTCAATGCCGTGCGTATTGGCCATGTAAGCGTTGGTACTCGGTACGCTCTCGAGCTGACTAAGCCCGATGGTTGGCAACTTGCGCGGACGCTTGCCGGGGCGTTCTTCAGACCAGTCTTGTTGTACTTTGACGGGTTCCATCGGTTCACTGAGTAGGTCACTACCGGTGCGAATGCTCTTCATGCCATAAAGTGAGCCTGCTCTAAGTAGCGTGCGGAAAATGGCCATAAACAGTGCTGCTGGAATGCCTTTGTCGCTAACATCAGCCATAATGAGAGCAACACGGCGGCGGTTCCAGACATAAAAACTATCGTAAAAGTCACCGGCAACTTCCCGTGCTGGGTGGAAACTAGCAGCAATTTCCCAACCTTCGGGTTGAGGTAATTTACTTGGTAAGAAGCTAGCTTGAATCTGCCTACCGATTTGCACGTCGCGCTCGAGCTTGGCTAGCATGTCCCGTTCGCTTTTATTTTTTTGAAACGCCCGAAACTCACAGCGTTCTAAGGCGATATCAAGGCGTTGTTTGAGAAACGTCACCCGCGTTGGCAAGACCAAATAATCATCAGCACCAAGGGCAAAACACACTTCGATGTCGGTATCGAACTGCAGCGTTTGCAGCGGTGACGTCATAATCCTACTGTGATTTTCTAGCGGGGCTTCTTCGACTAAAAAAATTGGCGTCATACTGAGTTGTGGCGTATTTTTGAGTGCTTCGACTAGTTGTGCTCTGGCAATGCCCTGACGACCTAACAACACCAAGGCACTGGTCTTGGCTTGCTCGAGCAGCTGTTCAGCATTTGACCAAACAGGCTGATACCCTAGTGACACGAGCATCTCTGACAATTCGCGTTGCCGCTGCGGGCTGATGCCAGCTACAACAATTTCAAAACGACTTGCTGTCACGGTCGTACTCCTTCGGGCACGCTAGCCACGTTGTGCACCCTATTGATGCACGTGATGCTATTGACGCGCTTGTTCACGTACTTGTTAGCACACGTGATGTCGTCACCACATCTCGTCGCGTATGAGCTGAGGGTACGCGCTCGCTCGATGAGCAACGTAAGCTGGCCGTGAAAAGCGTCAAGCACTTGCATCACGCCGCATAACGAAAATGTTATAGTTGCGACCATCCTGCCAAGTGTAGTCAAAATGGTCTACCCCTTGTAACGTCAAATAGATACCTAAACCGCCAATCGCGCGGTCTTCTAAGGGTGCATCAAGGTCATCAGGTTCAGAACGACCTCGAGGATCAAACGGTTTGCCCTCGTCCTCGAGCGTCACCGTGAGGGCAGTATCATCATGGTGAGCACGAATGGTGATATCACCCTCGAGGCCAGCTTCGTCATAACCATGGGTAATGATGTTGGTGGCCACTTCGTCGACCGCCAACACCAACCGATAAGTAGCTTTGTTATCTAGCCCAGCTTGTTCGGCGGCGTCACGAACATAATCACGCAGGGCACTTAATGACTCGAGGGTTCCAGCTACGGTGCGCGTTTCCACACATGACTCCCCACGTTATCCATGACGTTTTGGTAAAAGACTTGATACATCACGTTTGTACACATCACGTTTGTACACAT
>CAZKAZ010000034.1:52086-53119 GCA_964550765.1 uncultured bacterium | reverse complement strand
GTTCACGATGAACCCCGCTCGGTCGGCGACCTGCACGGCGTCCTTGCCGCACGCCTCGACGAACTCGAGCGCCGTCGCGATCGTGTCGTCGGACGCGGTCAGCGGCTTGATCACCTCGACCAGCTTCATCATCGGCGCCGGGTTGAAGAAGTGGATGCCGCACACCTTGTCGGGGCGTTCGGTGGTCATCGCCAACTCGACCACGGCGAGGGTGGAGGTGTTGGTGGCGATGATCGCCTCGGGCTTCACGATGCGATCGAGGTGCTCGAACAGCTCGCGCTTGGCCTCCATGTCCTCGACGATGCTCTCGATCACGAGGTCGCAGTCGCGCAGACCGTGCAGATCGTCGGTCACCGTGATGTGCTCGAGGATCGCCGGCGCGAAGACGCGTCGGCCGTCGAGCTCTCCGCCGTGCAGCAGCATGCGGGCGTAGCGTTGGATGTCGTCAAGTTCGGGGGCGTTGAACACCAAAAAGTCAATTTCTTGGCCGCTCGGCACGTCCATTTGTAAGTTATTGGGGGCAGCACTGGCGACAATCATGCGCGATTGGTTGGTGGACAAAAAAAGTTGTCGGGCGACATCGGCGGGGGCGAAGATGAAGTTCTCGAGTGGCGTAGCACAGCTAGACAAAGCAGGTAAGACACTAGCAGCTCCATTTTGCAAGTTGACGTTGCTAGCAGGTGGGCGCACCACAATCATGCGTGGATATACACCATCGTTGCGAATCACCGCCCAAAAGTCGATGCGGTTGGGGTTGCTTTCAGAAGAAGCAATCAGGGCTACGGCGTCGGTGTTTTGCTGAACGTTGTCGATAAAGTCGGCGAGTGTCAAAATCATGACGCGCCTGGTGATGTCGCCTGCGCCGTTGGTGGTAGCTACTGGGCTGAGGTCATACCAGCGCCCCAAGCGGGTGAGCATGGTTTGCCAAGTAACCACATCAAGGGTATCTGGTTGCCACGAGGCAGGTAGCAAGCGGCGCTCGAGCAAATACCTCGCATCTTCGTAAGCAGGGTCGGTGACGGCTATCGGCAAG
>CAZKAZ010000034.1:24311-52076 GCA_964550765.1 uncultured bacterium | reverse complement strand
TTGACATCAAAACGAGGCAAGACGGGTTCAAGCAGGTGCACGGCTCGAGCCATAAAACGCACCGCATCGCGACCAGTAGCAGGCACTTGCAGATTAGCGCTGCCTTCGTCAGCGCGCAGTTCAGCAATACACGCTTGGGCAAAAACAGGCACAGGCGCGCACACGAAGACCAACATCACCAAGGTGCGCCAAGAAAAATGAGAAAACCACTTCATGCTTGCCAGTGTACCGTGATTTGGCTGGGCATTCTTACACGTTTTCTTAAATGATGCCCTCAGGGAATGTTTATGGGGTGTTTGCTGTGAGCTTGGTGATGGTTGGTTTGCGTTGGCTTGCGTTGGTTTGCGTGACGAACAAACAAGAAGCATGTTATGTGAAGGTTTCATGGGGACTGAATTGCACGGTTTCTCCCACATAATCATGCGCAGTCGTATGATAGGCTGCTTTGAGGAGGAATTATCGGGTGACGTTTCAAGTAGGTGACAAAGTGGTGTATCCCTCGCAAGGCGCGGGTGTGGTCGCCGAAAAGACAACGCGTGAGGTGCTCGGTGAAAGCCGTGAATACCTCAAGGTCAACTTTGTGCGTGGTGATATGAGCGTGTTGGTGCCACTAGAAAAAGGTCGTGATGTGGGTTTGCGTCATACCATTGGTAACGACGAACTTGACCAGCTTGCCGAGACCATCCGCAAAGCCGACCTCAGTTTGCCGAATCAGTGGCCACCGCGCCACCGTGCCGAACAAGAGATTTTAGCAACCAATGACGCTTACGATTTGGCGCGCCTCATTGGGGTGCTCTTTCAGCGTGACCAAGAACGTGGTTTAGCAGACACCGAACGGGACATCTTTGAAAACGCCCGCAGTCTGCTGGCCAGTGAATGGGCCGTGGTCGCAGACATTTCTCATCAACAAGCCCAAGAAGCCATTGGTAAGGTGCTCGAGCACCACCTTGTCTAGGTTGTCAAGTTTGGTTTTTAAGTTTGGGTTTTCAAGTCTAAGTGTGTTCAAGTAGTTGCTTCATCAACGTAAGAGGCTACCATCACTGAAATGCTGCCACTAACCGCACCGCGTCGGGTCAAGGCTTTGCTCGAGCGTCACGGTTTATACGCCGACAAACGCTTCGGGCAAAATTTTTTGATTGACGCGTCTGCCTTAGCCCGCATCGTTGATAGCGCTGCCATTACCGATACCGATACCGTGTGTGAAGTGGGTGCGGGTTTGGGCGTGCTGAGCTATGAACTAGCGCAACGTGCCAAGCAGGTCATCAGCGTTGAAGTCGATGAACGGTTAGTCGCTGTTCTGGCAGAGACCTTGGCCGCTTGTAACAACGTCACCTTGTGGCAGCAAGACGCCCTGACAGTAGACTGGCAACAACTGCCCGAGGGGTGTTTGTTTGTGGCCAACTTGCCCTATAACATCGCCACGCCCCTTTTGCGTCAGGTGCTCGAGTCGCAACGTTTTGTGCGGGCGGTGTGTTTGGTGCAAAAAGAAGTTGCCGAACGCTTGGCGGCTAGCCCAAGTACCCCTGCTTACGGGGCGCTCAGCCTGTGGACGCAGTACTACGCCACAGTCAGCATCGTCAGGCACGTCAAACCCAGTGCGTTTTTGCCACCCCCTAAGGTCACTAGCAGCATCATCCGCTTGGACATTCAACAGCGCCAGCTGGCGCCAGCTTTATTTCGCTTGATTGAAGACAGTTTTAGACACCGCCGCAAGACCTTAAAAAAGAATTTGCGCATGGCAGGTTATGACGAAACGCATGTCAGTAACGTGTTGGCGGAACTGAACGTAGATGCTCGAGTGCGCGCCGAGGCACTTGATTTGGCGACGTTTGAAACACTAGTGTCATTATTATGATGACAAATTGATTTACATAATACATTATAAAAACCAATCAATAGCACCAAGGAAAGTAATTATCTACTAGGTGTGATGGCTTGGTGATTTTCGTCTGACTTGTTTATTGGTTATCATCTCTTGATGGTGATTCCGTGTGTTGTTTCTGCAGTTGTTAATGTTTACCAACGTCATGGCGACATAGAAAGTAACAGAAAACGCGTTCAACTGCGTAGGCGGCAATCATGGAAAAGCTAATAGCTTGCTACCATGCTTGGCGTGTGTTGTTTGGGTAGATGGCGTAGAGGGGGTCGCTGTATGACAGCCAACGTTGCTGTGGCAAAAGGTCATTACACTTGGATACTTGTGAACATCGTAGCGTGCTCAGTTCGCCTGCTTCAGTTCGCCTGCTTTAGTTTGTTGTGGCTAGTGGTAGCTGATTGGTCAGTTGGTAGTTGATGGTCAGTCAACGGGTCATTTAACGTTGGCGCTGCCTATACTGCCAGCACAGTGACTGCCAATAACCGTGCTGCTCGCGGTGAACGTGTCGCGCAGTACTTGCGTATTCACCACATAAGGACTATAATTCAAAAGTTTGGGTTCCTAGGCTTGCACCGCTGAGTCTAGCGAACAGATTTCTTTATTGTTCTCTGGTCACTGTTTGCACCTGAGAACGTGTCGTCACCGCAACCGCGGAGCCTTCCAGCAGCCGCAACTTAGCAGACGCAAGGCGACGTGCTCGAGCCACGCAACGCTGTGGTATGGAGCTTAGAGGTCGTTGTGTTTCAAGGTCGTTGTGTGACGTCAGGTTAGTGGAATGCAGGTTAGTGAATGCAAGTTGGTGAATGTGTGCTTTGAGCGCACGCGAGATAATAACGAGGATAACAGTGTTGTGTTGCTGCAAAGTACGCAGCCAAGCAGAAAGGAACGTGGTCACTCTGCCAACGGTCAATCAGCTTCTCAGAAAAGGGCGCAAAGTGGTGCGCAAAAAAACGAAGACCCCTGCTCTCAAAGGCAGCCCGCAGCGCCGTGGGGTGTGCACGGTCGTCAAGACCCAAACCCCTAAAAAACCTAACTCGGCATTGCGTAAAATTGCCCGGGTGCGTCTCTCGAGTGGTTACGAAGTCTCGGCGTACATCCCCGGTGAAAAACATAACCTTCAAGAACACTCCGTGGTGCTCATTCGCGGCGGACGGGTCAAAGACTTACCCGGTGTGCGCTATCACATTGTGCGTGGTGCCCTTGACTGCGCTGGCGTGGGTGTAGGCCGCTACGTACAACGCAACCAAGGCCGCAGTAAATACGGCACCAAGAAACCTAAGGGTTAATCATGGGACGCAGAAGAAGAGCTGAAGTACGCAAGCTAGAACCTGATTTGGTCTATAGCGATACCACCGTGACGGCATTCGTTAATAAGTTGATGCGTGACGGCAAGAAAAACCTCGCTAGCCGTATCTTTTATGGTGCGTGCCGCTTGATTCAAGAACGCAGTGGCCAAGAACCCCTCAAGGTGTTCCGTCAAGCCCTCGATAATGTCAAACCGCGCACCGAAGTCAAAAGCCGCCGCGTCGGTGGGGCAACGTATCAAGTGCCCGTCGAAGTGGCACCACGCCGTGCTGAATCACTGGCGCTTCGCTGGTTAGTAGCCGCTTCGGATTCGCGTCCTGAGCGCACTGCTGTTGAGCGCGTAGCAGGCGAACTGCTTGACGCTGCCCAAGGTCGCGGCGGCGCAGTGAAGAAAAAAGACGACGTCGAGCGCATGGCTGAAGCTAACCGCGCTTACGCGCATTACCGCTTTTAAGGGACTGCTTTTCACATTTAGGTTCTGGAGGATCTATGGCAGCAACCATCACTGATCTAAAACAAACCCGCAACATTGGTATTGCCGCGCACATTGACGCTGGTAAGACCACGTTGACTGAGCGCATCTTGTTCTACGCTGGTCGCATCCACAAAATGGGCGAAACCCACGAAGGTGGCTCGCAAATGGACTGGATGGAACAAGAAAAAGCTCGTGGTATCACGATTACCTCAGCGGTGACCCAGTGTCACTGGAAAGATACCCGCATCAACATCATCGACACCCCCGGACACGTGGATTTCACCATGGAAGTCGAACGTTCCATGCGTGTGCTCGATGCGGCTGTGGCCGTGTTTGACGCCTCGCAAGGGGTCGAACCGCAAAGCGAAACCGTTTGGCGGCAAGCTGATCGTTACCGGGTTCCGCGCCTTGCGTTTGCCAACAAAATGGACAAAACAGGGGCTGACTTTCAGTTGGTGCTTGATTCCTTAGCAGAGCGCTTGGCGGCAAAAGGCGTACCGATTCAGTGGCCGATGGGCGCAGAAGATAATTTTCGCGGTGTCATCGACTTGGTCGAGATGCAAGCCTATAGCTACATGGACGACCTTGGGCAAGACATTCAAATTACAGACGTGCCTGCAGAGTATCAAGAATTGGCCGAAGAAAAACGCGCCATGATGATTGAGATGCTAGCTGATACAGACGACGAGTTGGCGATGTTGTACCTCGAGGGTGAAGAAATTTCCACCGACATTATCAATAACGCCATTCGTCAGGGCACCATCACCTTGCAACACTTCCCAGTGTTGTGTGGCTCAGCACTCAAAAACAAAGGTGTGCAGCGCTTACTTGATGCTGTCACGTTGTATTTGCCGAGTCCGCTAGACATTCCAGCCATCAGAGGGATTATTCCTGATAGTGGCGAAGAACAACCCCGTCCAGCAGATTTTGACGAACCGACGGCGTCGCTCGCGTTCAAGATTATGACCGACCCTTATGTGGGTAGACTTACTTTTGTGCGTGTGTATTCAGGGCGTTTGATGTCTGGGTCGTATGTGTTCAACGCATCTAAGGGCAAAAAAGAACGCATTGGGCGTTTGCTCAAGATGCACGCCAACTCCCGCGAAGAGGTAGAAAGTATTTCCGCCGGGGACTTGGGTGCTGTCATTGGCCTTAAAGACACCACGACAGGTGATACGCTTTGCGATCCGGATTATCCTATCGAGCTCGAGTCCATCGAAATTCCTGAACCAGTCATCACCGTAGCCATTGAACCTGCTTCCAAAGCTGACCAAGACAAACTTGGTAATGGCCTTAACAAACTGGCTGAAGAAGACCCCACCTTCCGCATCGAAACGGATAGTGAAACGGGTCAAACCAAAATTTCGGGCATGGGTGAACTGCACCTAGAAATCATCGTTGACCGTCTCAGACGTGAATTTAACGTGAATGCCAATGTGGGTGCGCCACAGGTAGCCTACCGCGAAACCATCACCAGAAACACCGATGTTGAAGGTAAGTTTGTGCGGCAAACTGGTGGTCGTGGTCAGTATGGTCACGTCAAAATCAAAGCCGAACCGCTCGAGCGTGGTCAAGGTTTTGTCTTCGAAAACGCCGTTGTGGGTGGTACTGTTCCCCGTGATTACATCCCTGCGGTGCAAAAAGGCGTCGAAGAAGCTATGCAAAACGGGCCGCTACTTGGTTTCCCCATCGTGGACATGAAAGTGACCCTCTATGATGGTAGCTACCACGAAGTAGACAGCAGTGAGATGGCCTTCAAAATTGCCGCGTCGATGGCAGTGCGTGAGGTCATGAACAAAGGGGGCGCGGCGGTGCTCGAGCCGATTATGCGCGTCGAAGTCGTTACCCCTGAAATCAACATGGGTGATGTCATCGGTAACCTCAATAGCCGTCGGGGACAGATTCAAGGTATGGAACCTCGAGGAAACGCTCAAATCGTGAATGCTCACGTGCCTTTAGCAGAAATGTTTGGTTACGCAACTGACTTGCGCAGCCTCAGCCAAGGGCGGGCAACCTTCACTATGTTCTTAGACCACTACGCTCCTGTACCTAATAACATTCAAAACGAACTCGTTAAGAAGTAAGCATAACAACCTGCAAACTGCTCGTACCCGGCGGTGCGAGCGGTTTGCTGCCTGACAAGGAGAAAATTATGGCAAAAGCGACATTCGAGCGCACCAAACCGCACGTCAATATTGGCACGATTGGCCACGTTGACCACGGTAAAACAACGTTAACCGCAGCGATTACCTTTACGGCTGCCGCTGCTGATCCTACTATCGAAACTCAGTCATATGACATGATCGATAAAGCCCCCGAAGAAAAAGCTCGTGGTATTACCATTAACACCTCCCACGTGGAATACCAAACCAAAGAACGTCACTACTCCCACGTTGACTGCCCCGGTCACGCTGATTACGTCAAGAACATGATTACCGGCGCAGCCCAAATGGACGGTGCCGTACTGGTGGTATCGGCTGCTGATGGCCCTATGCCGCAAACGCGTGAACATATCTTGCTAGCACGCCAAGTGGGCGTCCCTTACATCATCGTGTTCTTGAATAAAACTGACATGGTCGATGATGAAGAACTGTTGGAACTTGTAGAAATGGAAGTGCGTGAATTGCTTTCTGACTACGAATTCCCCGGTGATGATATCCCCGTGGTGTCCGGTTCTGCCCTTAAAGCCTTGGACGCTCTGACCGCTAATCCCAACGCCAATCGCGGTGATGATGAATGGGTCGATAAAATCTGGGAACTGCTAGACGCTATCGATAGCTATATCCCAACCCCCGAACGTGATGTTGATAAACCCTTCTTGATGCCCGTTGAAGACGTGTTTACCATCACGGGTCGCGGAACAGTGGCCACCGGTCGCGTCGAGCGTGGGATTGTCAAAGTGAGTGAAGAAGTGGAAATCGTGGGGCTTACCGATACAAGAAAGACCACCGTTACGGGCGTGGAAATGCACCGTAAAGTGCTGACTGAAGGCTTGGCTGGCGACAATGTGGGCGTCCTACTGCGTGGTGTCTCGCGCGATGATGTGGAACGCGGTCAGGTGCTCGCCAAACCCGGCAGCATCACCCCTCACACAGGCTTCAAAGGCTCGGTGTACATCCTCAAAAAAGAAGAAGGTGGCAGGCACAGCGCGTTCTTCTCCGGCTACCGCCCGCAGTTCTACTTCCGCACGACAGACGTCACAGGCGTGGTGAGCTTGCCAGCGGATGTAGAGATGGTGATGCCTGGGGATAACGTGGAACTGGAAGTAGAACTAATCAAACCGATTGCTATGGAAGAGGGCTTGCGGTTTGCGATTCGTGAGGGTGGTCGCACGGTAGGTGCTGGTGTGGTCACGGCTGTGACGAAGTAAGAGATAAGCGAGGCTCGAGCATATCCCTCGAGCCGTTCCCTTTCGTTAGGTTGACACTATGAACGCAATTGTTAAATATTTACGCAATTCTCGAGCTGAGTTAAGCCGCGTCACTTGGCCAACTAGGGCTGAAGTGTGGCAAGCTACCCAAGCAACCTTGGTGTTTGTTTTACTGACGTCGTTCTTTTTGCTGATTGCCGACTCAACGTTGGGAGCCATCATCGGGTTGCTGACATAACACAAGGAGTTGAGGCATGAGTATTGAGTGGTATGCCATTCATACATACGTAGGACACGAAGAAAAAGTGCGCGAAAACGTTTTGCAACGGGCGCGCTCTTTGGGTATGGCTGACCACATCTATCAAGTTGTCGTGCCAACCGAAGAATCCGTGGAATACGCAGGCGGCCAAAAAGAAACCAAAAAACGTAAACTTTTTCCAGGTTATGTCTTTGCACAAATGGATTTAGGCGATAACCCGGATGAACCTAACGAAGCTTGGGAAGTTGTTCGCAATACCCCAGGTGTGACGGGTTTTGTGGGTACGGCAACCCACGCAGTGCCGCTTTCGCAAGAAGAAGAGATGCGCATGCTTGGTACCTTGGGTGTGACTCAGACCCGCGAAAAACCCAAAGTCAAAGTTAGTTTCGCTGTTTCTGACATGGTGCAAGTGACTGCTGGACCGTTTGCCGACTTTACGGGCGTGGTGTCTGAAGTGAATCCCGAACGAGGCAAGCTCAAAGTGCTCGTATCCATCTTCGGGCGTGAAACCCCAGTAGAACTGGACTTTTCTCAAGTCGTTAAAAACTAATCTGTCGTGCTGCTGACGTTGCCAAGGACAGAGGCGTACTATGCTCTCAATTTGGCGCGCTAAGCAAGGCGCATGATGAAACTTTGACCGTGTGTTAAACACACGAGGCGCATACCCCAACGTGTGCCATAGCGACACAGCTAAACAGGTAGCTAAGTAAGTGTGATTGCCAAATAAATGTGTTGTGAACGTCGGGGGAGCCTTAAGGAGGACTATGGCCAAAAAAATTGCTGGTATCGTGAAGTTGCAACTGCCCGCTGGTGGTGCAACACCCGCGCCCCCGGTAGGTCCCGCTTTGGGTCAATATGGGGCGAACATTATGGGGTTTGTTAAGGAATATAACGCCGCGACGGAGTCGCAACGCGGTGCGATTGTTCCAGTCGAAATCACCATCTATGCAGACCGTTCGTTTACCTTTGTCACCCGCACGCCCCCTGCGAGTTATCTCATTAAGCAAGCTGCTGGCGTAAGTAAAGGCTCAGCTGAACCGCACAGCACCAAAGTGGCGCGTATTAGTTGGGATCAGTGTATTGAAATTGGCAAAACCAAAATGCCTGACTTGAACGCTAACGACGAGGTGGCCGCCGCCAAAATTATCGCTGGTTCAGCACGTTCAATGGGAATCACCGTGGAAGGAGTGCCTGCTGATGCCTAAGCGCAGTAAACGTTACAATGAATTGCGTCAAAAAGTCGAAAAACGTAAACAGTATGTACCTGCTGATGCGGCTACTTTAGTGAAGGAATTGGCGACTGCCAAATTTGATGAAACGGTAGAAGCCCATTTCAAATTGGGTATTGATCCGCGTAAGTCTGACCAAAACGTACGCGGTACGGTAGCGTTGCCCCACGGCACTGGCCGCACAGTGCGGGTGCTAGCGATTACTCAAGGTGACAATGTGCAGGTAGCGCAAGACGCAGGCGCAGATTTTGTCGGTGGCGAAGATATGGTAAACCGTATCCTCGAGGGTTGGTTTGACTATGATACTGTGGTGGCTACCCCTGACATGATGGCGCTCGTTGGTAGCAAACTTGGGCGGGTTTTAGGGCCTAAAGGCTTGCTACCGAACCCTAAAGCTGGCACAGTTGGTCCCAACATTGGCGATATGGTCAGCGCCCTCAAGGCTGGTCAGATTGAATTCCGTAATGACAAAACCGGTGCCCTGCATGCGCCCATTGGCAAAGCCAGTTTTTCTGCCGAACAACTCAGTGAAAACCTAGCTGCTTTGCGTACGGCGGTAGAAAGTGCCAAACCAAGCACTTCCAAAGGCATTTTTATCCGCAGCGTCTATATCACCTCGACCATGGGGCCGAGCGTACAGGTCGCCGCCTAATTTTAATTTAAGAATTATTCTAAATTAAGCATCCCGGTGCGAAGCACCTTGTTGGCGTCGGAGACAGCAGGGACAGCCAAGTTTAAAGATCCTGCCGAGGCGAGATGCGCTTCGCGGTTGACGTTCTCAAACAACACATCAGTAACAAAGACGTAAAGGCGGTTTTACCGTCAAGGAAGGCTAGTCATGGCAAATCCTCGCAATCAAAAGTCGCTCGCCGAGCTGCGCGAACTGCTCGCTGGCGAGAACAAGACTTTTTTTCTGGTGGATTACCAAGGGCTTTCAGCAGGTGAATTTGCAAAGTTGCGCCGTGAGGTGCGTGCTGCAGGTGGACGGGTGTTGGTCGCTAAAAACACCCTTATTAATGTGGTTCTTAAAGATGATGGCATCGACGCGCTAACGGAGACCCTCAACGGGCCTACTGCGCTCGTGCTTGTCGGTGAAGACCCCGTTGCCCCCGCCAAAGCACTCATAGACTATGCCAAAGACCACGCCAAGGACTTGCCCATCCCCAAAGGTGGCATGCTCCAAGGTAACCCGGTCAGTGGCGCGCAACTAGATAATATCGCCAAGCTTCCCTCGAGGGAGCAACTGCAAGCTGAATTCGTCGGTGTCTTGCAAGCGCCGCTCACACAACTCGTGGGCGTGCTCGAAGGTGCACCGCGCAACTTGGTATCTGTACTTAACAACTACGCTGATAAACTGAAGGAGGCCGAATAATGGCATTTGATAAAGACGCAATGATTGAACAGCTCAGTGGTTTGACTGTGCTCGAGCTCGTAGACCTGGTAGAAGCCCTCAAAGAACAATGGGGCGTAGAAGCCGCCATGGCCATGCCTGCTGGTGCTATGCCTGCTATGGGCGCTGCACCTGAAGCTGCTGCTGCTGAAGAGCAAACCGAATTCACGGTGACCATCAAGAGCGCAGGCGATAAGAAACTGCAAGTTATCAAAGAAGTGCGCGCTATCACTAGCTTAGGCCTGAAAGAAGCCAAAGCCCTAGTAGAAGAAGGCGGCAACGTTAAAGAAGATATCAGCAAAGAAGAAGCTGACGATATCAAGGGCAAACTCGAAGCCGCTGGCGCAACCGTCGAAGTAAGCTAACAAGGCGCACAGCGCCGGATGCCAAAGCTAAACCAGAGCAAGGTGTTATCTGCCTTGCTCTCTCTTTTCATGGTGCGGGCTATACTACATCTTTGAGTTTGTCTCCTTAGGTGAGTCAGGTTTTTGAAAGGATGTTCTGATTGCCATCAGCGCCATTATTTGACAAGCCGTCAGCAATTCCCAGTATCAGGTTCAGTGACACCTGCTTGAGCGACGCCACATGCCGCACTGTGACCCAGTCATTCACCCAAGATGTTTCATATAGGTCACTTCATGATTGTACGTTATCTACTAACAAATTTGCGAACAACGAAATGAGGACGCACTGAACGTGCTGTGTAGGTTTGTGCTTCTATGCGTCATACATTACAGGTCACACATGGCTGCGTGTCGTTGTGTTTTGTTGTAGCTATGTTGTAGGTAAGCTTATTTTACCAATGTGAGGATAGGTATTTTGTTCCGAGTCCGTTGCGACCTTGAAAATTAGCGACCCAAAAGTGGCACATGTGCACTGTCATGCACACACGAGCGTGGCGGGTGCTTTTTGCTGTCTTGTTGCTGCGAGTGCGTGCTGACGCGAGGTGATTGGGCGGGTGCTCGAGAAACCCTTCACCTGACTAGACATGGCCTAGACGACGTGGCCTAGACATGACCTAGGCATGACTATGTAACACGTGACATATAAACACGAAATTAGCGAGATAACATCTCAAATGGTTATTTAATTTGTGACACTTACAATAATCTCTACGACGGTATCTAGAACGTTCACTGGCGACATGTTCGACGAGAGGGGTAAAGATGCGTGAAATTAAGAAGTTTGGCTCGATCAAAGAGGTCATCCCCCTACCTGATCTAACCAATATCCAAACCAAGTCTTACGAGACCTTTTTGCAGGGTAACGCTCCTGTCCATGAACGCACCAATAT
Organism: uncultured bacterium; assembly: GCA_964550765.1. Classification (GTDB taxonomy): domain Bacteria; phylum Deinococcota; class Deinococci; order Deinococcales; family Trueperaceae; genus JBCCBI01. Next base: position 40,878 of record CAZKAZ010000034.1, on the reverse strand, counting down.
AGGTTTGCAAGCGGCGTTCAAAGAGGTGTTCCCCATTGATGAGACCGAGCGTGGGCGGCAAACTGGACTCATTTTAGACTTTTTAGAGTATACCTTAGAAGACCCCGAATATACCCCAGAAGAGTGCCGCGAAAAAGATTTGTCGTATTTTTCGTCACTGTTTGCTAAATTACAACTGGTGCATAAAGACACTGGTCTCATCAAAGAAGACCAAGTGTTTTTGGGTGATCTTCCGCTGATGACCGAAGATGGTTCGTTTGTAATCAATGGTGCAGACAGGGTCATTGTCTCGCAGATTCACCGTTCGCCGGGGGTATATTTCACTAGTGCTATGCGTGGGTTTAATAAGTCATACATGGCCAGCATCATCCCTATGCCCAAACGGGGGCCTTGGATTGAGCTCGAGTTCGACAATAGCGACGTCTTGTACATGAAGGTCAACAAGAAAAAGTTCCCCTTCACCTTGATGTTGCGGGTATTCGGTATGGGCGACGAAGCCATCCGCAACTTGTTTGCCGGCAACGAAGACATGATTACCCCGACTTTAGAAGAAGACCCCGTTGCAGGTGGCTCAATGGAAGAAGCCTTGTTGCGCCTCTTTACGGTCTTGCGCCCAGGCGATCCCCCCAAGGTAGATAAGGCTATTGGCTACTTGCACAGTTTGTTAGCTGACCCGCGCCGCTATGACCTTGGTGATGCTGGTCGTTTCAAGATGAACGACAAACTTGGTCTTGATTACGAAGGCGGCACGCTTCTTGGGTTTGAAGACGGCAACTTCGTCGAGTATGGCCTCATTCCTACGATGCAGTATTTGATTAATTTGCAAGCAGGCGTCGAAGGCTACAGCGAAGATGACATTGATCACCTCGGTAACCGCCGCATTCGCACGGTTGGTGAACTTGTCGCTGATCAAATTCGGGTAGGTCTTGGGCGTATGGCCAGGGGGGTGCGCGAGCGCATGCTCTTGGGTAACCCTGATGCCGCTACCCCGCAAAAGCTCGTTAACAACCGCCCCATCGTGGCAGCCCTCAGAGAATTTTTTGGGCGCAGTCAGCTCAGTCAGTTCAAAGACCAAGTCAATCCACTGTCTGAATTGCGTCACAAGCGGCGTATCTCCGCACTTGGGCCAGGCGGTCTTACTCGAGAACGCGCCGGGTTTGACGTGCGTGACGTGCACCGTACGCACTATGGGCGCATTTGCCCTATCGAAACGCCAGAAGGTGCCAACATTGGCCTCATTACCTCGCTCTCGAGCTTTGCCCGCATCAATAAACTGGGTTTCATCGAAGCCCCTTACCGCAGGGTGAAAGATGGTGGCGTCACCGACGAAGTGGTCTACATGACCGCCCACGAAGAAGACAAGTACATCATCGCCCAAGCCAACGCACCCTTAGACGAAGCAGGGCGCTTTGTCAATGACCGCGTGGTTGCCCGCAAGCTCGGTGACCCTGAACTAGCCCGTCCTGAAAACGTGGACTTCATGGACGTGTCGCCCAAGCAGATTATCTCAGTGCCCACCTCCCTGATTCCCTTTTTGGAACACGACGACGCCAACCGCGCGTTGATGGGTTCCAATATGCAGTCGCAAGCGGTGCCGCTGATTAAAACAAGGGCACCCTATGTCGCTACTGGCGTAGAAGAACGGGTCTCTAAAGACTCTGGCACGGTGATCGTCAGCGATGTGAGCGGTACCGTCAAATATGTAGACGCCCGTCAGATCACGGTGGTAAGTGACGACAACGTCGAACGAGATTTTGTACTCACCCGTTTTCAGCGTTCCAACCAAAACAGCAACTTGGATCAGCGCCCCCTCGTCAACGTCGGTGACCGCATCGAAGAAGGCCAAGTTATTGCCGATGGACCTGCTTCCGAAGAAGGCCGTTTGGCGCTCGGTCAAAACGTGCTCATTGCAGTGATGCCCTTTGACGGCTACAACTTTGAAGACGCTATCGTCATTTCGGAGAATTTGGTGCGCGGCGACAACTACACCAGCGTTCACATCGAAAAGTACGAAAAAGAAGCTCGAGATACCAAACTCGGGCCAGAAAAAATCACTCGAGATATCCCCGGTCTATCCGAAGCTGCCCTGCGCGACCTCGATGAAGATGGCGTGGTGCGCATTGGCGCAGAAGTCAAGCAAGGTGACATCTTGGTGGGTCACACCAGTTTCAAAGGTGAAAAAGACCCCACCCCCGAAGAGCGCTTATTGCGGTCTATCTTTGGTGAAAAAGCCCGCGAAGTTAAAGACACCTCCTTGCGCGTCCCCCCTGGTGACAGCGGTATTATCTTGCGCACCGTGCGCTTTAGGCGCGGCGATCCTGGGGTCGAACTCAAACCCGGCGTACAAGAGATGGTGCGCGTCTACATTGCCCAAAAACGCCGCCTCATCGAAGGGGACAAACTGGCCAACCGCCACGGTAACAAAGGTGTAGTTGCTAAGATCTTGCCCCCCGAAGATATGCCGCACTTATCTGATGGTACGCCTGTTGACTTAGTGTTTAACCCACTAGGGGTGCCTTCACGGATGAACCTCGGGCAAATTCTTGAAACCCACTTGGGGTTTGCTGCTTACCGTCATGGTGTGTCGTATGTGACGCCCGTGTTTGATGGTGCTGACGAAGAAGAAATCAAGGAATTGCTAGAAGAGGCCTTCCACAATGAACGTAAAGAAGACGAAGCCGCCGATTACAGCATCGACTTGCGTGAAGCTGACGTGGTGCGTAGAGCATGTAAAGTCGGCACGGTTGACCCGGAACTATCGGTAGACGACGCCCGCAAACAACTGGCGCGCTCGGGTAAAAGCGTTCTCTACGACGGCCGCACGGGCGAAGCCATTGACCAACCTATCGTCGTTGGTGTGATGTACGTTATGAAGCTCTACCACATGGTTGAAGACAAGATGCACGCTCGCTCTACGGGGCCTTACTCGCTCATTACCCAGCAGCCACTCGGGGGTAAAGCCCAATTTGGTGGTCAGCGTTTGGGTGAGATGGAGTGTTGGGCGCTGCAAGCACATGGGGCGGCGTTTACCTTGCAAGAGATGCTCACCATTAAGTCTGATGACTTAGATGGCCGCAACGCTGCTTACGAAGCCATTGTCAAAGGTGATGACGTATTAGAACCAACCATTCCCGAGTCGTTCAAGGTGCTGGTCAAAGAACTGCACTCACTGGGTTTAGACGTGCAACTGCTCGATGAAACCGACAAACCCGTGACCATTTTTGACGAAACCGGACGCCGCTAGAGCACGAGAGGGTGTGAATGAGAGACTTTAATCAAGTACGAATCCAAATTGCTAGCCCAGATACCATTCGTAGTTGGAGTTACGGTGAAGTCACCAAACCGGAAACCATCAACTACCGTACGCTTAAACCCGAGCGCGATGGGCTATTTGATGAGCGCATCTTCGGGCCAGAAAAAGACTATGAATGCACCTGTGGCAAATACCGAGGGCAGCGTTTTGCAGGCAAAATTTGTGAACGTTGTGGGGTAGAAGTTACCAAGTCGACGGTGCGTCGCTACCGCATGGGACACATTGATTTAGCAACGCCTGTGACGCATATTTGGTATGTGAAAGACATTCCGAGCAAAATTGGTGCGCTGTTGAATTTGTCCACTAATCAGCTCGAGCAAGTGCTTTACTTTGCTAAGTACATCGTCACCGATCCTATGAACGCTGTCAAAGAAGGCCGCCCGTTGCAACTTGGTGATTTGCTTACTGATGAAGAATACCGCCAACTGCGTAACGGTCGCCAAGAGACGTACTCGGTCTCCAACGGTGAAGACGCTTTAGTAAAAGACGGCGAATACGTTGAAGCAGGCCAGCAACTGGCCAAAGGCGTCAAAGCTAAACTTGCTGGCCTCGCCCAATACCGCTTCCCGCGCAAGGTAATTTTTGACTACAATGAAGCGCGTGAAGCCCAACTGACCGTACCTACCAAGGGCTGGATTGAAGAAGAAAGCTACCAAGGTGGTCAACCTTTAGCTGATGTTACGACGGCGCTGACGGTTACTGCTGGCGCGGAAGGCATCGTAGAACTGTTGCCCATTGGCGATGATGGCGGCCTCATCAACTTGCGTGACCCCGATGACGAAACCATCATCAACAGCTATTTCATTCCCAACGGTATGGAACTGGTCACCGGTCCGGGTGAATTTGTCGAAGAAGGCACAGAATTAGCCAAGGTCGCTGAAGGTACGCAACTCACTGTTCCTAAAGCCGCCACTATCGACGTGGTGCAAAACCGCAAACGTGGCCCCAGTTTAGAACTGACCCTCAAAGTCAAGTGGGCGCGCCACGAAGAACACGACATCAACCCCACTATGCACGTGTTGGTCAGTGACGGTGCTGAAGTAGTAGAAGGCGACAAGGTTGTTGGTGCGATTGACGCTGCTCAAGAAATCATCGCCGAAGCCGATGGCATTATGCATATCGCCAAGCCTGCAAGTATTATCGTCTCCAAAGCGCAAGTGTATGAATACGAAGACGAACCCATTGTCGTCAATGGTGACCGGGTCATTCCTGGTGATGACCTTGCCGATGAGGGTCGAGTTAAAGCGGACATTTCGGGGCGGGTGGAAATTGACCTCGTGCGCCGTCAGGTGCGCATTATTGAATCGTATGACTTTGAAGCCAAAATGGGTGCTGAAGCCGTGCGCGAGTTACTGCAAAAACTTGATTTGAAGGTGCTCGAGACCGAACTCGAAGAAGAGATGGAAGCCCCGTCTCGTCACAAACGCGCCAAAGCAAGAAAACGGCTCGAGGTCGTGCGCAATTTCATCGCCTCAGGCAATAACCCTAGTTGGATGATTCTTGATGTCATGCCCATTATGCCGCCTGCGCTGCGTCCGATGGTGCAAGTAGAAGGTGGCCGTTTTGCGACCTCTGATCTTAATGACTTGTACCGCCGTTTGATTAACCGCAACAACCGCCTCAAGAAGCTGATGCAACAAGGCGCACCTGAGATGATCGTGCGCAACGAAAAACGCATGTTGCAAGAGTCCGTTGATGCCTTAATTGATAATGGTCGGCGCGGCTCAGCTGTGGTGAATCCCGGCAGTGACCGCCCCCTGCGTTCCCTTACTGACTTATTAGGTGGTAAGCAAGGACGTTTTAGGCAGAACTTGCTCGGTAAACGGGTGGACTATTCGGGTCGTTCGGTGATTGTGGTAGGGCCGCAGCTTAAGTTGCACCAGTGCGGTGTACCCAAGCGCATGGCGTTGGAACTTTTCAAACCCTTCTTGTTTAAGGTGCTTGAAGAACGCGGGGTGGCATCTAACATCAAGAGCGCCCGCAAACTCTTAGAGCGTTATCGCGATACCAAAGACGAAATTTGGGACGCCCTCGAAGAAGTCATTCAAGACCGCGTCGTGCTCCTTAACCGAGCGCCCACGTTGCACCGGCTGGGTATTCAAGCCTTTGAACCCGTCTTGGTAGAAGGTCAAGCCATCCAACTTCACCCGCTGGTCTGTGAAGCCTTTAACGCCGACTTTGACGGCGACCAGATGGCCATTCACGTGCCCCTGTCGGTCTATGCCCAATCCGAGACGCGTTTGCAAATGTTGTCTTCGCATAACTTGTTATCGCCTGCACACGGCTCACCCAACGTGGGTGCAAGTCGTGACATCATCTTGGGTCTGTATGTACTTACCCAGATTTACAAAGGCCACAAAGGCATCGGTGCAGAATTTGCTAGCGAACAAGACGCTTTGCAAGCTTTGGCAGATGGCAACATTGATCTCAACTCGGAAATCATCGTCAAAGACGCCAAACCTGAACTGATTGACAGTGACGGCAAGACTACCGCTGGGCGCATCAAATACCGCTTTAGCAGTGTCGATGAAGCCCTGCTGGCAGTTGAGCGCGGTGAAATTGACATGCAAGATGTGGTGACGGTCAAAATTGATGGTGAACTGATTGGTACTAGCTCGGGGCGGATGTACTTTGCTCGGCTCGTGCGTGAAACCCTCGAGGACGAAGGCATCACCATTCCTAAGTCGATGATTCGTTATGACACCGCGTATGAAAAAGGCGCATTGCGTGACCTTGTCTTGGATGCGTTTAAGCACTTAGGTATTGATCGCACCGCCAAACTGCTCGACGCCCTTAAAGACGCTGGGTTTGAACTTTCCACCACGTCGGGTATTACCATCGGTATTGACGACGTGGTTATCCCCGAGAAAAAACGCGAATTGCTCACAGCCGCCGAAGAAAAACTCGACAAGATCAACCGCGCTGCTGAGATGGGTTTTGTGACCGAAGCCGAACGCAAGTTGCAAGTGGTGAACTTGTGGAACGAAACCACCGACGCGGTTAAGCAAGCGGTGTTTGACAACTTCAAAGAAAACAAGTCGTTCAACCCGCTTTTCATCATGGCGCAATCAGGCGCTCGTGGTAACCCGCAACAGGTGCGGCAACTTGCTGGCATGCGCGGGCTGATGGCCAAACCTTCTGGTGAAACCATCGAATTGCCCATTCGTGCGAATTTCCGTGAAGGACTTACGGTGCTCGAGTACTTTATCTCTACCCACGGTGCCCGTAAAGGGGGCGCAGATACCGCCCTTCGTACGGCTGACTCGGGTTACCTGACCCGCAAACTCGTCGACGTTGCCCACGAAATTGTGGTGCGTGAAGACGAATGTGGCAGTGCTGATCACGCCGATATTGCCATCTACGACGAAAACGGTCGGGCGCGTCCGCAGGGACAAGTGCACATGAGTTTGTACGGTCGTTTGCTCGCCCATGATTTTGAAATCGGCGGCGACAAGTACGACGCCGGTACCATTCTCACCAATGACGTGCTCAAAGCCATCTACAAACGTCTCCCGGACTTTCCCGAAGTGCGTACCATCCCCGTGCGCAGCCCCATGACCTGCCAAACCCGCATGGGTGTGTGCCGTCACTGTTACGGTATGGACATGTCAACCATGCGCTTGGTGTCTTTGGGTGAAGCTGTTGGTACTATTGCCGCTGAATCCATCGGCGAACCGGGGACCCAGCTCACCATGCGTACGTTCCACACCGGTGGGGTAGCAGGGGGCGACATTACGCAGGGTTTACCTCGAGTCATTGAGCTTGTTGAAGCTCGTAAACCCAAAAACAAAGCCATCATCGCTGACCTTGACGGGATTGTTTCCATTCAAGAAGACGACGAACGTTACCGTCTCACCATCACCAGTGAAGTGGGTGACCTTAGCAAAACCTACAAAATTGATCGCGATAAGCGTCTACTCGTGCGTGAAGGCGATCATGTAGAAGCAGGTCAGCAATTGACTCGGGGAGCGGTGAACCCACACGACCTCCTTGAAACCCGTGGCCCTGAAGACGTGCAAAACTACTTGGTCGATCAGATTCAAAACGTGTACCGCGCCCAAGGGGTAAATGTACACGACAAGCACATCGAAGTCATTGTGCGGCAGATGCTCAAGTACGTAGAAATTCTCGGTTCGGGTGACTCGACTTTCCTTGAGGGACAAGTAGTCGAAAAATTTGACGTGCAAGAAGTCAACGACGCTCTTAGTGCCGAAGACAAACGCCCCGCTGAGTGGAAGCCTGTGTTACTTGGTATCACCAAAGCCAGCTTGTCAACCAAGTCGTGGTTATCGGCTGCTAGCTTCCAGCACACCACCCACGTGCTCACTGAAGCAGCGGTAAGTGGCAAAGCCGATGAACTGGTTGGCCTCAAAGAAAATGTCATTTTGGGTCGACTTATTCCGGCAGGTACTGGCCTCAAAGCTATCCGCAACATCAAAGTGGCCGATAAGCAGTTGCTCGAGCGCCGCCAGGCCGAAGAACGCGGTGAGGTCGTTTCTAGCCGCAGCAAAGACAAAGCCAAACGCCCTAGTGCGTCTTCCTAAACACTGTTTGTACGCTGACAACGTACGCTGACAACAGCCTACAAATACGAGACCCCAGCCATGTGGTTGGGGTTTTTTCATGGCGTTTGTCTGGGGCAGTGTCTTGGGGTCAGGGATATGAACGTGCTCGTTATAGCAGTCGCCAACGCAATCAGGACACCCTTTTTTTGTACCTTAGGTCGTCATCAAGGGGTTACGTGATGGTCATTGAGGCGTACATATTCACTTGACCTTAGCTATATGATTTCTGGCTAGGTGTGATGTTGGCTGACAAGCGAACGTTCCTTAGACGTCTAGCGCAAGTACAACGCCGGATTAACTGCCCTACCTGCATAGCGAATCTCAAAGTGCAAGTGAGGGCCAGTCGATAGCCCGGTGCTGCCGACTAAGCCGATGCGTTCCCCTTGGCGGACGCGTTGGCCGCTGCGCACTAGCACGCGGCTCATGTGGGCGTAGCGGGTTTGGCTGCCATCACTGTGCTCGAGATACACCGCATAGCCATAACTGCCAATCCACCCCGCCCGACTGACCACCCCGTCTTTGGTTGCCAAAATAGCTGTACCAGTAGGCACAGCAATGTCCATCCCCGCATGAAAGGTACTGCGGGTAATCGCCAAGCGCCTTGGGCCAAAGGGCGAAGAGATCACGCCCCGTGCTGCCGTTGGCCACAAGAAACGCTGCGCTGGCGTGGGGGCACGCTCGCGGTAGGTGCGCAAGGTGGGTACAGCCGCTGCTAGCAGTTGCAAGTGCTGGTTGACCAGTTGGCTGCGGTTATCGGCAAGGGAGGTAGGTTCAGGCGAAGATGTGCGAGGTAGCGCCGCCTGAATGTTGGTTGTGTTAGTTGTTGTGGATGCTGTTGAGAGATTTGATGTGCCAGACGGGGTGCTATTTGATGCGTCGGTGGCCGTAGCCGTTGACACACGTGCACCCGGAACAAACAAACGTGTTCCTGTCGTCACCTGGGTGGGACTGCTCAAGCCGTTAATGCGTAAAAGTTGGCTGAGCGATACCCCGTGACTGACGGCAAAGGTGAGTAAGTCTTGATCTGCGGGCATCCGAAGTAGCGCCCCTGGTTGGCTGGGTACACGCAAGGTGGTATTGGGTGCAAAACCGCTTTGACCGCGAATATTGGGATTGAGGTGGTCGAGGATAGCACGGTCAATGCCGTAGCGTTGCAGGATGCTCTCGAGCGTCTCGCCACTTTGCACCCGGTGATTGGAGATGCCAGTATTGGTACTAGCGTTTGTGGCGTTGGTGCTTGCTAACACGGTACTTGGCACCCGCAAACGCTGCCCAATGTACAACTGACTGGTGGCTAAGGCGTTGCTTTGCTGCAATTCACTCACACTCACCCCAAAACGGCGGGCGATGCTGGTTAGGGTGTCACCTGCTTGCACAGCGTAGCTGCTTTGCGAACTTGTCCACTGACCTTGATTGACAATGAACAAAACCACAAACAACACCCACACACGCCGCAAGTGACGCATGTGGGTGGGATTTAGCTGGCAATGCTCGAGCCACACTCGAGCACCCTATCACTAACCTTGGGCTAAGGTTGACAAAAACTCGTCATTGCTCTTGGTGCGGTTCAAGCGTGACAGCAACATATCCATAGCTTCAGCAGAATCCATGTCGCTGATGACCTTGCGCAAGAGCCACATTTTAGCGAGGGTTTCTTCGCCTAAGAGCAGATCTTCGCGGCGCGTGCCTGACTTGAGAATATCGAGCGCCGGGAAGATGCGGCGTTCTTCGAGCCTGCGCGACAAGTGTAATTCCATGTTGCCCGTGCCTTTAAATTCCTCAAAAATCACGTCATCCATGCGCGAACCGGTTTCAATTAACGCTGTTGCCAAGATGCTCAAACTGCCGCCACCGCGAATGTTTCTGGCAGCACCCAAAAAGCGTTTGGGCCAGTGCAGCGCCGAAGAGTCCAAACCACCCGAGAGAGTGCGGCCAGTAGGCGGGGTGACGAGGTTGTTGGCCCTAGCCAAACGGGTAATCGAATCCAGCAAAATCATCACGTGACCGCCGTCTTCGACAATGCGCCGCGCCCGTTCGTGGACAAATTCTGCTACCCGAATGTGATTGGTAGGGGGTTCGTCAAAGGTGCTCGCGACGACTTCTACACCATCGACGGACTCGCGAAAGTCGGTTACTTCTTCAGGGCGCTCATCGACGAGCAACACGATGACTTTGATATCGGGTTCGTTGCTGACCACGGCGTTGGCGACCTTTTTGAGCAAGGTGGTCTTACCGGCTTTGGGGGGGGCGACAATCAAACCCCGCTGACCCCTACCGATGGGTGCAAGCAAGTCAATCACCCGAGTAGCGACTTCATTTTGGTGGGTTTCTAAGCGAATGCGCTTTTCTGGAAAGGTAGGTACTAAGTCGTCAAAACGCGGACGCTTGGCCACCAAAAAGGGATCGCTGTTGTTGACGGCTTCAACGCGAATAAGCGTACCGTAGCGTTCGTTCTCACGGGGGCGGCGCGACTTGCCCAAAATGTGATCGCCCGTACGAAGCTTAAATTGTTTGATGAGGCCAGCAGAGACAATCACCGAACGGGTGTTGTTTTGCAGCATGGACTCTTGTAAAAACCCATAACCGTCAGAAGAGATTTCCAAAAAGCCACTTACCAGTTTTAAGCCGTCACTCTCGGCGCTGCGCTCTAAGATGGCTACCGCGAGGTCGTCTTTACTCATGTTGCGGTAGTCCTCTAAACCCACTTCCTTAGCAAGCAAGTGCAACTCAGGAATGATCTTGGACTGCAAGTCGCGATAGTTGAGCTGGCTGCGTTGGTTATTTTTGCGTTGGCTGCTTTTGCGTTGGTTACTTTTACGGCGGTTGCTCGAGCCACTATCGGCGTCACCCTCGCTTTTGCTAGTGCGTTTGCTGCGGCTCTTTTTGCTGTCGCTACCATCACTGTCGTCAGTGTTGTCGCTGCTATCGCTATCGTTGCTGGCTTCGGCAGCAGTGTCAGCGCTGGCTTCGCTATCGCTGGTGTCGTCACTGTCACTGGCATCACTGTCGTCAGTGTTGTCGCTGCTATCGCTGTCGTCGCTGGTATCACTGTTGCTACTGCGCCGCCCACGTCGGCTGCTCGAGCGCCGTTTTTTGCTGTCGCTACCATCACTTGTCTCGCTATCAGCGCTCACCGTTTCGGTGTCGGTGTCTTCTGCTTTGCTCTGGGCGTCTTTACTCGGGTTTTGTTGGCTCGAGTCTTGGTTATCGTCAGCGCTGTCACTACTGCTCTTGCGAGTGGTTTTGCGGGTAGTTTTGCGGGTAGTTTTGCGTTTCGGTTTGGTTTCTTCGCCATCTGTATCCATGGTGGCCTCAGTTTCGGTATCAAGGGTTTCGGTATCAAGCGTGGCTGTGTTGTCAGCGTCGCTGGTTTTGCTTTTTGCTCTAGGACTCATAAAACTCCTCACCTTGGGACTGTGTAAAGGGATAGGTCGAGGCAAGCCTCGCAATTCATGTTGCTAAGGGCAAGCTGTCAAGGCAGCTCGGACAGGCAAAATAGGGGACAAAACAGCACTGAAGCGTGTCAAAGGCAGCGCTGGGTTGGTTAGATAAAACATTGGCTCAATAGAGTGGTGGTGTAAGTATCATCATACATCGCAATCGCGCAATCAGCAGGAAGTTGTCAAAATCCACAGGTCTTTTGCTGGCTGTTTTGGGTGAACTTTCTCTTAGGGGTCGATTTTTCAGTTAGACACTAACTTTCAAGGTTGTTTAATAGTGTTACAGGAGTCATCGCGAGCTTCTATCAATCACGATGCCAAGCCAGAACCTTTTACGCATCTGCAACGCGACATCGCGTGCTGATAATTGTGCGCTGATAACAGCATTCACATGCGTGCTTCGGAAGATGCCGTACGCACTATTATAAAAGGTGATGATGCTAGGCGAAAACATGAAAATATAACATCAATCGGTGAGTAGTTCAACCAAGCGGAACAAAGCGCTAGCTGAACAATGTCAACTGAACAGTGCAAACTCAACAGTGCCAACTGAGCATAACCTAAATGGCTACCACTGCTGCTGTTTCACACCTACACACTCACCTATGTAATAACACCCAACTGTAACAACACTTAACATTAGCTGTGTCACACTGGTGGCGTCAAGACCTGTTGATGCTCGAGCCATCACCTGACTAGCAACATTTTTGTCAAAAAACGACGACAAACTTTGTCAGCCCAGACTTGTTAGGCTTATATGGTTTATCAGACGATGACGTCAACCATTGGATATCAACCAAACCATTGGATATCAGCTATTAAACATCAACAACTTTGTCAAACGATGACGCGTTGTCAAGCAATGACACCAAACAACAAAGACATCAAACAGCGTTGCTAAAAGCATGATATCGCTCAGGTATTGGCGCTAGATGGTGGTTCTAGATGTTAGCAGTAACAGTACGAAAGCACACTTTGTCAGACATTGCGTTGTCAGACATTGCGTTGTCAGACATTGCGTTGTCAGACATTGCGCTCATTCTTCGTTGCTGCTCGTAATCGTAAGCTTATACAAAACGCCAAGAAATATCAAGCCGCAGACGTAACGTGTTGCGTGTGGGTAACAGGTTGTGTGCAATTGCGTGATTTGTCACACCCAGTAATTCACACCAGCAATCAATGAGTGAACCCAACGACTTCGTAAGCGGCGTTCACCTTGCAGTATAAATGATTCCGCTAGGGGTATGTCAGTCTAGTTGACATCATACTGTGTAAATACTACGTGCTATGTAAATACCACATGAATACTATGTAATGCTACGTGTTTGATAATATTATGTTGACAGGGCTGTAGATAAGCGCAAGCCCCATTACAACACCCCTGTAGGCTAGCTTGTAAACTCATTTGAGGTTGCCCGCAACCTGACAACATACAAAACAGCACAAAAGCTGATGACAAACAAAAGCAACGACAGGAACACGCTCACAGCGCAACGGTCACAAGCGACTTAGGGATGGTGCAAGCCTAAGGACACGAACGCGGTGAGTATCCTCCTCGAGCTGCCTCCCCAACGGCCAATAACTAAGTTGACGACCAAGTAGGCGAGGACGCGGGCTGCGCGTGATAGCGGCACACTTTCAGAGCTGAATGAGTCTCAGATAACTCTGCCTCAGATAACTTTGGAAGTGACCAAGGCAAGCCTCACGAGGGGTTTGCGAATTTGGGTGGTACCACGTTGACTGCGCTTAGTTAAAGCAGGTGCAGGGACGTCCCAAACGCTTGGGGCGTTTTTTTATTGCCCTTTTTGTGAGGTAGAGATGACCAAATTCAACGAGGTTCAAGACGCAAACTTTCCGGCGCTCGAAGGTGATGTATTAGAGTTCTGGCGGGCGCGAGAAATCTTTGATAAGTCCACCCAAAAAGATGCTCCTGCTGGCGATTACATCTTCTATGAAGGCCCGCCTACGGCAAACGGCAAACCGGGGATTCACCATGTAATCTCGAGAGCCTACAAAGACCTATTCCCCCGCTTTAAAACCATGCAAGGCTACCGCGTAGGGCGTAAAGGCGGCTGGGATACCCACGGGCTTCCGGTAGAAATCGCCATCGAAAAGCGCTTGGGGTTTAGTCGCAAAAGCCAAATCGACGACTACGGCATCGACAAATTCAATGCGCTGGCTAAAGCGTGGGTTTTTGAGAACATCCAAGACTGGAACGACATGACCGAGCGCATCGGGTATTGGGTGGATCTCGAGAACGCTTACGTCACCTATGACAACGAATACATCGAAAGTTGCTGGTGGGTCTTCAAAGCGTTGTTTGAGCGCGGTCTACTCGGTGAAGACTACAAAACCACGTGGCACTGCCCCCGTAACAACACCAGCTTGGCCAGTCACGAAGTGTCCCTTGGCTACAAAGAAAACGTTCCTGACCCATCGGTCTATCCCAAGTTCCCCGCTGAGATGGACACGTTAGTCAGTGCGGGCATCACAGAACAAGCTTCACCGCAAGTCTATTTGATGGCGTGGACGACGACCCCGTGGACATTAGCCGCTAACGTCGCCTTGGCTGTGAGTGACAGTGCTGAATACGGTCTTTTTGAAGCGCCCAAAACCAGCAAAGTTGACCCTGAAGAAGGCGAAAAAGACCTTTACATCATGGTCACCTCATTAGCAGAAGATGCCTTTGGCGAAGGCAAATACCGCTGCCTCAAGACCTTTTCTGGTAGTGAACTGGTAGGCGTGCGTTACCGTCCTATTTTGCGTGCCCGCATCCCTGAAGACGAAGACCTCAGCAAGGGTTACCGCGTCATTGCCGATAGCAGCGTGACCACCGACGAAGGCACAGGCATCTTGCACGTTGCTCCGGCCTATGGGGATTTAGAAATTGGCAAACAGTTCGACTTGCCCACTATCTTTTCGGTTGACCTTTTGGGTGAGGTGTACCCCGAAGTGCGTCCGCTCGATGCCGCTGAAGATGGCGAAGGCCCTTATGCGGGGGTGTTTTTCAAAGACGCCGACGATGCCATTGCCAACGACCTGTTAGCACGCGGGTTACTGTACCGCCGTGCCACCATCAAACACACTTATCCGTTTAACTGGCGCGACGGCACGCCGCTCATTAACTACGCTAAGAAGTCTTGGTATATTCGCACCAGCAAACTCAAAGACAAGTTGGTGAGCAACAATCAAGCCATTAACTGGGTACCGGAACATATCCGCGACGGACGGTTTGGGAATTGGTTAGAAAACAATATCGACTGGGCAGTGTCTCGAGAACGCTACTGGGGTTGCCCTTTGCCCGTTTGGGAAGCCGAAGACGGCACGCAGCACTGTGTGGGCAGCCTCAAAGAACTGTCTGAACTGACCGGGCGCGACCAAAGCGAACTGGAATTGCACCGTCCCTATGTTGATGACATCACCTTTGAAAAAGACGGCAAAACCTTCAAGCGCGTGCCGTATACGGTTGACGTCTGGTTCGAGTCTGGGGCAATGCCTTATGCCCAGTGGCATTATCCGGGCGAAAACAGCGACCCTGAAACTGTCAAAACGTTTGAGCACAACTTTCCAGCCGACTACATCTGCGAAGCCATCGACCAAACGCGGGGCTGGTTTTACAGCTTGCATGCCCTTGCCACGCTCCTTACCTACAGCGGTGATGACGAGATTCCCGCTGGGCCACTAGCGCACTTGGCACCGGATCAAAGTTCGTTTAAAAATGTGATTTGCTTGGGGCACATCTTGGACGAAAAAGGCGAAAAGATGTCCAAGTCCAAAGGCAACATCGTCGAACCCAACACGGTGCTGAGTAATCAAGGCGCAGACGCCCTGCGCTGGTACATGTACAGTTCGGCGCCGCCGGGTAGCTCGAGGCGCTTTTCTGAAAACCTCGTTAACGAAACCTTACGTGACTTTTTCTTGACGCTGTGGAACACGTATAGCTTTTTTGTGCTTTATGCCAACCTCGATGAGCCTGATTTGACGCAAGCCGTGCCCGTGTCTGAACGTCCAGAAATTGACCGTTGGTTGACGGCAAAAACGCACAAGTTGGTGCTCGAGGTGACGCAATTGCTCGAGGACTACGACCCGACGAGCGCCAGCCGCGCCGTGCGTGACTTTGTGGTCGATGAACTTTCCAACTGGTATGTGCGCCGAAATCGCCGCCGTTTTTGGAAAGGCGACAGCGACAGCGATAAACTCGCTGCCTACAAAACCCTTTACGAAACGCTGGTGACCATCAGCAAACTCATCGCCCCGATGGCACCGTTTATCAGTGAGCACTTGTATCAAAACTTGGTACTGAGCGTAGACGAGACCGCGCCGGAATCTGTACACCTTGCCGATTGGCCACAAGCTGACCGTGAGCTTATTGATGAAACGCTATTGCGGGACATGAACGCGCTTATTCGCGTGGTCGAGTTGGGTCGGGCGGCTAGGGCAGCTTCCAAGGTCAAAGTGCGCCAGCCATTACCGGAAGTGCTGGTTCGGGTGCGTACCTCTGAGGAACTCGACGGGCTTAAACGGCTTGAAACGCAGTTGCTCGAGGAACTCAACGTCAAGTCAGTGACCTACTTAGACGTTACCGCTGATTTTGTGGATTACAACATCCGCCCGAACCTGCCATTAATTGGTAAACGCCTCGGCAAGCGCGTGCCCGTGTTCAAAAAGTACCTCGCCAACGCCGACGGCAAGCAAATCGCCAAAAACGTCCGCGAAGGTATCACCACCATTGTCGAACTAGACGGTGAAACCTTTGAGTTTGAACCCGAAGCCTTCTTGCTCGACGCCCAAAGCCCCGAAGGTTACGCCGCCGTCGAAGAACGCGGTTACTTGGCGGCACTCAACACCACGTTGACGCCCGAACTTTTGCGTGAAGGCTTGGTACGCGACGTCATCCGCTTGGTGCAAGACGCCCGCAAAAACGCTGATTTGGACGTGTCTGACCGCATTGTCTTACAACTTGATACCCGTGGTGACGTGCTCGAGGCACTCCAACACCACGAAGACATCGTCCGCCGCGAGGTGCTAGCGACTGAGGTATCTTTTGACGCCGACAGTCAAGATATGCACCGCGAAGAGACTGAAGTCGAAGGCACACCGTTAACCATTGCCCTCAAACGGGCGGAAGCAGTGAGCAGCTAAGCACACGTTACCGACATCAATTGTTGACATTCAATCACTGAAATGTAGCACGAGGGCAGTCCATGTGGCTGTCCTTTTTGGTTGTCCTGGGTGCATGATGTGGCGGG
>CAZKAZ010000034.1:22307-24301 GCA_964550765.1 uncultured bacterium | reverse complement strand
GGTCGTCATCCGCGTGAGTCTTGGCTCGAGCCACCCCCAACCTACTGATAATGAAACCCGTTGCCGTAAACAATCACCTCAACGCCACCCTCAACCACCACCGGATGACTCAACGTGACGCCAATCACCCCGTCATAGCCAGCGTCTTGGGCTTTTTGCTTTATGTTCTCCAATGCTCGCGCCACCGTGCTGTCAATCAAGCGTTCGTAATGCTGCATCTTGCCGCCTGTTAAGTTGCGGATGTTTTCGCGGATGTCTCTGGCAACGTTGGCAGCACTGACCGCGCTGGCGTGCACAATACCGCCAACCCGGATGGGTTCATCTGGCTGCGTGCCGTGGCTGTAGAGGGTCATAGTGTCCTCCAAAACGAAAAAGTAGCCGTCATTGTACCTCACCTGCTTGCTGGCATTACTGTAGCGGGCAAGATATGTCATACTTTGAGGCGTGACAGCCATCACCCGCTTTGCTCGAGCCAAAATCAACCTCGGTCTTGCCATTCTCGGCAAACGCACCGACGGGTTTCACGACATCGACACCCTGATGGTGCGCTTAAACCTTGCTGATACCCTCACCCTCACCCCGATAGCGCAGGGGGTAACGCTCGAGGTCACAGGCGACACCAGCGCAGGCGTACCCACCGACGCTAACAACCTCGCTTACCGCGCTGCCGAACTGTACTTGCAAGCAGCCAACATCACCGAAGGCATTGGGCTAACGCTCGAGAAACACATTCCTGTTGCTGCTGGTCTAGGTGGCGGCTCGGCGGATGCAGCGGCAGTGTTGCACGGTTTAGCTGAACTGTACCCCGCAGGCTTGGACTTGTTTCCACTCGCTACGCAACTAGGTTCGGATGTGGGTTTTTTTGTGTTTGATGTGGCGGCGGCGCGAGCGCAGGGTAGGGGAGAGGTGCTCGAGCATCTCTTTGTCCCCAAACTCAACTTGGTGCTTGTCAATCCGGGCGTGGCGGTGTCTGCTGCTGACGCCTACAGATATTTGCAACGCACGTCTGATGGCTTAGATGTTGCCCGCATCACCGCGTGTTTGCTCGAGGGGCTCGAGCCGAGCCTTCACAATGACCTAGAAGCAGGCGTCATTAACCACCACCCAGAGATTGCCGAGGTGTTGACTGCCCTCAAAAAGACTGACTTACGCGGGGTGAGTATGTCGGGATCGGGTTCGACGTGTTTTGGTATTGCAGAAAGCCTGGAATACGCCCAAAGCGTCGCGGACGACCTGGCCAAAGCGCACGCTCACTGGTGGGTGCAAGCAACGCAAAGTAGTTAAATGTCATACAAATTAAAATATAATGCAAAAATTGTAACTAGTAATCCTATCGCTTACAGATTGGTTATTGACAATCCCATTGTCCATGATTCTGTTATTGACAAACCCATGATTGACAATCTTGTTATTGATAGTTCGCCTGCCCCTTTGTGTGTGAGTGTATGCCCGTTGACATTATACCGACTGGTTAGTTAGGATGATTTCAGGTGAGTGACACCCGCGAGCGCATTGTCAAAAAGACTGCCGAACTGTTGATGCGGCAAGGCTATCACGGCACAGGTCTCAACCAAATTGTGCAAGAAAGTGAGACGCCGCGTGGTTCGCTTTACTATTATTTTCCGGGTGGAAAGGAGGAACTTGCCGCTGAAGCGGTACGTTATCGGGGGCAGCGTTTGGTGGCTGGTGCGAGTGCTGAACTGGCCAAAAAAGCCCACCCCAAAGACGCCATCTGTCAGCTTATTCGGGTGATGATTGATGATTTGGTGCAACGCAACTACACAACAGGTGCACCCCTAGCAGGTATGGCGATGGAAGCAAGCACGACCAGCGAGGTGTTGCGAGCCGCCTGTCAAGAAGTGTATGACAATGCCCAAGCCATGTTTGCTGCCAAGTTGCGTGAAGCCTACGATACAGAACTCGCTGATAGTCTTGCCCAAGCCATCCTCGCGGCCTACGACGACGTGGAGAAGGCCGGTCAAGCGGTCGGCGAT
>CAZKAZ010000034.1:0-22297 GCA_964550765.1 uncultured bacterium | reverse complement strand
AGCCATCCTCGCGGCGCTCGAGGGCGCACTGGTCATGGCGTATACCCAAGGTTCAGAAGCACCGCTTGCAGCCGTCGCCGTGATGGTGCAAACCTGTTTGCCTGAAGCCTAAATTTTTTACCCTGATTATACTAGCCAGTTAGTATAAAATATACCAACTGATCTACATAAACATCACCCCCAAGCATACGAAAGGAATCACCATGAAACACACCACCATCGTTATGAGCGCCATGTTGTTTTTGGCTGCCACCCTCACGGCGGCACATAGCCAAACGCCCACTGGGCCTGTCATGGAAATTGCCATCCGCCAAGTCAAAGAGGGACAAGAAGAGGCATTTTTTGCCGCTCGAGCTGCTTTCATTGAAGTACTCACCAGCCAAGAAGGCATTGAGCAGGACTGGGAATTTCAGTCGTTTTTCACCATGCCTATGCCTAATGAAACCCCTGTGTATGTGGGTATGACCTGCTACGAATCGCTCGAGGCTGTTGCCGCCATTAGCGATAATCTTATGGGAACAGACGCAGCACAAAACTTTTTTGGCACGTTTGACATGCAAGCGTTTGTGTTGGTGCAAGCCGCTGACGGCAGTGCGTTTAACTTAGAAGACGTCATCACGGAACCTGGGCAAGTGCTCGAGGTAGCCGTGCGTGCGCCCCAAGCCGGTACAGAAGATCAATTTGACAGTTTGCGGCAAGGGTTTTTTGACCAAGTTGCCGCCCAACCGGGCTACATCATGGACAAAGAGTTCATTGACCTGCAGTCAGGGGCGAATGTGGTGTTGATTGCGTGGGAGAGCCTCGAGGACTTTCAAGCTGCCCTTGGTGTTTTGTCGCAACAACCCGCAATGGGCGCGTTTTTTGAGATTTTGGATGTGCAAGCCTATCAAGCATTACAACTCACTACAAATGAATAAGCAATGTTGGATTTGTAACTAACGTGAATATTGAAGCGCGAGGTGTCGTTGAGATTAGCCTCGCGCTTGGGTTTTATTGTGATGTGTGTACGAGTGCGTTTGACTGGTTTAGGTTGCCGTGGCTCGAGCCACCTGCACAATTGATGTTTTCAATATGTTCGCTCAGGCAGCAGCGCATCATCAGAAAGCGGTTCATCTGCCCAAGCACCTGCTAGGGACGCAAGTGGATGCTCCTCACCCGTAGCAGGTGAGACAACAGCATGCTTTGCAAGCAAAAATTCAGCAAAGTCTTGTACCTCTTGGCGTAATTCTGGTGGCAATGCTGCTAGCGTGCGCGACAGGCGCGTCATATCCATGATGAAAGTGTAGCAGTTGTGGCGTCACTGCCCAAGCAAACGCCCAGCAATTGCGACGAAAAAAGATATTTTGCTGGGCGTAGGGTTGAAAGTGTGTGTTTAACTGGCTGTGCCTCGAGCCACCTGCACCAGTAACCTCGAGAGCACACTGGCATTGGCAAGCGTCAAAGTGCTTTGTTGCACGTCTTCAAGAATGGCGTCGTAATGCTTCACCACGTTGCGGCAGGGTTCAAAGAGAGCCTCTGTGTCTACATTTTTGTTGATGGCTTGCACGGCTAAGGTCTCTTGGGTGTGGCGGTTGTCCATCACCAAACCCCGCGCAGCCAGTTGTTCCCAGGTGTCGCTGCTGTCTAAGTTTTGTAAGCCGTCGCGCAACCACCCCAAAGACAAACGTTCGCCAATGTCATAAAACGGCGCAGCGGCGTCGTGCAAACTGCAGCCCGTCAGTTGGCTCACATGCACTACTGCCAGCGCACTCGGCAAGTGGTCAAAACTGGCAATAGTCGTGGCTAACGCTTCACTAAAACCCTCTGCACTAAAGCGTTCATGGCGTTCTTGACGCAAACCGCGTTGCACTTCGGGCAGTAACTCGGCAAGGTCGCCGCGCACGTCGTCTAGGGCGGGGGTGTAGGTTTGTAAGAACAAGTGAGCGTCTTGGTGTTGGGCTTGGTGTTGCAAAAGCCAGTGGGTCATAGTCTCGAGCGCCCGGGTAAATTCAAACACGGCGCTGTACTGGGCGGCGGCTGGCACCTGATAGTCACACCCGTAAACATCTGCCAAAAAGTCATGCGCGTGGCTGAGTTCTAACGCCAAGTGCGCAGCCCGCACCACGGTAGCCGCGTCCGCGCCGCTGTCTCGAGTGAGCCTTTGTACAAACGTCATGCCCAAAATATCCACCACGCGGTTGGTCAGTTGGGTGGCGATGATTTCGCGGCGCAGGGAGTGGTTTTCTAAGGCGTTTTGGTACTGCTCGCTGAGCACAGCAGGAAAATAATGGTGCAAAAGCGGCGTCACGAAGGGTTCGTCGGGAACGGCTGAGCCTAGCAGTTGATTGTACACATCCATCTTGGCGTACGCTAGCAAAATGGCCAGTTCGGGGCGGGTGAGGCCTTGGCCGGCTTGGGTTCTGGCTTGGTAGGTCTTGCGGTTGGGCAAAAATTCCACCTCGGCAGCGAGTTTGACGCGTTCGGCTAAATAGCCTTGCAAACGGCGGTAGTTGGCCAGTTGTTGGGTGCTGCGCGCACTTGCTAGCGACAAGCTGAGCGATTGGGTGTAGTTGTCAGCGAGCACCAAGTCGCTTACCTCGTCGGTCATCTGTTTGAGGAGGTCATTGCGGGCGTCACTGCCTAGTTGCTGAGTGCGCACCAAGGGTTGCAAGAGGATTTTGATGTTGACTTCGTGATCCGACATGTCCACGCCGCCGGAGTTGTCGATGGCGTCGGTGTTAATGCGGCCTCCTGCGGTGGCGTATTCGATGCGGGCGAGTTGCGTGAAACCCAAGTTGCCCCCTTCACCGACGACACGCGCCCTCAGGTCGTCAGCGTCAATGCGCACGGTGTCGTTGCTGCTGTCGCCCACGTCGGCGTGGCGCTCAGTTGATGATTTGACGTATGTGCCGATGCCGCCATTCCACAGTAAGTCAACAGGCGCAGACAAAATGGCTTTAATGAGGTCTTGGCCGCTCAATTCTGTGGCAGTGATGGCTAAGTGTTCGCGGATTTGTGTGCTCAGGGGGATGCGCTTGGCTTGCCTCGAGAACACCCCACCGCCTTCACTCATCAGGCTTGCGTCATAATCCTGCCAGCTTGAACGGGGCAGTTCAAATAACCGCTTGCGCTCACTGTAACTGGCTTTGGGATCAGGGTCAGGGTCGAGGAAAATGTGCAAGTGATTGAACGCGGCCACCAGTTTCATGCTGTCGCTGTGAAGCATGCCGTTACCGAACACATCGCCAGACATGTCGCCAATACCTACCGCTGTGAACACGTCTTGTTTGGGGTTGATGCCCAACTCGCGGAAATGCCTTTCAGCACACACCCACGCCCCCCGCGCGGTGATGCCTTCTTTTTTGTGGTCATAACCCTGCGAACCACCGGAAGCAAACGCGTCACCAAGCCAAAAGTCGTACTCCAAGGCAATGGCGTTGGCCACATCGCTAAACGTCGCCGTGCCTTTGTCGGCGGCCACCACCAAATACGGATCAGGTTGGTCGTAAATCACCAGACCCTTGGGTTGTTCAATGTCATCACCTACGCGGTTGTCGGTGAGGTCCAACATGCCGCGAATAAACGTCTGGTACTGGGTTTTGACGTAATCGCGCAAGGCGTCGCGTTCTTCGGGGGCTTGTTTGATGACGAAACCACCCTTAGACCCTACCGGCACAATGACGGCGTTTTTGGCCATTTGGGTTTTCATAAGCCCCAAGACTTCGGTGCGAAAGTCATCTGGGCGGTCACTCCAACGTAAGCCACCCCGAGCCACTTTACCCCCGCGCAAGTGAATGCCTTCTACGGTCGGGCTAGTGACCACAATTTCCACCATCGGGCGCGGTTCGGGCATGCTGGTCACAACATGTGAGTCAATTTTGAGGGAGATATAGGGTTTCTCGAGGTAATAATTCGTGCGCACGCTAGCGTCAATCACGTTAAATAAGCCCCGCAGGGTGCGGTCTTCGGGTAGTGACGACACGTTATCAAGCCCATCAATAAACTGCTCGCGGATACGTTCAAACGGGCGAGCGTCGCGGGTGGGGTTGAATTTGCAATCAAAAGCGTCAAACAATCCTCGAGCAAGTTCTGGGTGGTTAAGCAGCGTGTTATTGATAAACGTGCGGCTGGTCACAGCATCAATTTGCGCGTAGTAAAGTTGCAACGTGCGTAATAGTGCTACTTCACGCACCCGCAAGCCGGCACTGATCACTAAACCGTTCAAGCGGTCATTATCAACCTGTTTGCGCAACAGTAATAACAGGGCGCTTTGAATGCGCTCGGCGTCTTGGGCGGGGTTGAGTAGGTCGCCGCGCCGGGTTTGCACGCGGAAAATGTCAATACCGCGCAGGGGTTTTTGTAAGTAGCGGGTTTTGCTGGCAGCAGTGAACTGGCTGGGGTCGTGGTGTTGCTCAAAATCAGCCGCGTAGGAGATTTGTTCTAAGACGCGCAACCCGAGGTTCTCGAGCAGTGGCAACACGTCGCTAATGACCAAGGTGCGTTCGTGGTGATAGACCTTGAGGTGGGTGGCGCCGCCGCCATAGGGGCAGTACTCGGGGTTGATGATATCGATGCGGTAGTCGCTGGTATCAAGTGCCTCGAGGTGGGCAATATCGCGCACGGCAAGCTCAGGCGGGGTGCTGGTTTTGTAGGCGTCAGACAGGGCGTAGCGGTAGTAGGTAGCTAACTCGCGGGTGTGGTCGTGGTTGTGTTGTTTGAGGGCCTGCTCGAGCTTATCGCCCCAGGTGCGGGTTAACTCGAACACGTGATGCTCGAGCCGTGCGAGGTCGACCTCCTCGGCGGCTTTTTTGGTGTTGAAAAAAAAGTGAAACCGCACTTGGGCTTCGTCTTCGCCCATGGCTAGCTGATAATCCACGTGACTGGCGTCAAGTTGTTCAAACAAATAACGCTGAATCTGCCTGCGCACGTCGGCATCAAAGCGGTCTCTGGGCATAATCACCATAATGGCTAGACCGCGCCTCAAGGGGTCACTGCGCAAGGTTAAGCGCACGCCTTCTTCTTGTAACAAACTCATAATGGTGCGAATGCTCTGGTGTAATTCTTCGGTGTTGCTCCAGAACAGTTCTTCACGGGGCATAGAGTTAAAAATCGAGGTAATTTCTTTGTAGTCGTGCGAACCCACTGGGGCGTTATCGAGGGCGATGACCTGCTCGAGTTTACGCTTGAGCAAAGGGATGTCTTCAACGGGGGCAAACAGGGCTTTGGAGGTAAACAACCCCACAAACCGCTGTTCGCCGCGCACTTGCCAGTTGTCTGCTAGTTTTTTGAGGCCAATGTAATCGAGCCGCGCCGGGCGGTGCACGGTGGATTCGGCGTTGGCTTTGGTGACAATTAACGGTGCCCCGCTTACCACCCTATCGCGCAAGCCTTCGGGAATATCTGCTAGCGGGACGGGGTCGCAGTAGGCGCTATCTTCGAGTTTGCGCAAAATGCCTAGTGCTGAGGGGGCATTCACCTGCAAGTGGGCTTCGCCGTTTACATCGATAATGTCGTATTCGCGGTAACCCAAAAACACGAAGTTGTCGTCATCGAGCCACTCCAAAAAAGCAATGTAGTCTTCAAGGTTTTGGGCTTGGTCGCGGTGATAGCTTTGGGCGCTGACTTCACGCAGGTGTCTGAGTTGATAGTTCAAGCTGTGCAGTTGGTCACGCATGGCGCGGTAGTCGTCGGTTGCCAAGATGACATCTTGCAAGACGGTGCGCAGTTTGTGCTCGAGCGCTTCATGTTCGCGTTCGGGTACCGGCTGTAAAAAGTACAGTTCAAAAGCTTCCCGCTTGGCTTTGGGGGTGCTGTCGTCGCTGAGCCACAGGCGTTTAATGCCTCCATCACTATCTTTATCCCTGTCTTTATTA
Source organism: uncultured bacterium (assembly GCA_964550765.1). Taxonomy (GTDB): domain Bacteria; phylum Deinococcota; class Deinococci; order Deinococcales; family Trueperaceae; genus JBCCBI01. The sequence continues at coordinate 16,445 of CAZKAZ010000034.1, read as the reverse complement.
GGGTCATTGTCGCTATCGCGTTCGACGCCGAGAATGGGGTGAATGAGGTGCACCAAGGTGAGGTTTTGCCGTTGTAATTCTGCTCGCAGCGAGTCAACGATAAACGGACGGTCATTGAGGGCGAGCATCACTACTGTGTAAGGGACGTGCCAACCGTGCGCATCTACGGTGGGATTGAATACCTCGAGGGCTAACGGTTGGTGATTGCGCTGATGTAAAAAGCTCAGGGCGTGTTCGGTGAGGGCTTTGAGTTCAAGGGTTTCAAGTCCCCGCAATACGTCAGGAACGCCGTGACGCAACAGCGCCCGACTCAAACTCGTTAAGAGCATGCTCTGGGCGCTGGCGTCTTGACTGATAGCGGTTTGTAGGTCGTCGAGTCGGGTAGTAGATAGCGACATAAACACCTCATTACGTGCAAAAATATATAAGCAATCCACAAAACCTCAGCAGGGTGCACCTGCGAGGGCAGGGAAAGACGACGATGGCGTGATGTATAGCCTCGAGTATAGCTGAAATTGCTACACCTGCAAGCCCTACTGACCGCCAACCTACGCACGGCAGCTAACAGGTTGCGTATACTAATCACTATGTTTCTTGTTGTGGCAGGGGTACTCATTGCGCTCGATCAGATCACCAAAATCTGGGCAGCGACGACGTTCATCTTAAACGGACCGGGTTGCACGTTGGGCTTAGGGTTTCACCTGACCTACATTCGTAATACCGGTGCCGCGTTTGGCATCTTGCAAGGTCGCACCATGGCGCTAGGGGTGCTGTCTGCTGGGGTGGCTATTGCACTTTTGGTGTACTTGTGGCGTAACAGCAAATCACTGCCGCAGATTCACTATTGGGCGCTCACGCTCATTTTGGGTGGGGCAATTGGCAACATGATTGACCGTTTTCGCTTGGGGTATGTGATTGACTTTATTCACTTTTACCTGCCGAACTTTAACTATCCGGTGTTTAACTTTGCTGATAGTTATGTGGTAGTTGGGGCGGGGTTGTTGATTCTCTCGAGCTTTTTGCCTGAGCCTAGCGAAACGCCAACCAAAGCAGTAGCGAGCTCGAGCGAACACAAGCTCACCGACCCAGAGTTTTTTCGTCATATCGAAAGCGATTCTGCTGAACACTGATTATCAACATAGCGAAGCAGGGGTTTTAACAGTCTGAAAGGTGCGTAGGCGATGACGGAGTATAGCTATTACATCTGTGATGTGTTTACTGAGCAGCGTTTTGGTGGCAATCCACTAGCGGTCATTACTGACGCCCAGGGGTTAAGTGACGCCCAGATGCAACAAATAGCTAGGGAATTTAACCTGTCTGAAACCACCTTTGTATTACCCCCTGAACAAGGTCACACCCGCCGGGTGCGTATCTTTACGCCCAAAACGGAGATTCCCTTTGCAGGACATCCCAATATCGGCACGGCGTTTGTCCTTGCCCAACAAGGCTTGCTAGCAGCTGATTCCAAACAAGCTGATGATATGCAGGTGGTGTTTGAAGAAAGCGCTGGCCTAGTGCCTATCAGTATTCAACGGTTGGGGTCTGATGTGGTGCGTTGTGAATTGCAAGCCCCAAACCGTTTGATGGTAGGGCAGGTGCTCTCGAGTGGCCTCTTGGCGGCTGCTTTATCCTTGCCACCTGAAGCGGTCGTCACCATGGTGCATCAACCGCAAGTGGCTTCGGTGGGGCTACCGTTTATCGTCTGTCAACTCGTAGACCGCGAGGCGCTGCGTAAAGTGCGCGTTGACTTAGCTGCGCTCGATGTGATTCAAGTACGTGGTATTACGCCCGATATTCACGCTTACGTTCTCACCCCTGAAGAGACAGCGTTTGACATTCACACCCGCATGTTTGCACCCTTTGGGGGTGTCTCGGAAGACCCTGCGACGGGTAGCGCCAACTGCGCCTTAGCGGCACTACTCAGTCATTATGATGCCGCCCAAGACGGATACTTTCGCTGGCGCATTGCCCAAGGTGTCGATATTGGCAGACCGAGCAGTCTTGAAGCGCGCACCGAAAAACGTGCGGGTGAAGTGACTGGTGTGTGGATTGCGGGGCATAGTGTGATGGTTGCTGAGGGAACGATTCGCGTCTAGTTGCTTAGCGGGTGAGGATTGCTTAACAGGTAATTGCTTAACAGGTAATTGCTTAACGGGTCAGTAGCAAAAAGCGTTCACGTCCTGCCAAGTCGGTGAGGACATTTGTTTGTGACCATGTTTGCGCTTTAGCTGCCAAAACACAGGCTCGCTCGACGTTTCTGGGGTCGAGTTCCAAAAGTAACATTGCGCCAGCAGGTAGCCATGTAAACGCGTCTTGCATAAGCATTTCAGCTAGCGACAGACCATCCGCGCCAGCAAAAAGCGCTCCCTCAGGTTCGTGCAACACTTCGGGGCTGAGCCAGTAGCGGTCACTTGCTGGCAAGTAAGGTAAATTGGCTGTAATCATGTCAGCGTGTTGGGAAGCCTGTTGTAAAGCGGGTGGCGTCAGCAAACTGCCGTGGATGAAGGTAATGTCAGCATCTAGCCGCTGGGCGTTGTGTTGGGCTAGCTCGAGCGCCTCTGCTGAAATATCACTCGCCAGTACTGTCGCTTTGGGGCATTCGCGTTTGATGGCGATAGCAATGGCCCCACTGCCTGTGCCAATGTCAATGACGGTAGGCGGCTGCGGCAGGGTCTTAAGGTAATCGAGGGCAGTGTGTACTAATACCTCAGTTTCTGGTCGAGGAATGAGCACTGCTGGGGTGACGTGAAAGCGGTACCCGTAAAAATAGGCATAGCCGAGGATGTACTGTAAGGGTTCGCGCTCGAGCCGCCGTTGGAGCCAGTCGCTGAGTTGATGACGTTGTGGCTTACTCAGGTTGATAGACAGGCCAATCAGTGCATGCTTGGGATGGCCTAAGAGCGCCTCGAGCAACTGCCAAGCTTCGACTTGCGAACTGTCGCTGACGGAGGCAAGCCGTCGCTCGAGCCAGTGTCGTGCTGCTGTAATACTCTCTGGCACCTCTCTAGTCATCTGGTTAGTGTAGCCAAAAAAAGGCGCGGGCAATACCTGCCACACGCCTAGTGATACCCATTCCAATGAATCCCGCGAATCAATTCGCGCAGCGCCCGTAGGAAAAGCTACGGATACAGGTGGGAACGTAGCAAAGTCCATAGGACTTGTTGCAGTGTTGAGTTGGCATCCGTATGATGCGCTGAATTGTCGTTAAATGGTCGTTGGGTTTATTCTTCGCTATTAAGGGCGTAGTTCATGAAAGCAAATTCGCCCACTTCGTGGAAACCACGGACGGCGTCGCGGAAGGTGAGGTAGCTTTCGTAGACGCGAGCGTAGAACTCGTCTGCTGCAGCGTTTTCTTCGTTGATGTCGTTCATGTGGCCTTCGAGCACGGCTAACACGTCATCAGGGAAGGTGCGGGGTTGGGCGCCAGCTTCAATTAAGCGCTGATAAGCAGGGCCGTTCTTAGCGTCGTAGTCGGCGAGCATTTTCTGGTTGGCTGCTTCGGACGCGTAGCGCACGGCGGCTTGAATGTCTGCGGGCAAATCGTTGTAGACATCCAAGTTCATGTATGTACCCAACGTCGGGCCGGGTTCGTGCCAACCGGGGGCGTAGTAATACTGAGCGGCTTGGTTGAGGCCTAAGATTTCGTCGTCATAGGGGCCTACCCACTCGGTAGCGTCAATGACACCGCGCTCGAGGGCTACAAAAATCTCCCCACCAGGAATGAGTTGCACGTTCACGCCTGCGCGTCCCATCACCTGACCACCAAGACCAGGAATGCGCATGCGCAGACCGTTCAAGTCTTCGGGGCTGTTGATTTCAACATTAAACCAACCGCCCATTTGCACGCCCGTGTTACCAGCAGCAAAAGCAATCAAGTTGTCGCGGGCGTTGATTTCGTCCCACAGGGCTTGGCCGCCACCGGAAAGCAACCACGCGTTTTGCTGTTGAGCATTAAGGCCAAAGGGCACGCTGGTGAAAAAGCCGTGCGCGGGGTCTTTACCAACATAATAGTAAGACGCCGTGTGACCCATCTCGAAAGCACCGCTCGAGACAGCATCATAGACTTCGAGGCCACCGACTTGGGCACCTGCTGGGAAGACTTCAACTTCGACGTCACCGTCGGTAAGTTCAGTAAGATAGGCAGCGGTGTTGGTTGCGCCACCGAAAATGGTGTCGAGTGAGGTTGGCCACGAGGTGACCATGCCAAAGCGGTACGTACCCGCTTGAGCGTTGGCAAACATTAAAGGCGAAAAAGCACTGCTAGCAGCGACAGCTGTCCCTGCTTTTTTGAGGAAATCACGGCGTTTCATTCCTACCTCCAGAGATAAATTTTGGTGCGTAAACCTTTGATAGTATACGCATAAGTCAGGTGTGCTGCAAGGTTGACAAGACTCACAAAATGCGGCTTGCCTGCTATGGGCTTCCCCCTGCTGCGCCGTTGTATTGCGCCGTTGTATTAAGTGAGGCGTTATTGGGTAATGACTTAAAGTTAAAAGCTGATAATGCGCCGCGATGTGGACCAATATGGCAACCATTCGTGGTGCAAAAAGCGTAAACGTGTTTCGGTAACCTGATTACTGAGGTAATTTACATCAGCATCATAGACGTGCTTTGTGTTGGCGAGTTGGGTTCTGGAATATCCATTCCAATTGATACGCAGAATCAATTCGTGCAGAGCGCGCAGCAAAAGCTGCGGATGCAAGCGGGAACGAAAGAAAGCCTGTAGGACTTTTTGAAATGTTGCGTTGGAGTCTGTTGGTATTTCCATGATTGACGTCTACATAGTTGAACGCGATTGATGTCGATGTGATATTGGGTGATACTAGTAAAAATCAGTAACTGTAGAAATAACACATGGCATTACTGTGTAGCTATCCGCTAGTTGGATGAATTACCTACACCTATTAGCCTAAAAAACTGGCTAACAAATAGCATGACGTTGGACATACCTGTTTTGGGGGCATACTTGTTTTGGGGGCATACCTGTTTTGGGATAGACAAACCCCAAACTCAGGTCACCTAGGTAGAACATAGCCAAGACGGTATACTGATTGAACAACAGGAAAGCATATAACTACAAAGTTAATCACAAATTGAGGTATGTTTATGAAAACACTGGTCATTGGCGCAGGCATGGCGGGCTTGTCAGCTGCAAGGGTCATTGACGATGCGGGACACGATGTGACCGTTATTGAAGCCAAAGATCGCTTAGGTGGACGCACTTTTACCAACAGCGACATCGCCCCTTTTCCCGTGGAATTTGGCGCAGAGTTCATTCACGGTGACAAGGTCATTACCTGGGAGTTAATCAAACGAGCAGAACTCAACACGGCGCAGTGGCACAAGCAAGATGATGCCCTTGTGCAACTCGAGCCTGAGCAAGCTACACAGCTCGGTGAAGCACACCTCACCATGAAAGACGCCCAAGCGCGATTAGCTGATTTTGAGGTTACCCGCACGTGGGGTTTACCCGATGAAGCCGTTAACAAGGGCGAAAGTTGGCACGACTACCTGACCCGTGTTGGTTTTACGGACAGCCAAATGCGCTATGTCGAACGCAGTTTTGCCAATTCAGTCAGCGACAGCAGTGCGCGTTTTGATGCTGAAGAAGCCTTGGCAAGTGCGCTTAATGAAACCGACGGCAGGATGGATTTTCGCATCCTCGAGGGCTACAAAACCTTGGTTAACTTTGTGGCTGAGGGTTTAGACATACGCCTTAACCAACCTGTTCAACGTATCGAATGGCAAACTGCTAGCAAACAAGCTGAGAGCGTCACCGTACACACACACAACGACATCCTGAGCGCAGATAACGTCGTCATTGCCGTGCCCCTTGGGGTACTTAAAGCAGGTAGTATGCGTTTTGTGCCGGAATTGCCGGAGGTAAAGCTCGAGGCACTCAATCACCTGCGCATGGGTATTGTCATCAAATTGGTGTACGTTTTCTCTGAAGCAATCTTACCGGATACCACCTCAGCGGTTTACAGCCGCCAAAACCCGCCCATGTGGTGGACATCCAATTACGGACGTGCGCCTCAGCAACAACAGGTATGGACGGCGTTCGCTAGTGGCGATTGGGCTAGGGAATTACTTGCCAACGCCCACGAACAAGGCACTGACACCATGATGTTAGACGCTCTAAAAAGCCTCGAGCAAGCCACCGGAAAAACCCTCCCCACGCCCACAACCATGCGCCTTGTGAATTGGCTGGCAGATCCTTACACCCAAGGGGGTTACAGCTATGCCACCCCTGGTCACGCGTCTGCTAGGCAAGACCTCGCCCAAGCCACGCCGCCGCTTTTTTGGGCAGGTGAAGCCACTGCCCCTTGGCATCAAACAGCTACTGTGCACGGGGCGATTGTTTCGGGGAGGCGGGCAGCGCAAGAAGTGTTAGCTAGCCGCCCCGCTGAGGTGTCTTGAAGGTAGCAGCAGGTGTGATGTCGGACAAACATACAGGCAATCAAGACGCAGACAATCAACATGCAGGCAATCAACATGCAGACAATCAAGATGCTCGAGTCACCTGGTTTGCTCGAGTACTGCTTGCGCCCATTTACCTCTACCGCCGCGTCATCTCCCCCTTAACCCCACCGACCTGTCGTTTTCACCCCACCTGTAGCCAATACGCCGTCACGGCCATTCGCAAACACGGTGCACTGCGCGGGGGTTGGTTGGCAATCAAACGCATTGCCCGCTGTCATCCTTGGCATCCGGGGGGCTTTGACCCAGTACCACCAGGTCAAGAACACCCCGTCAAGAACACCCCAAAAGCTGATGCGTGAAGGTGGCTCGAGCGCGTATACTACAAGCTGAATTACGCCGCCACCCAAGTGATACAGATGACGGCTCGAGGCATTTGACATTTTCGCACATACACACGTATTCACCCCTATCCGAAGGAATCCCATGAACAGCACGCATTTTGCCATTATCCAACTCCCTTGGCTCGGTAGCCGCGAGCAGATGGTTGCTGCCTACCGCCGCCTTATTCCCGAAGCTGCCAAACAAGGCGCAACCCTCATCGGTTTGCAGGAGTTTTCGCTCTCGCCCTACTTAGCGGGTACACGTCACCCCGATAATTTCCAGTGGGCAGAAGCGCGGCACGGCGGCGAAACTGACATGCTCATGGGGTCACTGGCCAAAGAACACAACGTCACCCTCATCAGCAGCATCTTTGAACGACGGCAAGGCGTGGCACTATCGTCTACGAACCCAAGTGATTACTTGGATACGGCTCTCATCCATACACCCGATGGGGTACTGGCGTATGCTACCGAAAAGATGCACATTCCTTCCGGTGATGGCTACCACGAAACGGATTACTTTGTGGGGGGTGACTATCAACAGGTGCGTTATCCGGTGCACGCGCTTAGCGACGTGGCCATCAGCACGCCGACCTGTTACGACCAGTGGTTTCCAGAAGTCGCCCGCATGGCCGCCATTCACGGGGCGGAGTTGTTGTTTTACCCCACAGCCATTGGCGGCGAACCGAGTGCACCCGAGTTTGATTCCAAAGATGCTTGGCAGACGGTTATGCGCGGTCACGCAGTGGCCAATGGGGTGTTTGTGGCAGCCGCCAACCGCGTGGGCAGTGAAAACGGGGTGACGTTTTATGGCAGTAGTTTTATGGCTGACCCGGGCGGAAACATCCTCGTCGAAGCACCTCGAGACGAAGAAGCGGTGATTGTGGCAGTGCTCGAGCACACAACCTTCGACCAGTGGCGGCACCTGTTTCCCTTACTGCGCCAACGCCGCCCTGACGCCTACGGCAGCCTCACCGACGCCGTGCGTGACCCCCTCGACGAACGTCATTGGGAAAACTCCTAGTAAGCAAGCACGCACAGCGAATACACTAGCGAATACACTACGGTCAACCTGTTTTCAGCTGCACTGTTGTCGTTGTTTTGAACGTTAAGTTTTGAACGTTAAGTTTTGAACGTTAATCCTGTTACTCGAAACACCCTTAACAGACGCTAACTGCGTCACATTAGCCAAATCCAGCCAACATAAGGAGACGTATGCCGACAATCAACTTGCGCACTGCTGTTCCTGGGCCTAAAAGCCTCGAGATCGTCAATCGCCGCGAAGCGAGCACCGCCCGGGGCACCGCCAAACTGACCCGCATAGCTGTGGAACGGGCACAAGGTGCTGTGGTTACTGACGTGGACGGTAACACCCTACTTGACTTTGCCGGCGGCATCGGCATGATGGCGGTAGGGCACAACCAACCCAGCATCGTAGACGCCATCAAACAACAAGCTGACAAACTGGTGCATATGTCGGCCATTGTCGGCAGTTACGAACCTTACGTTGAAGTTGCTGACATGCTTAACGACCTTGCGCCGGGGGATTTTGCCAAAAAGAGCGCCATTTTGAACACCGGCGCAGAAGCCGTCGAAGCTGCGGTTAAGATGGCTCGAGCTTACACAGGTAAACAAGGCGTCATCGTCTTTGAAGGCGCGTATCACGGACGCACTAACATGACTATGGCCATGACCAGCAAGTGGGCGCTGTTCAAAAAGGGCTTTGGGCCATTTGCGCCAGAAGTATACCGCTTGCCATTTCCCAACATCTACCGCCGCCCCGAAGGGTTAAGCGAAGACGCTTTTGTCGATTACAGCATTCAGCAGTTAGAACAAGCCATGATTTCGTTCGTTGACCCAGACGCGGTGGCAGCTATTGTCATCGAACCGGTGCAAGGCGAAGGTGGGTTTATTCCTACGCCAGCCAAATTCTTACGGCGCATTCGCGACCTGTGCAGCGAGCACAACATCGTCATGGTGGCTGATGAGATTCAGTGCGGCATGGGCAGAACGGGTAAGGTTTTCGCCATCGAGCACTACGGCATCGTGCCGGATCTGCTCACCACCGCCAAGTCTCTAGCAGCAGGCATGCCTTTGGCGGCGGTGGTCGGACGGGCTGAGATTATCGACGCGCCTCATCCTGGGGGATTAGGTGGCACCTACAGCGGCAACCCGCTTGCGTGTGTGGCGGCAGTGGAAGCCCTTAAGATTATCCGTTCAGACGCGTTTCTCAAGCGGGCGTTGGAACTTGGAGAGAAACTCACAGGGCATTTGCTGGACTTACAACAAGAATTTCCCATGATTGGCGACGTGCGCGGCTTAGGGCCCATGGTGGCGATGGAACTGGTCAAAGACAAACGCAGCAAAACCCCTGATGCAGAACTTACCTCCAAACTGACAGCTAAGACGCTCGAGCACGGCCTTATCACCATTCGCGCTGGGCTATTTAGCAACTGCATTCGCTTTTTGCCGCCGCTTACCTTGACCGATGCGCAGCTTGAAGAAGGCATCGGTGTACTGAGGCAATCACTAGAACAGATCACCCAAGACTTGGCTGTTGCGACGGATTAAGGCTTGATGAACCAACGCCCACCTTGCGTTTGCAACCTGTTAACTTGTTGTGGCAAAAAGCTAGCGATACATTGCGTCAATATGAAACTACTTGCCACGTTTACAATGCTTGCCCTTCTTGCTCTCATAGGGGGACACGTGCGCGCGACGCAACCAGTACCGGATAACCTGCCAGACATTATCGCCATCTCGCATGCAAGCGCCGTGGTTGCATGGGATGAAACGACCATTTTTGTTGATCCGGTAGGCGAGCAGTCACAGTACGCCCCCTACGGCAGGCCAGACATTGTGGTCATTACCCACATTCATCCCGATCACCTCAGCGTCGACACGATGATTGGTATGTTATCTCGCGAGACGGTCGTACTAGCGCCGCAGTCAGTCATCAATGAATTGCCGCTTATGATTTCAAACAACACCATCAGCCCCTTTGAGGCTGGCACAACCCAAGAGGTCCTCGGCATTACCTTCACTGCCATTCCGGCATACAACATGCGTCCTGAGGCGCAGCAGTATCACCCTCGTTCACGCGGGGACATTGGCGTTGTCATGGAGGTAGCGGGTACACGGGTGTATTTCTCAGGGGACACCGAAGGCACGCCAGAAATGCTAGCGCTCGAGAACATCGACACCGCCGTAGTCGCCATGAATCTGCCTTTCACCATGGGCGTAGAAGCCGCCGCCCAAGCAGTCGCGACATTTTCGCCTCGAGTCGTCATACCCTATCACTACCGTTCGTCTGATGGTTTCAGTGATTTAGACGAGTTTGAGCGGCTACTCGCAGCGCTTAACCCTGCCGTACAGGTAGAACGAAAAGACTGGTACTAGGGCAAGGTGGTCACGCCCGGCTCGAGCGACTAACCGTTGGGGCATGTGTCTCTCGTGGGGTTGACGCGGACGGGCTAGGCTAAACGGAACGATGTAGAAAGGATCAACGATGACCCAAGCAACCCCAGAACAAACCCAAGCACAACCCCAACAAAGCAAACGCGTTTGGCTTATTTCAACCGCCGTTGCTGTACTGGCTATCATTGCCTATGTGGTAATTAGTTTGACCGGGGGACAATCTCCCCAAGCTGGCACGCTACAAAACGTCTCCGTGCAAGACTTAGCGAGCGCCGAAGACGCCTTTTTACTCGACGTGCGTGAACCCTGGGAATTTGAACAAGGTCACGCCCCCGGTGCGACGCTCATTCCCTTGGGACAACTCGCTGGCCGCATTGACGAATTACCTGATGACACGCCGATTTTTGTGATGTGCCGTTCGGGGAATCGTTCACTGACCGCCAGTGACATCCTGATTGCAGCAGGTAAGCAAGACGTGCGCAACGTGCGCGGGGGCATTTTGGCGTGGCAACAAGCGCAACTGCCTGTGGTGCGTTAGGCAGAATGTGAGGGTGGCTCGAGCTAGACATGCGCTCTGTACAACAGAAATAATGTCTTGACCTAGCAACCACAAAAAACAGACTCAAAACAGGACAAAAAGAAGCGAGGGTGCAGCGAACACACCCTCGTTTTTTATGCTTTAGCTTAACGTCAGTCGTTGCTGACCATCTTGGCGAAACTGCCCGTCGGGTCGCTCTTCCATGACTGTAAGGTGCGCATGTAGTTAGCACGCTCAAAAGCGCTGGTGTCTTTAACGAAGCGTTGGCTCATGCTGCCTTGCATTTGCTCAACCGATTCGTATTCGTTTTCTTCCATCCACGCGAGCATGGCTCTTTTGATGCTGCGAATGCGAGCGAGGCCGTGTTGCAACAGTTCAGAGGCGCTCATGGCCACTTTGGCACCGGACATCATGGCTTTGATGACATCTAAGTGGGTGTGAACGCCGCTGGTGATGGCAAAGTCACAACCCAAACGCCCGTAGAGAATCGACACCCAGCGCAGCGGCAAGGTCAACTCAAAAGGTTGGCTGAGCACCAGATGCGGCACGACCTCGAGCGTCTCCAAATCAAAGTCTGGCTGATAAAAGCGGTTAAACATCACCAAACCGGCTGCCCCACCCCGTTCTAACTGGCTGGCCATGTTCGCCATGGCGCTAAAGTACGGGCTTAACTTGACCGCTACTGGAATATGCACCAGTTCTTTAACATCACGTAACACACTCACATAGCGAGCTTCGACGTCTGCCCCGCTGAGGCTGGTATCGGTAGGAATGTAGTAGATGTTTAGCTCGAGGGCATCAGCACCTGCTTCTTCGATCATCTTGGCGTAGCGCGTCCAACCCCCTGGCGAAGTACCGTTGAGACTACCAATAATGGGAATATCTAGCGATTCTTTGGCGCTGCGAATCAGTTCCAAGTAGCCATCAGGGCCGACGTTGTAATCTTGCATTTCCGGATAGTAACTGAGGGCTTCAGAATAACTTTCCGTGCCGTAGTCCAAGTAATGGTCAAGTGCGTGGCTCTGCTGGTCGATTTGCTCTTCAAACAGCGAGTGCATAACAATGGCAGGCGCACCAGCGTCCTCGAGGCGTTTCATACGCTCTAAGGTGTAAGACAGCGGTGACGCCGACGGCACGAAGGGATGTTTGAGGGTTAAACCTAGGTAAGTGGTGGTTAAGTCCATCATCAGCTCCTTTGCTTTCCAGGTATTAAAAGTTTGTGCTTTCAGGCGTCACAGCATGACGCGTGCGACCTTTGGGAGGGGGTGACACAACTGCCACCCCGTATGGCAGATTAGTGTGGCGGATTAGTGTGGCGGATTAGTCGCTCGTCGTTCCTTTGGCAAGGGTTTCGTAGCGTTTCCAGTGAGTATTCACGGCATTTTGGGCAGCATTTAATAGATTTTCGGCTTCGTCGGGGTTGGCGAGAGACAACATGCGGTAGCGATTTTCGTTAAGGGCATAGTCACGGAAGCTGACTTTGGGCGGACGGGAGTCGAGCTGGAAGGGGTTTTCGCCCACATCAGCGCGGCGCGGATCAAAGCGGTACAGTGGCCAGTAGCCCGATTGCGACGCCAGTTTTTGCTGTTCCATGCCTTTGGCCATGTTGATACCATGAGCGATGCAGTGGCTGTAGGCGATAATCAACGAAGGCCCGTCGTAAGCTTCAGCTTCTAAGAAAGCTTTGACTGTTTGGGCGTCACTGGCCCCCATAGCAATTTGTGCTACGTAGATGTAACCGTAGTTCATGGCCATCATGCCAAGGTCTTTTTTAGGGGTGGTTTTGCCGCCTGCAGCGAACTTAGCCACCGCCCCCAGACCAGTAGCTTTGGAAGATTGTCCACCTGTATTGGAATAGACTTCGGTATCGAGCACCAACACGTTGACGTTTTTGCCGCTAGCGAGCACGTGATCCAAACCGCCGTAACCGATGTCATACGCCCAGCCGTCACCGCCAACAATCCAGACAGTCTTGCGCACCAGTTTGTCAGCGAGGTTTAACAGGTCTTTGGCTTTGGGGCTGTCTTTATCCGTTAAAGCTTGTTTGAGTGCGACCACCCGTTCGCGTTGGGCGTCGATGCCAGCTTCACTTGTTTGGTCAGCAGTCAGTAAGCCATCGACTAGGGTGTCACCGAGGTCACTGCGGAGGTGCTCGAGCAACTCTTTGGCGTACGCTTCTTGTTTATCAAGGGTAAAACGCATACCCACACCAAACTCGGCGTTATCTTCAAACAGCGAGTTACTCCAAGCGGGCCCGCGACCGTGTTTATCTTGTGACCACGGGGTGGTGGGCAAGTTGCCGCCATAAATCGACGAGCAACCGGTAGCGTTAGCAATGACGCTGCGGTCACCAAAGAGCTGACTGAGTAGTTTGAGGTAAGGCGTTTCACCACAGCCCGCACAAGCACCCGAAAACTCGAACATGGGTAATTTCAGTTGCACGTCTTTGACGTTGGTAAATTTGAGGGTGTCACTAGCGCCGTTTTCAGGGTATTCGGGCAAATCCAAGAAGTACGCCCAGTCGCGTTTGCCTTTTTCGCGCACAGGAAGTTGGGGTTCCATGTTGATGGCTTTGCGGCCAGCAGCACGTTTGTTTTTGGCGGGGCACACTTCGACGCACAGTGAGCAGCCAGTGCAGTCTTCAACGGCCACTTGCAAGGTGTAATACTTATCTTCAAGACCACGCCACTTAGCAGGCACATACTCAAAGCCTTCAGGGGCGTCACTGACGTCGCTTTCATCAAAGACTTTGCCGCGAATGACAGCGTGCGGGCAAACGAGCACACATTTACCGCACTGAATGCACACGTCAGGGTCCCAAATGGGCACTTCTTGGGCGATGTTGCGTTTTTCCCACTGCGTGGTGCCGCTTGGGTAGGTGCCGTCATCGGGCAGGGCGCTCACGGGCAAAAGATCACCACGTCCGGCGATGATTTCGGCGGTGACGTTTTGTACGAAGTCGGGGGCGCTTAAAGAAACGACGGGGGGTAGCTCGAGCGAACTGGTAGCCGTTTGCGGTACGGTGACCTGCTCGAGGTGCCCAAGTGCTGCGTCTACCGCTGCAAAGTTTTTGCGCACCACCACTTCACCGCGTTTGCCGTAGGTTTTGCGGATGGCGTTTTTAATTTTGCTGATGGCTTCCGCTTCTGGTAGCACGCCACTGATAGCAAAAAAGCAGGTTTGCATGATGGTGTTGATGCGGTTGCCCATACCGATTTCTTTAGCGACATCATAGGCGTTGATGACATAAAACTCGAGCTGCTTAGCAATTACCGTCTCTTGAATCTTGCGCGGCAAACGATCCCAGACCTCACTGGCTGCATAGGGGCTATTGAGCAAGAACGTCGCCCCTGTATCCGCGTTACCCAGCACATCAAAGCGTTCCAAGAAACCAAACTGATGCACAGCCACAAAATTCGCCCGTTGGATCAAGTAACTGCTGTGAATGGGTTTTTCTCCAAAACGCAAGTGCGAAATAGTGCGCGCACCGGACTTTTTGGAGTCGTAGACAAAATAGCCTTGGGCGTAAAAGTCAGTGTCTTCACCGATGATTTTAATGGAGTTTTTGTTAGCCCCCACGGTGCCGTCTGAACCTAGTCCCCAAAACATCGCCCGGGTGACGTTGTCGCTTTCGATATCGAGGTTGGGGTCGTACTCGAGGCTCGTGTGGGTGACATCATCAAAAATACCCAAGGTAAAGTGGTTTTTGGGTTTGGCTTGGGTCATTTCAGCTAGTAAGCCCATCACCATCGCTGGCGTGAATTCTTTGGAAGATAACCCGTAACGCCCGCCTATCACTTTGATGTTACGGTCGCTTTCGCTAATAGCGGTAACCACATCTTGATACAGGGGTTCGCCTGCGCCGCCGGGTTCTTTGGTGCGGTCAAGGGCGGCAATCACTTGGGTTGTTTCGGGTAAAGCCGCTAGCAAGTGTTCTACTGAGAAAGGACGGTATAAACGCACTTTGACAAGACCGACTTTTTCGCCGTTGGCTACCATGTGCCGGGTGGCTTCTTGGGCGGCTTCGGCACCAGAACCCATCATGACAATGACCCGTTCGGCATCTGCTGCGCCCACGTAGTCAAACAGGTGATAGTGCCTGCCAACTTGAGCGGCAAACGCGTCCATTTGCGCTTGCACCAGTTCAGGCGTAGCCAGGTAGTAGCGGTTGACGCTTTCTCGAGCTTGAAAAAACACATCCGGGTTTTGGGCGGTGCCGCGAATGGCCGGACGGTCAGGGCTTAAACCTCTATCGCGGTGCGCGCGCACCAAGTCATCGTCAATGAGCGCCCTAAGGTCTTCTTCTAGCAAGGTTTCAATTTTCATGACTTCGTGCGAGGTGCGAAAGCCGTCCATAATGTGCAAAAACGGGATGCGACTAGCTAAGGTACTGGCTTGAGAAATGAGCGCAAAGTCGTGGGCTTCTTGCACTGAACCAGCAAACAACATGGCAAACCCAGTGGCTCTTGTCGCCATCACGTCACTGTGATCACCAAAAATAGATAGCGCTTGGGCAGCCACTGAACGAGCGGCGATATGAAACACCGTGCTCGTCAGTTCGCCCGCAATTTTGTACATGTTGGGAATCATCAGTAACAAGCCTTGACTGGCTGTAAACGTCGTCGTGAGCGCACCTGCTTGCAACGCACCGTGCACTGCCCCCGCCGCGCCACCTTCGGCTTGCATCTCTTGTACCAAGGGGACACTGCCCCAGATGTTTTTGCCGCCTTGTACACTCCACTGATCGGCAAACTCACCCATCGGCGAAGACGGTGTGATGGGATAAATAGCAACAACCTCGTTGAGCTTGTGGGCAACCCTAGCAACGGCTTCGTTGCCGTCAATAGTGGCTAGGGGACGTGGTGGTTTGGCTCCTGTGGTTTGGTTCATTTGAAACCTCCAGAGGCGCGCAATAGACCGTCTGAGCTGGCTGAGGCGTGACCAAGTTTCAGGCGAGCGCGTCGGGTGACACGAAAACAAAAAGACAAATAACTACCCTGTTGCCGCTCGAGCCCAACTTCCTCTTCGTTGAGCTTTCTTTATTAAAAAGTACGGCAGTCAAAAATTTATAAACAGCCTAAAAGGCTGTCTTTCACCTCAGGTATATCAAAGGGTACCCGCTACGAGGACTGTGGCGTAGGGTTAAATGTCCTACGAAGCACGTTTGCAGGCACACAACGTACACATTGACCGAAAAATGTGCCCAGCCTGTGGTCGAAAACTGGTTTATCAACGATGAAGACCGGCACAGGGTGAGATGTCAGCAAATACACATCACGCACTCAGGTAGCACCTGCATACTGCCTAAACAGTACGCAACGCTGCGTGCATGCTCTTCAAAAATGATCACGCTTTTAGGCAGGTGACGTTATGAAAACCAAAAAAGTCCTCGCATCTTTAACCCTGTGGCTCGCCCTCGGCACAGTCATGGTCTCGAGCTACCTGTTCGTATCCGCTACCCTCGTGCTCTAAGGGCAGTCCAATAACAACCAACACGCACGCGTCCTTCAACCAAACGCGTGCGTGCTTTTTGATAATTGCTAGCATTTCCATGATTGACGTCTACACAGTTGAACGCGTTTTATGTCGATATGATATTGGTAAACACCAGGGTAAACACCAGCAACTGTAGAAACAAAGCGTGGAATTGTTATTTCGTCTGTAAAAATGGCGTTTAGGCCGTTAAA
>CAZKAZ010000033.1:35650-53841 GCA_964550765.1 uncultured bacterium | reverse complement strand
TGACTGAGGTTGATTTGAAACTCGGCGGCGTGCCTGTCGCGCCAGTTAGTGGGCGGCAGTCCGTTCATCAGCACCCGTCCGAGCACCTCACGCCAGTCGCGCTGCTGCGGGTCTAAGCGGGACACTTCGCGCACGAATAACGATAGGGGAGGGGTGTGGGCGTAGTCGCGCAAAGGGGCGGTTTTGGCTTGCAGACTCTGCACGCGGGTGTGGGGGTCGTGTGTGGGTAGGTCGAAGACGGTGGCCAGTTGTTGCTCGAGGCTGTCGAGCAGTTTGGGATACGCCGTGAGCAGTTCGCGCAGAGCGTCTTGTAAACTGCGGCTCAAGGTGGCGAAGTCCTCGGGGTTACTTGGTTCGGGCACGCCGAGTAGCGCGGGGACGTCTTGTAGTAACAGGGCGTGCGGGTCGGTGGCTTTTAAGAGGGCGTCGCGCAAAGACAGTGCGGGCGGGCTTAGGTGGCGGGTTTTTTTGCTGTAGTCGTTGAGGCGGTGCACGCTGATGATGAGCGGGCGGCTTAATTGCATCAGTAGCGCGCTAGCATCGACGCCTTCGCTCACATCCAACCCCAAGTGACTGAGGGCGTCTTTGAGGGCGTGCAAGGTGGCTTGGGCGGTGTCATCAAACGCAAAACGCTGCACCGCAAAGTGCTCGGGGACGTGCGTGAGCAGTTCGGACAGTTCTTCACTCAGTACAGGTTGATACAAGCCGTCACGATACAAAGCGACGCGGTCGGGTTGTTCTTGCAGGGCTAAATACAAAAACAGCGGCAAGGTGCCTGCGCGCATGCCAAAAGGTGGCCGCTGCAAACGGGCGTACAGGTCGCGCACGGGGAGGCGCTGGTGTTCGCTTTCGTGCAAAAAGGCTTGAATTTCCTGCCAGATGGGTTGCCAGGCTTGGTTGGCAGGGGCTTGTAACTGGTACGCGGTATCTTGCCCGTTAGTAGGGGCGTCATCTTGAGGGGTGGCTCGAGCCACGTGACTGCTACTTGCGGCAAAAAAGGCTTCGTACATACTCACTTCGGGCGGCGTGCCTTTAATCCCAAAACGGTGTTGGTCGGAGGCGTTAATCATGGCTTTGACCAGTTTGTTGAGGGCGGCTTTGGCGCTCGAGCTGTGCTTGTCGCGGTTTAAAAGTTCGTTTTTGAGGGGCGGTGCGCCGTGAAACAGGGCGTCGCAGGTGCGGCTTAGGTAGCGCTGAAACGCTAGCGCACTAGCAAACTCAACACGTTTTCCTGCGTGCAACCAGTCGGAGGCTTCGGGGGTAAACGGCTGCCCGCGCACGCCCAAGATGCTGCCAGCGGTGTGCTCGAGTTGCCGTTGGGCGGCTTGCACGTTGGCAGCAAGTTCGCGGCGGGCGACGCGGTCACTGGCTAGTTCTGGGGTGGTGGCTTTGACCTGCTGCCAAGCTTCGAGGTGCTCGAGCTGCGCAACCAAGCCGTGAATGGTCTGTGGAAAGGCGATGAGTTGCCGTTTGAAGTGCTCAGCAGGGGGGGCATCCTCTGAATCCGCTTTATCTGCACTGTCGCTTTTGGGTGGTTGATTGCAGAATTGCTGCACGTGCGCCATCACCTGCTGGCGTTCGTCTTCGTCTTTGGTCAGTACAAAGGTGATGCGCCCATCGGTATTGTCGCCGGCATTGCTTGCGGTATTGTCTGCGGTGTCGAATGGCTCGAGCAAGTGCGTTTCTAACGTGTCTAGTGCTTCCGGGCTAGCGTCCACGAGGTGCACGGTGAAATAGCGAAGCGTGCCTGTTTTAACGTAATGTGCCCTAGCGACGACGGGGCGCACCTCTACAAGTTTGGCGAGGCGGGTAGCGACGTTTCCTTGCTCGAGGCGGGCGAGGGCAGCCTGAAAGCGGTCAGCTAGGTCAATGTCAGAACCTTGCCAAAGGGCAAACGCTCGGGTGTAGCGGCGGTAAACCAGAAAACTGCGGCGCTCGAGGTAGGCCAAAGCAGCGTCAATTAACGGGGTACGTTCGGCATCACCTGCTGCAAGGGCCAGTTGTAAGGTGTCTGCATCTGCTCGCACGCCGACGCTTGCGCCATACATCCACAGTAACCCCACCGCCTTAATGACCTCATCGGCTAGCGGGGGGGCGTCTTGGCCGAGTTGGGCGAGCGCGTCAGCAATTTCAACCCAGGTGCGGCTGGCTTCGCCCTGAAATAAGCCACTGCCGAGGGCGCTACTCACGTAGTCGTACAAGTCCTGTAAGCGGTAGTAGGGTTGGTGGCGCTCGAGCCAACTGTGCAAACTGTACGGTTCGTAACTGGTCAGAAACGCAAACAGTGACCGTTCGTTTTGGGCGAGTTTGCTGCGAAATAGCGGCGCAAGCAGTAGGGCGGTGACGGGTTCAAAAGGCGCACAAGCGGGCAAAATCTCTGCCAAGTTAAAACGATGACTGGCTTCAGCTAGGGCAGGATGCGCTAAGCAGGTTTTGGCGTGTTGGTCGTATGCGTTGCGCGTCTTGGGGGCAAAGTTGGTGTCTAGGGCATTGGCGACCAAGCGCAGCAGTTGTTCAGGGGGTTCTTGAAAGGCCACATCCTGAAAGCGCCCTTGTACTTTTTGCCATTCACTGCGTTGGCTGGCGCGGGTCGTGCTGTCTAAGTAGCTACTAAAGGCGCTGTGCAAGATGGTCACTAACACAAAGGGGGCGTCACTGCGGCTAGCGTATTCGGCTAGGGTTTGCATAATCAAAATGTCGCTGCGGTGTCTGGCGCTGTGTTCTAAGAACTTGCCAAACTCATCGACAATGAGCAACATGCCCGCCCAGCCTCGAGTTTGTAGGGCGTCGTGGGTTTGTTGAAAGGCTTGTAGCACACCATCGTCACTAGCTTCATAGGTGCGAATGGCTTGACTCAGTTCGGGCAGTTCGTCTTTAGTGGCGTGGGTCAGTTGCTCGAGCAAGCCCGCGTGCAAGTCGCGCCGCTGCCCCAAAATCCGCACTGCAAAAAGCTTACCCGTGTTGTGTTCGTCGCGATAGGTCTCGAGTTCGTTGGCGTGGGGGTGGTCGATATCGTGCTCGAGCAGTTGACTCAAAAACAGCGCAAACGCTGATTTGCCTGTGCCAAAAGGGCCTGTGACCGACCACGCTTTGCTGCCACCTTGGGCAAGGCCATCGATAATGCGGCGCGTCAGCTCGCGCACGGTAGGGGTGATGAGGTAGTGCTCGAGGTTAGCCTCGGCGTCGCGTTGGACGTGTACCGAACGGTGATAACGCCCCCGCACTTGCACGGTGGGTTGGTTGGGCTGAGTAGCTAGTTTGGTAGATGATTTGGAAGGCATCGTTAAAACACAAGTTCCGGAGTAGGTGCGTTTTTGAACGTAGTATAGTATTTCTTCATAATCGTTAAAGGCTTAATTTCTTGCTTGCGGTAAAGCTGCCGCATGCCAGCAGTTTCATCAAAGCGCAGGTTTGACCAGTCGGGTAGTTGCTCGAGGCGCGCCGTCATAGCGTTATCCGTGAGCCGAAACGCCCCACCTGGGCAGCCGAGGGCATATTGCAAGCGGTCAAAACTAAGGGTTTGCTGGTCACGGGCGACCTCGTTCCAGTAATCGTGGAGAGCATAGACAAAAACATCCATAGGTAAGGTGGCTTGCTCGCGTCTAGGCAGGTGATAAACGCTGCTTTTGCTGTTTTGCTCGGGGTCGTCTTGTTCAAAAATGAGGCCAAGTTCGACCAAGGGGCTATCGAAGGTTTCTTCTAACGGACGGGTGCGGCTGGGCTGGCTGGGAACGTACGTGCGGGTAAACACGTCTACGTCCCGCTTGAGGCTGTTGCGGCTGAAGGTTTTGCCGTGTTGTTGGCTGTAAGCGTCTAACCAGTCGACTAGTTGCTCTCGAGTGAAGGTGTCTTGACTGCGCTGGGTGAACGTCAGTAACCAAGTGGTTGCTTGGCTGCTGTGACGGGTCAAGTGCCAGTGCAAGAGCCAGAGCGTACCTGTGTCCTCGAGATACGGATCAAAACCCCCTTCAGCAAAAATGGCGTCACCAAGACCTGTTACTGTATCGTCATTGTCCTTGTCGATAAGACCCAACACGCGGCACCAGTGACGGATGGCGTTAACCATGTTTTTACCTACGCCGAGGTGTGCCATAGCATCATCACGTTGGAAAATGGTCTTGTCCTCGAGGGCGGCTTGAATGCCTTTGGGCAGCCAAGTGTAGCGAAAAGGAAACGTTTCGTGCCCGCTAAAGTTGAGGGTGATGGTATTGTCTGTGTCGCTAGTCATGAGTGTCCTACTCTCGAGTGCATTTCTTGGTTCTACTTACGTAAAATTAAAATAACGTAAAATAATGTACAGAAACATGAAAAAAAGAAGCTAACCGCATCAGTGTATGTTAATGGGCATCGTGCAAGCACAGCACAAACAACATACTTTAAGCAAACATGATTTCAAACGGTATGTCTGTAATGCACTGGCTTTCGAGGATTGCCCTAGCCATGTCTGACTCAAGGCAAGACCCAGCAACGCGCTAAGAACCGGAACGGCGTTTCTTTTGACAGATTCCAAGCCTGACGGCATTTTACCTGTGACTATTTCCCCAGTCTGCCCACGTTTTTGCCGCGCACCACTCACATCCCAACCCCACCAAGTTTTCGTTATTCTGCTTCATCAACGTTGTTCTCCAAAGCATTTAACCTCGATTGCGCTTCATGTTTGAGTTTTGGGATGTACGTCTCAACAATGCTCCACACCGTGCTGTTGTCTAGTTGGTTATAGGCGTGAATCAGCCTGTTTCTAAAACCTACAATCCTGTTTACGTTAGATATACCCTCGAGGCTCTCCGGGAAGTGCTGCCGCGCTTGGGCGAGTGCTTCGCCAATAATCCCTAAACAACGCTCAGTAGCGAGCCGCAGCATGTGGTCTTGATTGTAGTCGTTTAGGGTTTTGCCGTGACAAAACTGCATGATGGTTTGGCAGTTTGCCACTACATCCCACAAATAGCCTCTGGGGTCACGTAGCGGCATAAAGGGTTTGTCTGTCTTGCTCAATGCTGGCAAGCACATAAGGGTTGCGTAGGGCGCTGGCTTCGATAAGGTCAACCTTGCGCGCTAGTAGTGCCTCGAGAGCCTCCAAAAAGCCGAAATACTGCTGGGCTTTGTTGGCGCTGGGCTTAAATTGAACTAATAGGTCAATGTCGCTATCTTGCCCAAAATCGTGCTGCCGTGCAGCAGAACCAAAGATGTCTAACTGCCTCACGCCGTAGTGTTCGCACAGCTTGTTGAGCGCGTTGGCACGGGCAAGCCCTAACTCGGCAAGGGTGGCGGTGTCTGTAAGCATGATGTTGTTTATCTTAGAACGCCTAGCCTAACCCCGCCAAGTTCCGTTTGATTTTCCTGTCTAAATTTCTTCACACGCGCAAGTAACACACGCCAATAACGCACATGCCAACAACATGCAGGCAGCACCCGACGAGGTAAAAACCCTCGAGTGCTGCCTGCACATCTGTATTGTACGCGTTGCCGCGAGTAGATGCAGCGTTACCGCGCCAAGAAGATTAGTTTAGACCTTTTTTAAAGGGCAGGTGTTCACGCCCAAGACACGGTAGAGCGGGCATACGCCAACAAGGGCGGTGAGCATCAAAATGCCTGCGATGCCAAACGCGAATACGGCAACTACCCCGGATAGGCCGTACGTAAACGCCATAAATAACAGGGCAGCACCAATAACAAAGCGGATGGCACGGTCAGTCATACCTTCGTTGCGTGTAAACATGGTCAAAGCTCCTTCCAAGAGCACACTCGGTATTTATGTTTTATAGCGAGTGCCTTGATATAGCTACACCATAGGGTGCTTGCGCGTGCCTCACTAGGGCTATATGTCCCAGGGGGGTATTTTTAGAGGGAGTGTTGATTGGGTGTGTGGGGTGGCGGGGCAGTTTTTTGTAGCCCAGTACGCAAATAATCTTGCTTTCATGCTCGTTAGCCACCTTACCGACGCCGCCGCTGCCGATGCGGTTTACTTGATGCATGGAATGGGAACTCCCAGTAATTGCACTCCGCACCGAAACGGTCATGCCGCGCACGCTTCACAACGTCGACGTCGGTAGACCCAAGTCCAAACGGGCACTCGAAGAAGCCCAAGCCAGTGACAACCGCGTGCTGCTGCTGGCGCAACGCGAACCCCGCGTCGATGACCCACTGGGTGAAGATTTGTTTGATGTAGGCACGTTGGGTGTCATCAAACAAGTCATTCGCCTGCCTGATGACACCTTGCAAGTGCTCGTTGAAGGCCGTGAACGCGCCAAAGTGCGCAACTTCATCCCCGGCTTGTCGTTACGTGCGCTGGTCGATACCCTCAGCGAAACGGGCAACAACGCCGACAAGCAACGCCCCCTCATGGAGCAAGTCAAAGCGTCGTTTGAAAAATACGCCCAGCAAAACAAAACCTTGCGCCTTGATTCGTTTCACTTGGAAAACTTGCGCAGCTTGCGCGATGCGGGTGCTTTGGCCGATGCTATTGCTAAGTACAGCACTTGGGACACGACCGATAAGCAAGCCGTACTAGAAGAAATTGATGTTGGTAAGCGCTTAGAAATGGTCTATGGCTTCTTGTCGCGTGACCTCGAGCGCTTCGACACCGAAAAACAAGTGTCCGCCCGGGTTAAGCAACAAATGGACGCCAATCAACGCGAGTATTACTTGCGCGAGCAGATGAAAGCCATTCAAAAAGAACTCGGTGGCGGCGAAGACGTCATGGCCGAAACCGAAGAACTGCGCGAAAAAGTCAAAGCCAAAGGTATGCCCGAAGACGCCGAAAAACGCGCCCTCAAAGAAATCGACAGGTTGGAAAAAATGCCCGGTGGTTCGCCGGAGGCTACCGTCGTGCGTACCTACCTCGATGTGCTGTTAGACTTGCCTTGGTCAGAAGCCGACGAAGAGCACTTGGACATCAAACACACCGAGAGCATCCTCGATGAAGATCACTATGCGTTAGAAGAACCCAAAGACAGGATTCTCGAGTTTTTGGCGGTGCGCCAACTGACCAAAGACATTGAAGACGCCACTTACAAAGCGCCCATCTTGTGCCTGGTGGGGCCCCCTGGGGTGGGTAAAACATCACTAGGTAAATCCATCGCCAGAAGCCTCAACCGCCAGTTTGTGCGCATGAGCTTAGGTGGCGTGCGCGACGAAGCCGAAATTCGCGGTCACCGCCGCACCTATATTGGCTCACTGCCCGGGCGCATCATTCAGGGTATGAAAACCGCTGGCAAAGTGAATCCTGTTTTCTTGCTCGACGAAATCGACAAGATGACAGCAGACTTTCGCGGCGATCCGTCAGCGGCACTGTTAGAAGTGCTCGACCCCGAACAAAACAACACCTTTGCCGACCACTACTTAGAAATCCCCTATGACCTTTCTAAGGTGATGTTTATTACTACCGCCAATACCCTATCAACCATCCCGCGGCCCCTGCTTGACCGCATGGAAGTCATTCAGATTCCGGGGTATACGCTCGATGAGAAGATGGAAATCGCCAAACGTTACCGCTTACCCAGCCAGCTCAAAGGGCATGGTTTGGAAGGGAAGCTCGAGCTAGACGAAACCGCCTTGCGCCGCCTAATTACCCAGTACACCCGCGAAGCTGGCGTGCGCAACATGGACCGCACCATCGCCAAAGTTGCCCGCAAGTCTGCTAAAGAATACTTGGATAATGCTTGGGACGAGATGCGCACTCTCGACGAAACGTCCTTACGCGAACTGCTGGGCGTGCCACCTTTCCGCGACGACAACGCCGAAAAAGAACCCCAAGTGGGTCTCACTCACGGCCTTGCATACACCTCCGTTGGAGGCGTCACCTTAGATATCGAAGCGGTCAGCATGGAGGGCAAAGGCAACGTGACCCTCACTGGGCAACTTGGCGAGGTCATGAAAGAATCTGCTCAAGCAGGTATCGCCTACTTGCGCAACAACACCGCCCGCTACAAGCTCCCTGAAGACTTCCACGAAAAGCGCGACTTGCACTTGCACGTGCTCGAAGGGGCTACTCCCAAAGATGGCCCTAGTGCTGGTATTGCCATGGCGACTGCTGTGGTGAGTGCCCTTACAGGTCGTCCGGTGCGCGGCGACATTGCCCTTACTGGAGAAATCACCTTGCGCGGGAAAGTGTTGCCGATTGGCGGCGTCAAAGAAAAGCTCTTAGCTGCTCACCAAGCAGGCATCCACCATGTGATTATTCCGCAGGATAACGAAGCCAACCTCGAGGACGTCCCCGAAGCCATCCTCGAAGAACTCACCGTCACCCCGGTCAAAGACTTTGAAGAGGTGCTGTCGCTGATGCTCGTGAGCGAAGAGGACGCGGTGTCGTTCGTGCCGCCGCAACAAAACAAATCAGGCGATTCGCCGTCGGCAAGTGTGTAAGTAGTAACACAAGTAATATAATTTTTGGAGGTAGCCACGTGCTACCTCCTTTTTTTTGGGCGAGTTGTGTAGCAAGTCTCCTTTCGGACTCAGGGGACGTTCTCCCGCAATGTGCTCGAGCACGCTGCGCGAATCGAAGAACGTAAACTGGCGCTCGAGAATGTTGCCCCTGATGACGGCAAAACCCTCAGTAACTTGACCGAAGACGAGATTATTACCGAAGCCGTCTATACGCTCGAGCTATTTCACCGCGAGGGCACGATAGAATAGAAGCCCTCTGTGATGGCGATGCCGACATGCACGGGCAGTGGCATGAACGGTAAAACTTCGTCAAACGCTACAACTACCCTGAGCGGCACAAAAACCTCTACGAAAGGGCAGCTACATGACGCTGACTGACATTCAAACATTTGCCGAAGCCAAACTGCTCGAGCACAACCTGACCGACTGGCACTTCAAGTTTGGCAAAAGCAAACGTGCCCTTGGCATGTGCAAGCGTTCTACCAAAGTCATTGAGTTTTCGAAGCACTGGATTGAGGTACTCGAGGACGCCGAAATTAAAGACACCATCCTGCACGAGATTGCCCACGCATTAACCCCAGAAGATAAAGGACATGGCGACGCGTGGAAAGCAACCTGTTGGCGTATTGGTGCTCGACCCGAACGCGTGCATCGCGGTGACGTGCGCCCTGAACCTGCTTATGTCGCCGTTGTCGATGGCAAAATCGCGCAAATCTACTACCGCAAGCCCAGCCAGCGCATTATCAACGAATTTGCAAGTGGCAAGCGTTGGTTTAGTGGCTATAAGGGTCACAAGGTGCGCATCATGCCGTACGCAACGTATCAGCAGCAAAAGCAGGCATGAAACGCAGTATCTGCAGAGATGACGAGTGTGGCTCGAGCACCCCCTCACCTTGTTCGTCCATTGTGAGCAAGCGCCCGGCGTGAACGAGGCATGGTCTAGCGCCTTGGGAGGTCATTACAGACAAACACACCCAAGCAAAAGCGCACAAACGCACGCACAAAGACTGTTGACAGTTGACAGCATGAATAAGTATAAGAGACTGTGCAAAAAATTGTCAAGCCTGCGACAACCCGCATATGCTTCTAAAGTGTTAGAAAGCCATCTTCATTTCACGCAACGCTCAGTTCACCCACACGGCGAACATGCGGTATGACACAGCTCGAGAAATCTTTGTACAAATCGAGTAAGTTTTCTTTAAGCTCTTCTTCTGTTTCACCTTGTGTCCAGTAATCAGGATATTCTTCTAAGTAACCGAGCCACATGTCATCATCTTGCCAGTAGACATATTTTTGCGTCATGGGTTGATTGTGGCAGTGCTCGAGACCTCAATGAAAAAACTCTCTGAATTAGGCAAAGGAACGGGTTCGCCATCTTCGATTAAACCTTCTATATGAAAGCGAATGGCTTCTTGAATCAACGTTCTTACGTCGTTTTCAGTTTCACCAGCAGCGATACAGCCAGGCAAATCAGGGACATACGCGCCATAGCCCTTTTCACCTTTTTCAATAACAACTATGTACTTCATACTAGATTTCTACTGAAAATTTTTAATAAGGTCATGAAGTGCCTCTTGAGAACTAAAGTAACCGAAAAACTTTTGTGTGTGCTTGATGTATTCTACTAAGAATCTACGGTGAACTATCTGCACAGTACCAGTATATCTATTAGAAAACCCACCTACATCCCAAGGGAGTTCTATAGTTACAATGCCCCATGGTGTTTCTTGTACATCTATTTCTCCTTTGTCATTCAAGAAGCAATAAAATAAATCTGCATCGATCAAGAGTAAAGGCATAGTCATCAGAAAAGGATTGCGGTCTATCCAAGTAAGGTCTTTATCTTGATGGACATCATTGAAAAAATTTTTATATTCTTCATTATAATATGCGTCAGCCTTGAGAAGACTTAATAAAGTGCCATACACTTTTGAATCGGAATTTGCATGTGCTTGAACTAGCGAGTAACCCGCATACGTTTTTTCGGCAAATACACCAATTTTTTCGCTCTGTTCCGTGAAAGACAAATCACGCAACTTGGAATAAGGATAGATTAGTGGCGAATGAGGCGAAAAGCGATGTGAACCAAGTATTTGTTCAAATCGTTGGTCATAATCTTCCTGAGAACAGAGTATAACAAGTGGTTTATCCCACCTTTTACATTCAACAATTAACTCAAAAGTAAAGTAATAGTTTTTTGAAAAATATTTAATACTAGCGTATAAATCAATTTCACGTAACCGACCACTTTCCAAATCTTCAAACAATGGCGACTTAATACTTCTAAAGCCAGACTTCAAAAATTGTTGATGGGCATATAGTTCTAGGGGATAGCCACTGTTGTTGAGCCATTTTATGACCCCGTTTTTACTTCGTGACTCATTCACCTCTATAAAACTCCTTGAAAAGCTTTGACTTGTAACTTGCCTTTAAGCCCTTTGGGAGCATGTTCGTACTAGCAGTTGCCTTGCTTCTTAAAACAAATTACAGTCAACATATCTTCCGGTTCTCATGTAACCTCGCCAACTTGCAAGAGCGTGCTGACTATTGCCCGTACCATATTGCGAAGAAATCTTGCTGCTGCCAAAGGGTAGTGAAGGTTGCTCTTGGTGTTACTGAACTATCTCATTCACACTTTTCGCACCGTGTTCCGTGTTTCCAACGCTTCAACGTTATGCCTACCCTAAAACAACAATGCTGCTTACTGCATTAAAGAAAAATACAACACTGATGGTAAGTGTAACACGAAATTTTGGTCTGAGGCTGTGCCACTTGTATCTTCTCGAGACACTTACATCAACCCAGTAGTCGCGCCATCCCCGTAACCGCATCCATGCGCAACGTTACATCCGCAAACATCGTCAGCGGCGTTCTGTCTGGGTTAATTTCAATCACGAACGCCCCTGCTTGGGCAGCGATGCGCCCCAAACTCGCCGCCGGTTCCACCACCGCAGACGTGCCAATAATCAAGGCAACCTCGGCGCGGTTAAACGCGTCAATGCCTGCTTCAAAGGCATGTTCGGGTAGCATCTCCCCAAACCACACCACGTTCGGACGCATGGGAGCGCGGCAGGCTGGGCAGGGTGGCGGTAGGGGAAAGCCTGCCTCGAGCACCACCACCTCCCCACATGCTTCACAACGTGCTTGCGTCAAATTCCCGTGCAGTTCAAACACATTGTCTGACCCCGCTCGCTGGTGCAAGCCATCGACGTTTTGGGTAATCAACGTAAAGTCCTCGCAGCCTTTTTCTAAATCCACAAGGGCAAGGTGGGCGGCGTTTGGTTGCACGTTTGTTACCGCGTTAAAGCGCATTTGATACCACTCCCACACCAGTTGCGGGTTTTGTCGGTAGGCTTCTGGAGTGGCTAAGTCTTGGGCGCGGAAGTTGCGCCACAAACCATCATCGCCGCGAAAAGTCGGTACGCCAGAAGCGGCGCTGATGCCTGCGCCCGTAAGGACGGCGATGCGGGTGGCGTCTTTGAGGGTGCGTCGGATGTCTGCTGTGGTCATGGTTCTATGGTAATGGGGAGGGGTGGCTCGAGTGATACCCCTCGAGTGATACCCTAAGTAATGCGTATGTGATAATGTGGGGCGTTATCTTGTCAACTGTTGACAATGCGGTGACTGATTAGCGGTTAACAGCTAGTGAGTGGCTGCTCGAGAGGAGATTCATGAACATAGGCATCATCGGGGCGAGTTTTGCCAAAAAAGCCATGCTTCCGGCGCTCAATTTGATTGAAGACGCCAACGTCGTCGCCATCGCTAGCGCCCGCATGTCGAGTGCCCAAGACGCCGCCAGCGCGTTTGCTGTACCCAACGCCTACGACGACTGGCAAAAAATGCTCACAGAACACGACCTTGATTTGGTCTGTATGGCGACACCTACCGACACCCATGCACCCATGGTACTCGCAGCATTAGAAGCGGGTGCGCATGTTTTGAGCGAAAAACCCATGGCCATGAACGCCACCGAAGCTAAGTCCATGCTTGACCGCGCTGAAAGTTTGGGGCGCGTGCACATGATCGACCACGAACTGCGCTTTAATCCGACGCGGCAAAAACTCAAGCAACTGTTGGATGAGGGTTACATCGGCGACGTGCGGCACGCCAACATCATCAACGTATCAGCCTCGTGGGGCGACCCCGCTTCGCGGCCAGAGGGTGACTGGTGGTCATCGGCAGAACGTGGCGGTGGTCGCATGGGGGCAAACGGGTCGCATCAGATTGATTTGTTGCGTTGGTGGTTTGGTGACGTGCACGCGGCGAGTGGGCAAGTGGCCACGCTGGTGCCAGATAGAATTGATAAAAATACGGGCAAAGCGTGGCAAGCCACAGCAGATGATGAAACCAGTTTTACGCTCGAGCTAGACCACTGCCCTATCGCCTCGGTGTTCATTAGCAGCGCCGCCCGTCACGGCATCGGCAACCACCTGTGGATTTTTGGCAGCGAAGGCACAATTAAACTTTCCAATGACGACGAAAAGTTGCTGGTCGCCAAAGCAGGCGGCGATTTTGAAGACATGAGCGTGCCTGATCCCAACGCCGACAAGCCGGGGGTGAACGCGGGCATTTGGAATGTTTCAGTAGTTAGCTTGATGGAAGAACTCACCGCCGCCATTCGCGAGGGGCGTCCCCTGAAGCAGGGTGCGACGTTTGCTGATGGTTACGCCTGCCAAAAAGTAATGGACGCCGTGCATCAGTCGTCAAAAGAACGCTGCTGGGTCACGCTTTAGTATTTAGTAGCTGACGCCGTAAGCGATTAAGATTGTCATGCGTATGTATTTAAGCGTACAACTGAGCGTATGACGCTCGAGTGTCACACTCATCAACCTGCAAAACTAACCTGACGTATTCACCCTGACGTATTCCTAAAGCATCACCACAAAAATTCCCACCTGACCTGAGGAGGAAGTTATGACCGTACCATCTGCTGACCTGCGCCGCTTGCTTGCTAAGCGCACCGAACACATTCAACTTGGCTGGCAAACGTCTGTGAGCGTCCCCGGACTCATCAACATGGGGAGCGGCACGCCCGACTTTACCCCGCCACAAGCCATCTTTGACGCCATGCACGAAGCCGTAACCGCGCAACACATCCGCTACACGCCGTGGGCGGGTATTCCCGAATTGCGCCAAGCGGTGGGCGTCAAACTCAAGCGGGAAAATGCTCTCGAGATTGACCCTGAGCGCGAAGTAATCGTCACCTCAGGGGCACAAGAAGCGGTTATGGCGGTGATGATGACCCTGCTTGACCCGGGTGATAACGTGCTCATGCCGTCGCCGCACTACGGGGTGTACGGAGAGTGCGCCGAGATTTTGGGGGCGTCGGTGATTCCGGTACCTACCCGCCGCGAGGATAACTTTTTGATTGAT
This sequence comes from uncultured bacterium, assembly GCA_964550765.1. Lineage (GTDB taxonomy): Bacteria > Deinococcota > Deinococci > Deinococcales > Trueperaceae > JBCCBI01. The sequence goes on along the minus strand of CAZKAZ010000033.1, from coordinate 40,086 downwards.
GTGGATGCGCTCGAGGCAGCCATCACCCCTAAAACCAAAGCCATCATTCTGGTTACACCCAGTAACCCCACAGGCACCGTCATGCCCGAAAGCACCCTGCGTCAAGTGGCGGAACTTGCCCACAAACACGACTTGCTGATTGTCTCTGATGAAATTTACGAGCACTATGTTTTTGACGGCCACAAACACGTCAGCATGGCCACCCTACCAGGCATGCGCGAGCGCACTATCAGCTTGTACAGTCTTTCTAAGGGGTATGCCCTCACGGGGGTGCGCATCGGTTACATCGTTGCCCAGCCGAATATTCTGCAAGCCATTTTGCCGTTTCATCACGCCATGATGATCTGCGCTTCGACCATTGCCCAGTATGGCGCGGTGGCTGCACTGTCGATGGATCGTGATTGGTTTACGCCGCATTTGGAAGAATATGACCGCCGCCGCAAGTTGTGGATGCAGACGTTAGACGCCATCAACATTCCTTACGGCGAACCGCAAGGGGCGTATTACATCGCCGTTGATGTTTCGCCAACGGGGCACGACGCCAAAACGGTCAGCAAAAAGTTGCGCGAAGACGCCAATGTGATTCTTAACCCAGCCAGTTCCCACATTTTGCGCGGTTCGCTGATGCAAGCGTCACCGCAGTTTGAAGAAGGCTTAGAACGCATTACGGCGTTTTTTAAGCAGTTGTGACCTATGGCTGACGTGTTGCAGTTGGTCAGCAACAAACTGGCTGGCAAGGTGGTGCTGGTAACAGGGGCTGGGCGCGGTTTGGGCTGGGGTATTGCCCGTACGCTCGCCCGTGCGGCTGCCAATGTTGCCGTTACCGACATCAACCTAGATGATATTAAGCGCACCGTGAAAGCCATTCGTGATGACCAAGCCGCCACTGGTGAAGGCTGGGGGTGCGTACTCGATACAGGCGATCAAGACAGCATCGAAGCAGGTGTGCAAGGGGCGGTAGAGCGTTTTGGGCGGCTTGATGCCGTTATTCACTGCGCGGTGTATATGCCGCTGTTGCGTTTTACCGACACGACGCCGCAGTCGTTTTGGCAGCAGCTCGAGGTTGGTTTGGGGGGGCTTTTTCACTTGACCAAACTGGCACTGCCGCACTTGGCTGACGGTGGGCATGTTGTGAACATTGCTAGTGGCTCGAGCGTCCGTGGTTATCACGACGAAAGCACCTACTGCGCCCTTAAGCACGCCCAAGAAGGGTGGATGAAAGCAGTGGCGCTCGAGTGGCAACACGATGCTATTCCCGTCGGCATTAACAGCATGGGTCCCGGCAAACCCATCAAACCCACCCGCATGACCTGGCAAGAACTTGAAGCCCTGCCTGAAGCCGAAAAAGCCGCTTGGGTTGACCCCATGATGCTGGGGGCAGGTTTTGTGTGGTTACTTTCCCAACCGCCCGCGCGCTTTCGCGGGTTGCGTTTTGATGCGGGCGTAATCTCCGACACGCTAGCCCAAGAAGGCTTTGACTTTGAGGTGACGCCAGAAAAAGTGAGCATGTATCCGGCAGACTTTCGGGAGCGGCTCGAGTGGATGGCGAGTTACCAAATTCCCTAAGTGGTGTAACGCAGCCTACCCGCTATACTGCATCACCAAGCTGATTGGTCCATGACATCCATCAACGTGTATCATCGTGCCTTACAGCACCTTGGCCTCGTATACAGCTCGAGTATAAGATACCTTTGTTGGATGTCCTACCTTCGCCTAGCAATACTTCGCCTAGCAATACTTCGTCTAGTAACACCTGCTCTAGCAATATCTAATCAATTACCTGAGTTCGACGTTTCAGTACCGATAAAAACATGTCTTTGACGCATCTCATAATACAGCATCAAAAACGTTCATCCTGCAATACGCTTTTCTAGGTTATTTTTGACGTTGTAGAGCGCTTGACTTCTTTCTTTTTGGATATACATAGTAATTCAACGTGTTGTTTCTACAGTTGCTGATGTTTACCAATATCACATCGACATAAAGCGTGCTCAACTGTGTAGATGTCAATCATGGAAATACCAGCACAAAGTGAAGCAAAAAGTTCACCTGCTTTGGCCATGCATTACCAGTGCCCGATGGTGACAGCGCGATCAGCAGCCTCGAGCCACACCTGCCTCGGTAACGGATAGACGCCTGCTTCCCAGCGAGCACCTTCTTGGGCAATAAAACCAATTCCCGACACCATCACTGCAGCAGTAATATCAAACGCATTCAAACTGTCACCTTGGCCAGCGGTTAAGTTAGCCATTGACCCGCCTGCAAACAAGTACAGTTCCTTGCTACCTACGCTCACCCGTTCGACGTGGGGAAAGACCTCTTGGCGCGTCTCAAAAGCATCTACCTCAATTTCATCGGCCACGTGACCGACGTTGAGCAAAAAACAGCCCGGTTTGGTAAGCGCCAGTATCTTGCGGTCTACTACTTTGGTGACGCCTGTTGCTGTGACGATGACATCGGCTTCGGGGGCAAGCTCCTCGAGCGTACCCGTGTGCCAACCCGCAAAACGTGCTTCTAAGCGTTTATCACTACTGCGCTCCACCACGCTCACTACGCCGCCGTACGCCCGGGCAGCATCGGCCACGCCGCGCCCTACTAAGCCGTAACCCACTACCACCACGCGTTTACCGTGCAGTGATAAAAAGGTGCGTTCGCTAAACGCTTGCCAGGTCATAAGCCCCACCATGTGACGGTTGTGCAAGCCTTCTTTAACAGGCAAGTCATCCCAGTTAAAAATCGGATAGCGCGGCGTGAGACCTGCTAAGCGGTTGATGCCAGATCCTGTGGCTTCTAGGGCGACAGTGATGCCGTCTGCCCCCTTTTTGTGGGCAGCAGTAGTAATGTCTGCGCCCATCTCACAGGTGTGGGTTGGTTGCCACTCGAGCACCTTCTCCACCCCTTGGCTGTAATCTGCTGCTGACATATCCTTCCACGCGTGCGCCTGCGCCCCTTGCTCTTGCAACCACGCCACCACGTCATCACGCACGGTTGTGGGGTTGCAGGTGAGCAAGAATAATTCAGCGCCTTTATCCAAAAACGCGGCTAGCGCCGTCATCACGTTGTAACTGATGTGTCCTGAATAGGCAAGACGCACCTGCGATAAGTCTGGTAGTGCCGCACAAGCAGCAGCAGTGACGGGCATGTTGTGGTGTATCCAGTTGTGCATCTTGTCAAAAGAAACCTGACTGGCGCTGTTGGTGGGTGTATTGCGTGCAGGTGCCTGCTGACTCATGGTAAACCCTTTCAAGACGCGTGTAGCGCATTACGGTAGTTGTGTCATCAACGTACGTAGCTGTCTCAGCAACATGAAGTAAATGTGTGGACAATGAAGTAGTGACATTAAACCAACCTCGAGCCAGCCGAATGTAGACCCTGCTCACAAATGGTCGCGTCAGGTTGTTTCGCCGTGTGCTGTGAGGGTAAGCGTGCGCGAACCACCGTGGTCGCGGTGCTCACACAGATAAATCCCCTGCCAGGTACCGAGCACCACATCACCGTGGCGGATGGGCAAGGTAAGGGAAGCCCCAAGCAGCGAGGCTTTGATATGGGCGGGCATGTCGTCTGCGCCTTCGTAGGTGTGTTCATAATAAGGGGCGTCTTCGGGCACCATCACGTTAAAGTGCCGCTCAAAGTCACCACGTACGTCACTGGCGGTGTTTTCGTTGACGGTGAGGCCGGCTGAGGTGTGTTGAATGAAGATGTGCAGCAAGCCTACCTGTAAATTTTCAATGTCTGGTAGGGCTTCGAGGACTTCTCGAGTAATCAAATGAAACCCCCGAGGGCGGGCGGGTAGTTTGAGCTGGGTCTGATAATAGGGCATGACACGCCATGATAAACCGACACCACACCACCTGAACAGCAAAAATGTTTCACAACTGCCCGACAACTGCAGCAACACTATGCCGAAAAAGTGTCGGTAATACTTAATTTCAAAATTAACAAATTATTTAAATATAAAACACCGTAGCAAGCTAAGCCTAACAGCAGACTGGCTTACTTTTCGGTAAGATGCTTGCAATGAATATATCTCCCATAACGCCTGCTAAAACCCTTGGTATTGACCTTGGTGGTACAAAAATTGCTGCTGCCGTGGTGGAAAATGGCAAGATTTTGGCACGTAAACAAGTGGTTACCCCCAAAACTGGCCAAGATGCTGTGTTTGATGCTATGGCAGACGTGGCCAAAGCCCTGTTAGGCGATTATCCTGCTGTTCCCGCTGTCGGTATTGGTTCGCCAGGGCCGATTGACTTTGACAAAGGTGAAATCGTCTTTGCGCCCAATATTCACGGTATGACTAACGCCCCCATTGTGCAAGGCTTAGAAACGCGGTTAAATTTACCTGCGACGCTCGAGAACGACGCCAACGCTGCGGGTTACGCAGAGCACCTCTACGGGGCAGCGCGGGATGCTGAAAGCAGCATCTTCATCACCATCTC
>CAZKAZ010000033.1:0-35640 GCA_964550765.1 uncultured bacterium | reverse complement strand
TTTATCGGCGATCGCATCTGGCATGGAGCGCATGGGCTAGCGGGCGAAATTGGCCACATGACCTTGCAAGCCGTCGGTGCGGTAGGTGGTGATGGGCATTTTGGCGGTTGGGAAGCCATTGCTGCAGGCAGAGCCATTGCTCGTGACGGCAGCTACGTGTTCAACCAACAAATGAGTACCCAAGACATCTTCGCCAAAGCCCAAGACGGCGACCATCACGCCAATAAAATCATCGAACGAGCAGCACGCTACACCGGTATCGGCATTGCCAACTTGGTCAAAGCCTTCGACCCACACGTGTTCATTATCGGCGGCGGCATGAGTCAAGCGGGCGATTTTTACTTTGATAAAGTGCGCGGCTATTTATCCGAGTATCTGACGGGCTACCCTCAACCAACCTTACGCATGGCCGAACTTGGCGTCGATGCAGGGGTGATCGGCGCAGCCGCTGTGGCAGTACCCCGTTCTTAGGGTAACCTGACTATTTTTTTGATGTGACCGTTTAACATGGCCGTGCTACGTTCTTAGGAGGCGACATGAGCAGTGACAAACATCCCCCATTAACCCACCCAGCACTGACCGATAAAGACACACGTTTGCTGTGTCACGATGACCATCCTCTGCAAGTGGAAACGCCTTTGACGGTGCTTTCGCCTCATGCGTTCACGCCTACCGATGCCCTCTACATTCGCAACAACCAAACCATCCTGCCAGATATTCCCACGGGCAGCCCCTTGTCCGTCAGTACGCCTGCTAGACAGGTTGAACTTGACAAACTGGCCATCGAACGCCTTGCTAGTGATGGCCATTGGCAAGAAACCAGCATGGTGCTGCAATGTGCGGGCAATAACCGCGTGCTGTTTGAACAGTTTGCGCCTGTTGCTGGCTCACTGTGGGACAGTGGTGCTGTTGCCAATGTGGTGTTTGCAGGTGTGCCCGTGCGGGCAGTTTTTGCTGCAGCCGGGCTTGACCTACCTGAAGATGGTTACTTGACCGCTTTGGGATATGTGTCCGGTGAAGACATTGCTTTTGAGCGCAGCGTTCCCCTAATAGATGTCATCGACACGGCGTTTGTGGCACTCACCTTGAACGGTAAACCACTATCGCACTTGCACGGTGGCCCTTTGCGTTTGGTTGTACCTGGCTACTACGCTGTCAATAACGTCAAGTGGTTGGCACGACTTGCCATCACCGAACGCCCCACGCAGGGGTTTTATCAAATTGAACGCTACCGCTTGCCGCACGAGCCACTCACACCGGGCAGTGATTTTACGCCCAGTGAAGACAACAGCCGTCCGAGTTGGCGGCAAAAAGTCAAGAGTTTATTTTGGTCGCCTGTGGGTAACGTGAAGCGGGGAACGGTGACGTTTGCAGGCATTGCTTGGACGGATGGGCGCAGTGACATTGCCAACGTGGAACTGTCGTTTGATGGTGGGGAAACCTGGGCCGAGGCAGTGCTCGAGCCACCCCACAGCCCCTACGCCTGGACGCGCTGGCACCACAGCCAACTACTAGAACCGGGTGACGTCACCGTCTGGCTCAGAGCCACCGACAGTAGCGGCAAACAGCAACCCGTTTCTGGTGAAGCCGACTGGAATCCACGCGGTTACGAGTGGAACGCCATTGAAAAATTGTCTTTGGTGGTTGAGTAAACCCGAAAAATACTTGTGCCAAGGTTTTGCGTTAGCACGTTAAGACACGAATTTCTTGGATGTGCCAAGTGTCAGCATTGCTTGTCATGCTCAATCAGATGGCAATGTTGGGGTGAGTCGTGAGGTGGTTGTATTGTCAGCTTAGTTGTGCAATATGGTAATGTATGTAACAAAATGAAAAGTAGTTGAGTGAGGTATTTTTGATTGATTGGCTGAAAATCTGGGTGAGTTCCAAATCGTGGTTTTGGAAGTTCCGAACGTGGTTAGGAAAAATTGATTTTGCTTTTGAGCGCAGTATGTACCAGGGAAGCGTCTCAATCACAAGAGCAAAGTCAAATGTCCAAATTTTGGGCGCTTTCACATTGATGGGGGTGAAAAGCCTATTTTGGGTTATCTTGGGTTTGGCAATCCTGATTTTCGTTGAGGCTTATATCAGAAACAACCTATCTTGGCTTCCACCACTTAGTGCAGACGACAAAGAGTTCAATATCGAGCAACTTAGACTGTATGCTCAACTGCTCACTGCAATATTCTCAATTTACTTCGCTACAATTGGCATTATCTTGAGCACTGGTTACACTAGATTTCGTCGAGATATCATAAAAATGCTTGTCAACGAGCAGGTAGGTAGCGGGTATTCTAGCGTTCTGGTGTTCTCAGTGATGTTCTGTTTAGCCGCAACGACCTTGCCTTTGGTTGGATTTGAACCTGGCATTTTTGTTTATTCTAGCGGTACTATATTAAGTCTGTTGAGTGCTGTGGCATTGTTTCCTTTAGGCAAAAGATTATTTGATTTTTTTGACCTAAATTCATTGGCTCGCACTGAAATACTCCCCAAAATTACACGCCATATCAAAGGTGCAACGAACCGCAGAAATTCAAATTCACTGGCTAACCATCATTCAAAGGCAGCGCGACTAGCTCTTGAACAACTTTCATACATTGATGATCGTGTAAAAGCTGACAAGGAGGGTCTGGAAGATAATCTGCCTGTGTTGACTGACCGCTATACGAATTTGCTTATTGACTATCTTCAACGAAAACATACAATAGACCAAAACAGCTATTGGTATCCAAGACGGAGGAAGCATAAGCAGTGGTTCTTTGCAGATGAAACAGCTACTTCTGCAGCTCTCCAAACGAGTAGCCAGCAACCGTTGGTTGAAGAAACACCAGATTACCAATGGTTTGAAAACGAGATTGTCAACAGATTAGCTGGCCATATTGAGCTTGCATTTCAAGTAAAGGATTTCGATCTTGCTTTGCAACTCATTAGCCGCTTTTCGACTCGCATTGCAGCCTATGCAAAACAGTTTCAATTTGAGATTGGAATGCAGGAACTCAAAAGATACAAAGAAGTAATAGAGCAGACTTTCGCTTCATCAAAACCTGTAGCGGGTGTGGAATCAGTAAAGGTGCAAATTGCCCTTGCAGACACTTGGGCTGCGCTTGGCAGCTCCTTATGCTTAGAAACTCTACGCCGAATGATGACCTTTGAGAAGGAACTCGAAATGTTCTTCGAAAAGAACGAGTGGACTGAGACGTCTCTGCGCCATCTCCCCTTTCTTTGGCAATTAGAGTTTGTGTTCATCGTCGAACGTATTGAATTTGAGCAAGTGATTGAGGGACACCGCCTATCCAAGCCAAAATATGTCCAACAGTTGGCAGTTCAAAGGTTGTTGCTGCAGTATGCAAAAGTTCTTCCTAAAGTATGCGACTTCTACCAGGCTGTGCTCCCGGATTTTGTGGACTCACTGTCGAAATTGGAAATGTCCGCATCGGCAACACAGGTTGTTTTAGCAAGTTTACATAGCCATTGGAAAATGCCACGCTGGTTCGATGAAGTTGCTCAACTCTTGAATCGATATTCTAGGTATGAGCACTACACCGAGGAGTACTACAAACTTCCTAAGATTGAAATTGCGGAGATGACCGAACAGCTTGTTGCTATGCGAGATGATGCAATTGGAATGCTCAGCGAAGGAACTATGATCAAGCATATCTTCGAGTCAAAACACGACGATGACTTGCCGGATCATTTTGGACAGGTTTACTTCGAACTGGCTGAAGCGTGCATAAGTGCACTTGAAGAAAATGATGTAGGTAAGCTGGACAAAATCCTCCCGACGTTTCTGTCTCTCGCGGTTCTGGCAGCGGATTCCAAGTTTTTGAATCCTTCACTCGATGTAAATGAAGAGACACGAATAAATCTTATTTCGACTGTTATTAATGACTTGGCATCAGTCTTAGGTTTTGCCATACTTTATGGAGCTTATTTCGACAATAATAAGCTCTCGAAGAGTGCCCTTGACAGATTTGATGCGTTGATTGAACACGCTACCGATAAGCAACTATACCTTAAACGAATGGTGTTTTTTTCAAATCCGCATGGCTCTATCATGAGCGCATCGCCACGTGGAATGATTCGGAATAAATGGAGAATGTCGTTTGAACGCCGTGTGAGAGATGATGGTTTTGGGGGGCAGATGGGAATGGGGCAGGGGAAGCTACACCCCAACAAAGTGGTGAGGGCATTCCTGAAAACACTCTCCGATGCGTCTCACCTGTTTTTAGCAAAACAAGTCGTACCGCAACTCGAACGCGATTCAATTGACTTTGAAATTGATCGCCACATAACTGAACTTGCTCGTCGTTTAGACGCAGAAAACGAAAATGAAGATTTCCAGAGCTGAACCTTTACACCATTACCACCATCAGGGCACACATGTTGGGTTTTTTGATCGATTCCTTGTTAAAGGCGAACGAGAAGAATACAAGTTCTACCGTCGGATGTTCGATGAAGATTTCTCGAGATTATTTCGTCCAATGAATCGTCAAAGTGGAAATTTATTTGAAATCGTTTCGAATGACGACGAACTTACGAACAAGCTACTTAGCAACATGACGATGAGGTACGCACCACGTCCGGTTGATGAATCAATAAGTGAATTGGTAGAGGAAATAGCTCGGTCACTTCTTGTTTTTGGAAGAGCGTACTTTCTCCTTTATGATGATGCAGAGCAGGAGAAAATCCGCGTTGTTCCATTCAGTCCAGTAGGCGTTATGCGACTCTTCGGTACGTATGTTCAGTGGATACCTAAACGACGACAACAGAATCGAAAGCGAGAATACGAAGAACTTCCGAGAGAAATACGTATCTTGGATGCAACCAAAATAATGCGCTTCAATATACCTAGACCAATAAAACAAATATTAACCGCACAAAATAGCACTTTGGCTATCCTTGACAAACACCATTTTGGGCATATGGATTTCTACCCTCAGGTCACACACGAGAACCCAAATCCCACCAACCATTTTGATTTTCAAGTGTGGGAAGATACGCAAAATTACGCTTTTTATCGTGCCACGCGAAGAACTGGTTGGAACGGTAGAAGGTATGACTCAACAAAGCGCTCAGAATTCTTTGACTGTCACCGACTGATTCGCTTTCGACGAAACCAACTCTTACTAAGAGACGACATTTTGAACCAGCTCAGTAAGGAGTTCTCGAGGGTTGGTAAAAGTTACAAGGCTGACTTCTCGGTTGAAATATCGGGTACTGATGAATTGCCTAACGTGGCACACCTTAACGAATTGGAGGCGAGGTTAGAGCGTGAAAAAGTGGGATTCAACGAAATCATTGAATATTGCTACAAGCGCTGAATAGCTGGATAGCAAGCATCCCTTGGGTGAAAGTATCTAACAATTGCTGTTCGTAGCTCGAGTCTTCTTTGCAATAACAGCCTGAATCAACCCATCAAAAACGTCGTTCTCGAGTCGTTTATTCCTACCTTTCAACGACTGGCAAGCCGATACCCTCGAGCTCACCCGCGAATGTGCAACGGCTACTGCCCCCAATCCAGAATATTGTTAAGGTCATGGGCGTAGCGACGATGTTCATTGACATTCAATATTGACGTGAGGCTGATGCAAGCATGTCAAACATATTAGCCATCAACGCAACTACATCTCGTTTGTCAAAAAGTATCAACAGTGGATACAGCGGATTTAGCAAAGTGGATTTAGCAGAGGGTTTCATCTAGCTAGAACAATCCAGCGATTAACGGGAGATGTATGACACTACGCGTTCAAAGGGTACTGGTCACGGCGTTTATTGGGGTGCTGGCAGCAAGTATGGTTGCTGGGCTCATCAGCTTGCAGCAGCCCACACCAGAGGCAGTCACTATGGCAAGTTTAGGGGGGCTAGCGGGCGTCCTTTTGGTTGGTGCACTGGTTGGCGGGGTGTTTGGGGTCGTGTTTAGTAATGTGGTGAAGAACCCGACGCACATGGCGCAAAGCCTTGCTCAGGGTGCTGTGGTTGGTGTGGTGGGATGGTTAATCGCTGATTTTATTGCGCGGCCTATCCTCACGCAAACCGCAGCGGTCGTTAGCCGTGAGGTTGCTTTTGCGCCGCTGTTAGCGTATGGACTGGTGGGCGTGTTGGTGGGTTTGGGGACACATGCGTCCCGGCGCTGGCTACCTGTAGAAGCCGAACCGCAGCCGCTTATTCCCGAAATTAGTAACCGGGTCGTGGTCATTGGCGGGGGGTATGCGGGGGTGACAGCAGCCCAAGTGCTCGAGCGCGAGCTTAAACACGACCCCACTGTGGGTATCTTTTTGGTGAGTCAAACCAACTACTTGGTGCACACGCCCATGTTGTCTGAAGTGTCTTCTAGTGCGGTCAATCCCCAAGATATTAGCCCGCCTCTGCGCAACTTTTTTAAGCGCGTGCAAGTGATTCAGGGAACCGTCAAAAACGTGCGTGTTGACGACAAGCAGGTGACACTCGCTGCTGACGCCCGTTCACCAGAACGCACATTAGCCTTTGATCAACTTATTCTAGCGCCAGGTGGCGTGCCCAACTTTTTTGGCAATGAGAGCGTTGCCAAGTACGCGTTTACCTTCAAGTCGCTTTCGGATGCTATGCGTTTGCGCAACCAACTCATCGACTGTTTTGAACGGGCAGATTTAGAGCCAGACGAAACCAAACGCCGTGAACTACTCACCTTTGTGGTGGCAGGGGGCGGGTTTGCTGGCGTGGAACTCATTGGCGGCCTCAACGACTTTGCGCGGGGCATGGTGACGTATTATCCGAACGTGGGGTTTGATGAAGTGTCGCTTATTTTGGTGCATGCCCGTGAGCGGATTTTGCCAGAGTTGAGTGCTTCACTTGGTGAATACGCACAAGAAAAGCTCGAGCAACGCGGGGTGACCTTCAAGTTAAACGCTCGGGTAACAGGCGCTGAAGCAGGTGCGGTACTGATTGGTGAAGAGCGCATCCCCAGCCGCACGTTTGTGTGGACGGCGGGCAATAAACCCAGTCCTATTTTAGAGACCTTGGGCGTGCCCCTCAATGAACGGGGGCAGCTCGAGCTAGACACAGAACTGCGCGTCGTTGGCGTACCCGGTGTATGGGCTGCCGGAGACTGCGCGCAAATTCCCGATACGACCACTGGCGGATTCTGCCCACCGACTGCGCAACACGCTTTACGCGAAGGCAAATTGGCAGGTTACAACGTCGCAGCCAGCCTCACCGGGAAACCCATCAAAACGTTTCACTACAAGTCTGTAGGCAGCCTAGCGGCGTTAGGTCATCAACTGGCTGTCGCCGAGGTCATGGGTGTGCGTTTTTCGGGCTTTTTTGCGTGGCTCATGTGGCGGGCTATTTATCTGATGAAGTTACCGACCTTACAAAAACAGTTGCGGGTGGGCTTGGACTGGTTGCTAGATATATTTTTTCCGCCCGACATCGTGCAAACCATCGACTTTTCCAACCCAACCGATGACAGTGAGATGACAACCTCGCCCCAATCCACTACCACCAACTTACTACCAAGGGCAGGGCAGCCTTCCGGTCAGGAGATAACGCATGAGTGACCTAGCGGTTACAACCTATCAACCTCAGCCGGCAGCCACCGCACTACGCGAACGCGTCATAGTAGGTGCTGGTGTTGGGCTACTAGCGGGACTGGCAAGTGGTTTTCTGGGTCAATTTCCGGTAGGCATGGGGGTGTACTTGCTTATCAGCATCAGCTTGGGCATCGCCTTTGCTTGGGGCATGGATAGGCTGGTGACCACACCTGGTACGGCGCTCGTGTGGGCGCAAGCTTACGGGTTGGCTGTGTGGGTGGTGCTGTGGTTAACGCTTTATCCGCTAGTTACTGAGCGCAGATTAGCGTGGGATATTGAAGCGGCTCGAGCCAATTTTGGTTTACTCCTCGCCCAAGGTCTTGCTTTTGGCGTCGTGTTGGGCTTGGGCTATTTTTTTGCGCGCTGGGCATGGCGCACCTGGCAAGCACGTCACGCTTCAACCCAGCCATCAACATCTGAAACGTCAGCTGACAAAGAGGCTACCCGTTCACCTGTTATCGCCCCACAGGGCATTGTGGCACCGCGCACGCAAGCGTTAATCGTTGGCGGACTTGGCGGGATTATTGGCAGTTGGCTGTTTGCTAGAGGCATTCAAACGGTGGCATTTTATCCATTGGTTGCAGAACTGGTGGGTTCAGAGGCTGTCTCCATTGGGCGACTTTTGCACTATCTTATCGGTCTAACAATCGGTCTTAGTTTTGGTTTTTTGTTTTACAAAGATTTGCACAACGTAGGCGCAAGTTTGGTGTGGGGCATTAACTACGGTTTGGTGTGGTGGTTACTAGGGCCGCTGACGCTGTTTCCGTGGTTTTTGGGGAATCCGGTGGTGTGGTCGCTCGAGGCTGCCCAAGCTGCCACCCAAGGACTCATTGCTCACTTGCTATATGGTTCAGTACTGGGCTTTTTTTACGGTTTTATCAACCGAATTTGGCGGTTGCTTTTTGTAGACTCCGATCCACTGCAACGCAGCAGCGAAAGCGCGGGTACGCGTGGCACCAAGTTTTTATTGTACGGACAACTCGCGGGCATTGCTGGTGGCGTCCTCTTCACCTTGGTCACCATTCAAGCGGGCATGTTGCGCGGCACAGCGCAATTGCTGGGGATGCAGTCGGCTGGTGCCGGACTCGTCATTCACCTCATTGTGGCGATGATTATCGGTAGCAGTTACGGCATCTTATTTGAGCGCCGCGAAACGCGTTTGGGTAGTAGCATCGCTTGGGGGTTAAGTTATGGCTTTTTTTGGTGGCTACTGGGGTCACTGACGCTGTTTCCTGCGTTTTTACGTTTGCCGGTGGATTGGTCAAACGAGGCGGTGAGTGCGGGCTACGTGAGTTTGGTAGGGCATTTGCTCTATGGACTGACGTTGGGGGTGATATTTCAAGTGCTCTCGAGCCGCCGCCGCCCTGCCGCCCCCACGCTACGCGGTAAAGCTATTATCAACAAACCCCTTACCAGCAACGAAGCACCCGCCTCGGCTGCACTCTGGGTGGTGGTGATTTTACTCGGCGTGATGTTGCCGTTACTACTCGCTGGTGGTGTTGTTATTGGTGGAGGTTATTACTAGATTATTACTAAGACTCTGAGCTAGCGCGGTAACACGCGGATTTCTTGGGCGTGCCACGCGTTACTACTGCCCGTCATGCTTAACCAGATGGTGGTGCCGGGCGTGAGTTGTGAGGTGGCTAGGGTGTCCCCTTGGTCACTCAAGATGCGGGTTTGGTCGCTCAGTTGGCTGGTGATGGTTTGGCTGCTCGAGATGGTGAGGAGGGGTGGCTCGAGCATGACCACCTGCCCTACTACCGCTACCGTCTCGGCATTAGCAAGGGCTTGGGTTTGCGGTGGTTGACAGCAACTACTGAGCAAAAGCATGACCGCGAGCAAAAAAGCATAACGCATAGTGGACTGTACCATGCACCTACCAAAGTAAAACAAAAGACCCTGAGCCGGAATATTGTGACGCATTTGGTGTATAACTGACTTTCCGCACCCCTGAATAAGATATTCACTAATTATGGAAAGTGACGTCTAGAAATGGGTTTCTTGTCTAGCAGAATGTAAAAAGTTTCGTTATGCAGTATAAACGTAGCAAGTTGCTGTATGCGCTTGAAATCTTATACGGTACATTTTCCCTCATGAACGCACTTCTCACAAAAAATACTGAAACTTTCTACGGAAAATACTGAAACTTTCTACGGGGGGTGCGGAATGTGGGGTATAAATATAGTCATTTTGGATTGCTATGAAGCGAACTCAAAAGGAAAGGTTTGAGCTAGTGCACCGATACCTATATCGAATTCTTACAGGTTTTTGGTTTATGCCTAAGGGAGTAGAGGAATTTATTAACCTCCTTCAAGAATTGACTGAAACAGAAGAGTCATTCAGTAGGAAAATTGATCAGGCATATGATTCCTTACAGGCTACGTCGAACCTAATTGAGAGACTTGAGACCGAGCTGACCATAAAGCTCCAACACTTAAGTAAGCTGAAAGAAGACTATGAGCGTTACGCAGAATTAGCGCAGGTCGAGGAGGAAAAGGCTAGAGCTTTGCTGAAGCAGCTAGAACTCAACCTCAATAAGGGAAAGGGGAGTGAAAGGTGGATGGCGTTTCTGATTAACATAGTCGCAGGGCTGATCGTATTTGTTATCGGTGTGGCAGTAGGCCCTTGGGTGCAGAGCTTGCTCGGGCTATGACAAACAAATGTAACAGGCTTCCCAAAGACACGCTAGAGGTGCTTCCACTTAACTCATTGGGCATCTTGATTAGCCGAATTGCACACTTGGCATTAAGAAGGAATAGTAAATATGCTGACTATGGATGAAGCATTGGATTTACTACGTGATGGTGAACGCAGGCAGTGGCTAATTGCTGACTGGAGTTGGTATGTGGATGGTCAAGGTAATAATGGTGGCGTCTATATTGGACTCGTTCGTGGAAATACAGCAGAAACCTGTTTGGATGACGCAAGCTGGACTGTTAATAAAGGGGACGAATTGACCGGCTTCTGCATGTACTGGGAAGACAGTGAAAAGCGTATCGAATATTCTTATGCTCCTGCATCGGGTGAGTCATGGCCACTTGTTATTCGCAGAAATTTTCATGGAGTGGAGCAAAATCAAGTTGACTTGCTTGAGGAGTTCCGTTTGTTTCATAACTTGTGGCATGACCGAAGAACAGATAACTACTTTAAAATACTAGAAGATGGCACAAAGCAGAAAGTTGTATTTCGAGAGAATTCTGGTGCGATGCTTGTTGACACGGTGGCACTTCGCCAATATTGTGCAGCACGAGGGTTAAAAATTCTCCTTCAAGTTGACTCAGTGCAGTTTTTTGAACAATCTCAGAACGAAAGCTCTGAAGAAATAGTGGATTTTGGCCTTTATGCTAGTCGGCATGTTACCAACGATTCCTTCTCTGGTAGAGCTGCCGTTGGTCGGCTCTTAGGAAAGAGGTTGATTGATGTCTTGCCTATAGAGAAATGCGGAGTCTGGCCATACAAGGGCAATGAATCTTATGAATCATTCATCATTGGTGTGTTAGATGATGGTTCTGATGTACTTTTTACTTCCAATCCAGATAGTCTGGCAAACTATTTTGGAAAAAACCCAAACAACCCTCACTACCTCACTCCTGTGCACTTTCGAAAGGATGTGTTGAAAAAATATTTAGAGAAGCCAAGCCTTTATTCGGTGGGAGATGGATACATAGGCTGCGGAAGTTTGTGGGGGCTGCGTATTGATAACGATCACGAAGATAAGGTGGTGGTGTTCTTGGGGGATTTGGGCCGAGACCTTCCCGAAGCTGAACAAAGGTACTGGCGCTCCTTTAATGTTCGACCTGATGGGGGACTGAGCGAGACATGTTACAGACGCTCTTTTCTGGCGGAATTTGCTGACCCCATTAGCCCTGATTTGGCAATTAAATTCGAACGCCAAAATCTATTGGAAAAATGGCATGCCGCTTTTGGTTTTGATCCGTACGTAGAGTTCCATAAAGATGATTCTGGTGTGCTCTCTGATGTCCGTGCTCCTATTTCCGATGAATGGACTGAATTTGACCGATGTACTATCGCGGCGACTAAAGTATTTATTGATTACCTAAATGAGTCGCAACTCGCAAAATTGGCTGCTACAGAAATTGCAAAAATGAAGGAGTCTGACCCTAAAAAACCCATTAGAGGTATCGATAAGTTGCAGGCGTGGCTGCGTCAAAACGGAGGCGATAAAGCTCCAGTGGATTTGATTTCCTCACTACGACTGCTTCAAGAGTTAAGATCAAAGTCTGCTGCGCATCGTAAGAGCAGTGCGTTGACTGCTTTGTTAAAGAACAAGGGACTAGAAGACGAATCGCCTCGGGAAGTATACCGCCAGCTTATTCTAAAGCCCATGCTTGATTATTGCCGTCAGCTTTCAGAATTTGCTGAAAATCATCATCAAGGTGCGGAGTAAGTAGTACCCAACAAACCGCTGCAGGTCATGTTTGACCTGCCGCCCGTTTTTGTGCTGTTCTACCTTTGGTGTCATCGTGCTCGTTTGTAGATCATCCAAGACATCTGCTCTAAGTGGCTGAAGCCGTTTTTGAGAAACATGACAATTTAGCGACTGTGTTAGGCTCATAGCGTTTTGCGCGCATGGTTGTAGCTGTGATAGTTGACCGTGCGTCAGTACTAAAGATAAACCTACGCCTACCCGCGTGATGAATGTTCGTTGCGTGATGGTCTGTTTGCTCGAGGAGGACATATGTCGCACGCTATTGCCTTATTTGGCTGGAGTTTACCCGCCATCGAAGCCGCCCAAAAACTTGGTAAGCCCTTTGTGGTGGTGTCGTTTGCTGATTTTGAAAATTACGCCAAAGAACACGATATTCCCTTTGTGGCTTGGGACTATAACCGCAAAGATGCCAGTCACAACGCCGAGCATCTCGTTGACGCCTTGAAAGCTCACAATGCTGGTGTGGCGGTAGCCCTCTTTGAAGAAACCGTCGGTTGGGCGGGTGAAGCCAACGCCATCTACCGAGATGACCCGCGCCTAGCCAAAAGGGCGCAACTTTTTCGCAACAAGATGCTCATGAAACGTCGTGCTCAGCTAGTTGGGTTGCGGGTGGGTCTATTTGAAGAAGTTGAAAGCAAAGCGAACGTGGTGCGCTTTATGGAACGCCTCAACCGCACCACCTTGCAACTACCCGGCGAACAAGACGCGTGGGTGCACCTCAAACCCTTTGAAGCCATGGGCACAGTAGGTCATAAGTTACTGCGTTCGTTTGATGATGTTGAGCAAAAAGTCATCGACGCGGACTTTCCCTGTATCGTTGAAAGCCACTTGCCCGGGCGCGAGTTTTCTACTGAGATTTTTGTGCACGGTGGCGAAATCAAATTTCTCAACATCACCGAGTACGTGCGTTTAGGGTATTCCAACTTTATTCCGCCTTCTAATTGGCTCAAAGACTATCGCCCCGCCATCGAAGCAGCTGCCAAGCGCCTCATCAAAGGCTTTGGGGTGGAATACGGGTTGTTACACCCAGAATGGTTTGTCAACGAGGACGGCGAAGTCAGTTTTGGCGAAGTTGCCAATCGCATCCCCGGTGGACACATGTTTGAACTGATGGAAGAAGCGTTTGGGTTTAGTGCTTACCAACTGCTCTTTTTGGCTAGCGATCCTGCTACGACCGAAGAAGAATTTGCGGCGTTTTTGCCAGCAGAAGGTGAATTTCAGACCTACGCGGGTTGTTTGATGGTATATCCCAACCAAGCTGGGCAAATCACCCAACTCACCGTACCGAGTGAACTGACTGAAGACCCGTACTTTGACCATCACACCCTCACCGAACCTATGCCTCACAAGGTGGGTAGTGACCGCGAGGGTTATGGCAACCACTACGGCACCATCTTCCTCAAGGGCGACGACCCCGAGCGGATGCGCAGTTTGTTGGTGCATTATGAAGGGGTGGATTTTTATAGTTGATGTTGGGGTGGCTCGAGCACCTCAACGCTGTTAGTGCGAGATGTGCTGCAGTGCGCTAACACAACGTACAACACAACGCATCAATCCGTTGAGAATCTTATTGATTTAGGACATTATACGGATTCCAGCAGTAAAAAAAGAAAGTCCGCAGGACATTAAGCGGTAGTTGGTTGGAATCCGTATTGCTAAACCACATTGAACATAAAACAAACGTGTTTGTCTCGAGGACGATGTTATCAACCTAGATACTGCTACAAGTTAGTTGAAAAATCAGCTTGGTCATGCAGTATGATCCGTGGAATTGCTATGTATAGCTGTCTTTCCGCACCCCCCTCCTCAACCTGACGAATAAGCCTCTCTGAGATTCATCATCAGCACCTGCACGTCTTGAGTAGTGATGAATAAGAGCTGCACGTCGAGAAATAGCTCAAACACCCACCTAGCAGTGGAGTGAATATCTTATTCAGAGACGCAGAAAGTCAGCGGGGTGTAGCCGTTGCCAGGTTGCTGCGTGCAGGTTGCTGCGTGCGGGTTGGTGTTTGTGTTTCACTGACGTCAGGCTCACGATACACCCAACCATTTGTGAATCTGTTGCACGCTGACGTGGTCGTTGGTGAACGTGCCGTAAAAAGCACTTTCGATGCGCAAAGTAGGGCCGATGAAAAATGTGGCGGGCATGCGGGTGCGCTGGCCGTAGGTGTCGCCTCCGGTGTTTTCTAAACGCATTCCTGCTAACCAAGCAGGGACGTTGCGTGGGTCGAGCAGCCCCGCGAGCGAATAGGGAACTTTGTAGAGGTTGTGTACGGTATTTTCAGGGTCAGCGAGCAAGGTGAGGGGGAGGGTATCTTCTAAAAGTTGCTGGTTGACATACTCGCGTAAGTGCTGCGGCGTGCCCGTAAAAATGGCAACGAGGTTGACCCCGCTAGCGCTGAGGGTTGCGGTGTGCTGGCGCAAGTTGGCGATGTGGGCGTTGCAGATGCGTGCTCCGGGGTAGCGAAAAAAGATTAACACCGTGTCTTGGCCGCGCATTTCACCCAAAGAAAAAGGGCGTTCGTCGCAGGTGAGCAGGGCAAACATGGGCGCACTTTGCCCAGGAATCAACTGGGGTAAATCGCTAGGAATACGTTCACTGTGGTGCTGTTCTATGATGCCGCGCCGCTCTAAAAAAAGAAGTGCCTTTACCAGTGTGTCCCAAGGCATGCACAGTTCTAGTGCCAAGGTCATGAGCATTTTGGGTTTGAATAGTGACGCCAATACCCGCCACTCGGCAAGGGTAAAGTCGCCTGTTTTGTGGCTAAAATCGCCCACATCGTGAATGACATGAAAACGGTCAGTGGGCGCTAAGGTATCAGCCCCTAAAGGCATGATGGCCTCGAGCTTTTGCGACACCTGAAAACACACCATCTGCGTGTCAAAGGTTTTGGCTGTCAGTTGGAAACCACGTTGCATACGCTGAAAGGAAAAACGCCCATCATCATAATAAAAAAGCGGCAAAAGCGCCATATGCAAACGCTCGCCGATGATGCTCTCGAGCAAATTCATATCCGCCGTATTCATATCCGCCGTATCACGTAAGTGGTGACGTTCGGATTCAGGTGTATTGAGATAACGTTGTATGCGTTTGAGGGTGTCCATGGGTACATCGCGACGTTGCAACATGTTCAATAGCCCCGGGGCAAAAGGGGTGCGTGCATATGTGAGTTGACCGCTTACAAAATGAAATTGGCTGTCTAAGCGGCTGTCAGCAAAGTGTAGTTGCAACACACCTGTTTGCTGGCTAGTATTGAGAAAAGGAAAAAGCTCATAAACTGGAATGGTCGACAACGCGCCGTTGATGGTGTTGTTGTCGTTGTGCAAGCGTTTGCGAATGCTGTTGGTTTGTGGTTGCACAATGGCTTCGGCAACAGTTTCTGGCACGTTAACGCTTGGACGCGCTGTCTTCTTTTGACGCTTTCGGTTACCTACTGCTGGTTTGGTTGCACGTTTTGGTTGTTGCTTGCTCGGTGGCGTAGGCGTATTGCGCTTGTTTTTGTGTGCCATTATTTGCTCTTGTATCGCTTGACTGCTGTTTGTACGGTTCGTACGCAACCGGGAGATGTGCGACACAGGTACGGTGCATGGAGAACACCGAGGACGCGCCACGCTAAGCATGCTGTGACATCACCGTACTTCACTGACTGCTAACGCTCTTCACTGCCACCCTCTTATCTGTTGCCGTGCTTTGGTGATACCCCTCGTTCATATTTCTTCTCATAAGTTACAATTTAAAAATTTTTTCATATATTTGTGACTGTTAGTGTGTGGCAAGCATGAACACAACGTATCCGCTGCCTAGCAGGGTGTTTCGTGTTGGCCATGCGTTAAGGGCATACTTTCCACATTGTATGGTACTGCAAATGTACCGTAGGTGAACACGCGAGTGTCACAAAGTCGGGGTTAACATTGTTCCATGGCCACAAACAACGGCATTGGGGATAGAGTAGCCTTGCCATCTAGATAGTTAAACGCGTTTTATGTCGATATGACGTTGCTAAACATCGGCAATTGTAGAAACAACATGTGGAATCGATAAGCCTATCGAAAACGCTTGTTAAAAAAGTTAATACAAATAATGCAAAATAACTGTAAAAATCTAAATAACCTGAGTTCGGAGGTTTGATATCGGTAAAAATGCGTCTCTGACACTGGTTGCGATGTAATCATCAAAACCATTAGCCTGTCAAGAAGCCTTTTGCAGACGTTAAAGCCTCTTGCGAGAACATCATACAGCTACACAAAATACGTTCCTGACGTGAATTAACTCTGAACTGAGGTGAAGTAATAAAACTTACCTAGGTAGAACGTGGGTGTATCAAAAACAGACTCGGTTTTTACCGCTGTGTTTAGCGCGGTACAGATGGTGATCGGCCATATTGAGCATTTTTTCGTGGCTGCCGACGCTGGTATCAGCACAAATGCCCATGCTGAGGGTGACGGTCATGCCAGTGTGTACTTGCTGCCAAGGATAGTCAGCGATGTCTTTACGGATGCGCTCACAGACGTGCTGGGCGCTTTCTAAGCTGGTTTGGGGCAAGATGAAGGCAAATTCTTCGCCCCCATAGCGAGCAACCGTATCAACGTTGCGGACACTGCGCAACATCAAGGTAGCAACAGTGCGCAACACGTCATCACCAACAGCGTGTGAAAAGGTGTCATTGATTTTCTTAAAATTATCAATATCGCAAATTACCACGCTGAGGGGTTGGTCGGGGTAGCGGCGACTCGTCGCAAAGGCTTTGACGAGCACTTGGTCAAAATGGCGGCGGTTATACAGCCCGGTGAGGGCGTCGCGCATGCTCAAGTACACTAGCTCGCGGTTTTTGCGCTCGAGCTGCCCTTTGAGGGTTTTGAGCGTTTCAAATTGTTCCCGTTGCAAGCTGTACAAGCGTGCGTTGGTGATTAAGCCCGCGACGTTACCGGCGACGGTTTCTAGCAAACGCAGTTCTTGTTCCCGAAAGATGCGCTCGGGGTCGTTGCTGTCTACCCCGATGGTACCAAACACTTTATCGCGTGAGCGCAAGGGGGCAATCATCAACGCGTGGGTGTCACGTTCGCGCATCAACGCTTGGGCTTGGACGTGTCCGGGGTTGGTTTGGGCGTGTTGAACAATAGCCGCTTGACCTTGGTAGACGGCGTTATAATTCACGGTATTGTCGCTGACGCTGATGTGCGCCCCTAGGCTGCTGACCAAGTTGGGGTTGCTAGCGTGTTCAGCGACAACCTCGAGCACACCCTTGTCATCACGCAGCAGGGCGATACCGCAACTCGTCGCTTGAAAAAGTTGGGCGACTTGTTCTGTTACTGTTTCTAGGGTGCTGTCTAGGTCAGTAGCGGTAGCAACGACGCGGTTGAGATGATTGAGGGCAGCCAATTCGTGCAAGCGGGCTTCTAGGTCACGGCGTTGGGCTTTTTCGATGGCGAGTAGGTGGGTGTTTTCTTCGGCGATTTTTTTGTATCTGGCTTCGTTGTTGCGCAGTACTGCCGTGACGCGATTGTTGGCAGCGTGTAGTTCTTTGAGTTCAGCGAGTTGGGCTTCGGCGACTTGGCGCTGTTTTTTGTTGAGTGCTAACAGGGCTTCACGTTCTTGCTCAAAGCGTTTTTGTTCGGTGATGTCCTGATTGGCACCGTACTGCGCAACGACGGTACCGTTTTCATCCAAAAGCACTTTGCAAAAATCACGAATCCAGCGTTCTTCGCCACTTTTGGTGATGATGCGATATTCGGTAACCCCACTCTCGCCACGCCTGACGCGGGTTTTTTGTAAAAAGTGAATGTTGACGTCATCGGGGTGGACGATACCTGACCAGCCACCTAGGGCGTCAATCTCGGCTTGGGTGTAACCGGTGAGCCGTTGTTCGTTTTCCCAGTTGCCCCATTCGCGCACAAAACTACCGTCTTCGGTGCGGCGATAAACATAGACAATTTCGGCGATGACATCGGTAATGTAGCGGTAACGCTGTTCACTGCGGCGCACGGCACGCTCGAGTTCAAAGCGCTGAATCAACACCCCCATTTGACTGGCGACGGCGTGGGCTAGCTCGAGTACAGTATCATCAAAAACGTCGCCATCTTGATAGTTATCAATAAACAGCATGGCCACGAGCGAACGGTTGGCTGTTTTAGCCGCTTGGTTATCAGCTTGGTCGTCAGCTTGGTTATCAGCTTGGTTGCTATCTTGACGGTTAGAAATGTCATCAGATGGCTCGGCGGGGTCAGGTTGCTGTGGTTCGAGTGGTGCACCAGCATACACGGGTACACACAGCGTAGCCGCGATGCGCTCGAGCTTATCCGCTAGGGCATGGTCACCTGTGGCTTGGGCAAGAATGTCGCGTTGATGTGTGAACACCGTGGGAAATTGCGTCTGCCATGCCCGTATGATGGTGGGTTGACCGGGGGCGCGGGCATAAATGTCAGTTTCTGAAAAATTCAGCGCTTGCAACCCCTTGAGTGAATAACCGACAGCGGCCACATAGTGAAAACGCGCTTGTGGCTCGAGCTGATTGCGCACCACCAAACTGCCTGCTTGCGCGCCGGGGATGACATTAAGCACTTTTTCTAAAAACTGTTGATACCAGTTGTCTTGGGGGGCAATCTGCAAGCTGTGATTGATAAAGTCAATGAGTTTACTGCGAAATTCAGCCAGTTGACGCTGTTCGGCGCGTTCACGTTTGAGGGCGTCTTCAATGGCTTTGCGCTCGCTGACGTCGCGGCTGTAAAGCTGAAAACCTTGGCGAGTAGCGCGAATGTACAGTTCATGCCAACTGCCGTCGTGGGGGGCGCGCACTTCAAGGCGGTGTACTTGGTCGCTCGATGTTGCTCGTGCCAAGGTGACCTCGAGGGCGTTGCGAAAGTGCGGCAACAAGTCACCCAAAAAACGCCCCCGCAAATCTGCGCTGGGTTGGCCGAGCATGTCAGCCGCCTGTTGATTGAGTCGCTGAATGCGCCCGAGCTGGTCGATACCCAAGTAGCAATCCGGGATGGCTTCAATATCGTGATGTCTATCGTCACGAGCGTCATATGAGTCACGGTCATCACGGTCGTGATGGTTGTGATGGTCAGGCAAGTGTGAAAACGGCTGGCGTTGCAAGGCGTGTGACAAACCATTGAGGGCTAGCTCGAGCACCTTCAGTTGACTATCTGGCAGTTGACTATCTGGCAGTTGATTAGCTGGCAAGGTTACAGGGGTAGGGGTGCTGGCCAACAAGACAAGATAGCCCTTGCCTTCAGGGGTCACAAACGGCAACTGCATAACAGGTTGTGCTGGTTGCTGACTGGGATTGTGCTTGCTGAAGTAAGCATGTAACGCATCGTTGGCGTCTTGTGAACGCTCAGCAGGTTGCTCGAGGCGTGTCAACACACTACTTTCAGGCGCGGGTAGCCAATGTACCCGTTGCTCGAGCAACCACGCCACAGTAGCCTTGTCGTCATCACCAGAACGGGTCATGCCAGCACTCGGCACGCCAGAATTTGGTACAAAGACGGCTATGCTCGGTGTTTCAGCCCGCATGCTGGCAAAATAGCGAGTGAGCAGACGGTGCACGCCCCGTACAAAGGTATAGAGCACCGGACGCAAAGCTGTATCACGATGTAAGGCGCGCTCGAGGCTAGTGAGTTGCTCGAGCTGCGCAGCAAGCACCGCTGTGTCTACTTGAAGGCCAATCGTGTCGTCGCGTTGTGCCATATACCATCTCAATAAGGAATAAAAGGGGATTGTTGTCAGTAATCGCCCTAACGTTGTGGCTTGAATATGTCGTGCTTCGCGTGCGTTACATGATTGTATTGGAGAGGTTGTAGGAAGAGTCTGCCTAGCACATATATACGCTTACACCTGAGCACACCTACACTTACGCTTCTAACCGATACTTTTATACCTAAAACGCTTTCGCTATCACGCTTCAGTGTCGCGCCAAAAGGACAATTGTGTGGGTGATGCCTAAGTAGATATGTGATTCGAGCAGCCCAACAAACCCCCTACCACGCTGTTTAACAACTAGCCTAGCACCTCTTAGGCAAATGCTTTGCTGTCACGGTTAAACGTACGCTGAACGCGTGATGCTTCAGTTGCCTGTTGGTAGATATGTAGCTTGTGAATGTCGTCAATTTTCAAGGGCAATTTTTGTCAATATACAATATAGTTTGCAGATGCTCGAGCGGCGTGCCTGTCGTTTGATATGTTGGGCACGCCGCGTTTGTGTCATAGGTTGGCAAGTGACGTCGTTTTTGGGTTTGTGGCAAGTTTTTTGGCAAGTGACGTCTTGGATGCGGGGGTTAATGCGGGGTCGATGCGGGGGTGCGCTCTGCTACCCCTATTAGGTGTTTAGGTATTACTGTCTGCCTCGAGGTCTTGCATGAACATCCCCATGGCGTGGTAGCCAGCATCCACATAAATCGTCTCACCTGTGATGCCACTACCGAGCTGATCCGTAATCAGCGACAACGCCAAGCCCGCAACTTCTTCTTGGGTGATGTTGCGCCCAAGCATCGACAGTTCGCCCGCTTTGCCGTACATGCTGCCAAACCCTGCAATGCCCCGTGCCGCCAAGGTGCGCAGTGGCCCAGCGCTAATAGCATTCACCCGCACGCCTTGCTTGCCAAGATCATAAGCCAAAAAGCGCACGCTGGCTTCTAGGGCGGCTTTGGCAACACCCATCAGGTTGTAGTGGGGGATGACCCTTTCGGCTGCCAAGTAACTTAGTGCGGTGATGCTGCCGCCATCTTTCATTAAGCCCTGCGCCCGCTGCGCCATGGCCACGAGCGAATAAGCCGACACATCGAGGGCGACGTGCCATGCTTCGCGGTCTGTTTCGTAAAAAGGCCGCTCGAAGGTGTCTCTGGGGGCAAAAGCTACCGAATGAATGAGAAAATCAAGTTGACCAAATTCGCTGGCTACGGTGTCAAACACTGCGTCTAGGTCGTCATCGCTGGTGACGTCGCACTGCAGCAACAAGGGTTCATCGAGGGGTGCGGTGAGTTTATCGAGGGTACTTTTGAGCTTATCACCTTGGTAGCTAAACGCCATGCGCGCACCCGCTTGGTGGCACATATCAGCAATCGCCCAAGCGATGGAACGTTGGTTGGCCACACCAAAGACGAGGCCTTTGCGTCCTTCTAAGTTAATGGCAATCATGATGCCTCCTGTCCTTACGGCAAGAAGCTGCCCCCAAAGAGGCAGCCCGTTGCATTGAATAACCTTATTATACCTGTCCGTTGTCGATTATCCGCGTAGGCAGGCCAAATATCCGTGAATGTACGGAAAATATTGCGCACTGCATGATTATGACTGTGGTGATGTCTCATGTTACTAGGATGTGGCGAGTCAATCTTGGGGGTTAATCAATAGCGGGGGGTAGGGGCAGCTTGAATTGAACTGAGGTGACAATATGTGACCTGTCGGTAGCGAAAAAATATCATCCTTGGCGCGCTTTCATGTCTTGATTCATGTTGCGTCACAGGTGAGTATTACGCTAGACAAGACTGTCGTTTCGTGCTGTGTATGCCGACGTTCACGCCCCAACATTGGCAAACGTTTGATAATCCCTCGGGTCAGGTAACAGGGCTTGCCCTTGGGTCACGACGTGCCGACCCTTCACAAAGACATCTTCGACACGGGTGATGTTGTCCAAACTGGCTGACACATCCCCAGCAACGATTAACACATCGGCTTGTTTGCCCGTTTCCAAGCTGCCTGTACGTTCGTCAATTTGCAAGCACTCAGCAGAACGCAAGGTAGCGGTTTGTAAGACGTCTTCAGGCGTTTCAAAGATACCGAACTCTAAGAGCGCTTGCATTTCCGGTAGCATCGCGCCGTTGGGAACAACAGGGCTGCCTGAGTCTGTACCAAAAGCGAATTTTGCCCCAGCACGGCGTAATTTTATCAAGCCTTCGTGACGACCGCTATCTGTGAGTTGCCGTTTGCGCCGCTCAATCACGCTGTCTTTCATGCCCCACAGGTGACCTGCTCGAGCTTGCAACACCACCGGCGAAAGCGTCGGTACAATCCACACCCCGCGTTCGACAATTTGCGCTACCGTGGCATCGTCGTACATGCCGCCGTGTTCGATGCAATCTACCCCTTCTTGCACGGCAATATCTGCCCACTTGCCTGCATCGGTAGTAATGCGCATGCCTTCGTCGTGGGCTTGGTCAATGGCGGCGTGAATCTCTTCGCGGCTGTAACTGTGCGCCATGAGCTTAATCCAATCAGCGCCGTCTTTGACTTGTTCGCGCACCGCTTGGCGAATCTCCCAGACGCCATCGGCTTCGCGGTTGCCCCACCAGATATGCCCCCCTGTGCGGCACACGGCTCGCCCACAGATATACACCGTCGGTCCCGGTAGTAGGCCATCTTTGACGGCTTGTTTGGCATAAAGTGCGGCGTCGTGTACGCAAGCCATATCGCGAAAGGTCGTCACGCCTGCTTCTAGGGCGTCCCGCAACCCCCTTGCGGCTTTGAAGTAACGCATCGCCCCATCAAAACGGGTTTGGCTCTCGAGGTCTGAAAACCCATCCCACGCCAAGTGTCCGTGCAAGTTCATTAGTCCCGGTAACACCGTTTTACCCGTCGCGTCTATCTGTGTAGCCTCCACATACGGTTCGCCGCTGTCAACCGCGATGATGTTTTCACCGTCTAATACAAGGTTTTTGTTGGTTTCAAAGGTGGCCGTTTGGCTGTTGAAACGGCTGCCGCCAGAAATAACGATCATGATTGTCCTTTCTGTACTGGGAAGGAAAAGGGATACATAGTGTCAGCGTCGCGCCCGAGGGGATCCCTGGCAGCTAGTCCCTGTCGGTATACCTGCCACGCCGCTTGCGCTTGAGCGAGAATCTCATCTTCGGCAATGCCCACGACCTGTTTATCTTCTACTACTGTGCGCCCGTCAACAATCACCCGATCTGTGTCGCCGCTGCTAGCGTAGTGCACCAAAGCTTTGATGGGGTCGTCAATGACGCCGAGATGCAGTGCGTGCAGGTCAAACACGCTAATGTCTGCTTTTGCCCCCGCTTCAAGTTTACCGAGGTCATTGCGTCCCAAGGCTTTTGCGCCACCTAGGGTGGCTGCGTTGTAGACGCTGGCGGCAGTTGCTGACATGGCGTCGCCATCCACCACTTTGGAAAGGGTCGTGGCCATACGCATCTCACCGAGCAAATCCGGCGGGCTGGTGTCAGTACCCAACGCTAAGTTGATGCCTGCGTCTATGTACGTTTGGAATGACTTTAATACTTGACCACGCCTCGAGAACACCACCGGGCAGTGCGCTACGTGCGTACCGCTGTTGGCAAGTAGCTCGAGATCCTCTTGCACGTCGCCACTATCTGGCACGCTGGCATGTCCGCGCATGTAAATGGCGTGGGTAAGCGTCAATTCTGACCCTAGTACGCCCAAACTCGCTAAGCGTTCAGCGGGGCTTTGTTGGCGTTCGTTCAAGTTATCAGCCAGTTCGCGGCTGTTTTGCGCAAAGTGCGAACGCACCAGTAAACCTTCTGATCTAGCTGCTTGACTGGCGGCTTGCAAAAGTTCATCGGAGCAAGATTGGGTGGTGTAGGGAAACAAGAACCCTTGCACGAGTTGGTTGTTGTCCTTGCCGCGTTCTCGTAGGGCGGTTACGAGCTCGAGGGCATGCGTTAATCCCCGTTCACCTGCTTGTTTATCAAACACGTAATGCGTTTGTTCTTGACCGTCTTCGATGCTGTTGTAACGGCTGTGGTCTTGAAAGTTGTGTGCCAAATACGCCCGTGCCCCTAGTATCTCCGAGGCTTCTGCGAGTGCGAACGGTTCGATGATGGGGTCTTCGTAGCTTTTGGTAGCAGAGGTGGTCACGTTGCAAAAGGTGGTGTTGCCAGAGCGCAACAGTGAAGCGACGGATAACCTAGCAGAAACGTGAAATTCTTCGTCTGACCAGATGGGGGTAGCGTGCTCGAGCCACCCTTTGTCTCTCGGAAAGCCCGTTTTGGCGACATCAATGCGCAGTGGTTGCAAGTCGATGTTGGCAATACAGTGCAAGTTAATAAGCCCTGGCGAGACCAGTTTGCCATCGGTGCGAATGATTTGATCAGCCTGCGGACACTGCGGGTCATCGGCAAAGCCCACGAACAAAATTGTGTCACCTTCGTAGACCACGCAGCCATTTTGCAAAAGCACGTGGTGTCCCCCATAAAAATTATTGGCATGTAGATTATTGGGGTCTGAATCGTCCGCAACGAACGCGACAATCCAGCCACCTACCAGTTGAGTTTTGATAATAAACCTCCTTCGAAAAATGAGATAGAAAAATCACACGCAAGAATATCGTGAAATATTTCTTTTAAGATGGTGACGAATGGTCTAATCGCTTGTGGTAAACATTTGCCGAGTTAATTGCCGAGTTAATTGTTGGGTCAATCATGGAGTGAGTTTTCCTTTCCAGTAGGGGAGGTACTTTTTAAAGCCAACTGTTGACAATATACGGACAAACACCTGTGCATACACTAAGACTGTCACTAAGACTGTGCCGATGGTTTAGGTATCCCGTGGATCGAGCACGTCGCGCAAGCCATCACCAAACAGGTTGAGCGCCATTACCGTCACCATGATGCCAAGGCCGGGAAAAAACGTTAACCACCAAGCAAGTTGCATAAAGCCGCGTCCTTGGCTGAGCATGAGTCCCCATTCTGGGGCGGGCGCTTGTGCCCCGAGTCCCAAAAAGCTGAGAGCCGACCCTGCCAAAATCGCCGTTCCCGTGCCCAGTGCTGCCACCACGATGTTGGGGGCGATGATGTTGGGCAAAATGTGATGCCCGAGTAACTTCCATAGAGGTGCCCCCAAGGCTTCGGCGGCTTGCACGTATAAGTCTTCTTTGGCAGCGAGAACGCCTGCTCTGGTGATTCTGGCATAAGCAGGAATGGCAGAAATGCCTACCGCGATCATGGCGTTATTAAGCCCGGGCCCAAGTGCGAAAATGGTGATGAGCGCCAGTATCAACGCCGGAAACGCCAGCAGAATATCAACGAAGCGCATCAACACCGCATCCAGCCAACCGCCGCTGTAACCCGCTACGATGCCAATGATGACACCGCTGGTGAGGGCGATGGTGACGGACACCAGCCCCAAGCGCAGGGAAATGCGCGCCCCAAAAATTACCCGGCTGAACATGTCGCGCCCTAGGGTGTCTGTGCCGAAAAGGTGGTCGCTAGATGGCGGCATCAGTGCGGCAATGGGGTCAACTGCCAAGGGGTCATAGGGTGCTACCCAAGGCGCAAAAATCGCCATAACCCCAAGCGCTGCCAGCAAAAACGCCCCAATCATCCCGGTGGGATGCCGCAAAAAACGCCGCAGTGCGCTGCGCCAAGGGTTGTTACTTTTTTCTTGACGTGGTTTGCGGGGGCTTGCCATACCGGTTGGTTGTTGTGTCGTCATTACATGTAACCTTTGCTCATGACATGTTTGGGCGTGATATGTTTCATGGGTAGAACGGTGATGGGGGTAGAACGGTGATGAGTTGCGGGTTGTAGGGGCTTTTGTCGCGCTTAGCCATAGCGAATGCGTGGGTCGAGCAGTGAATAGCTGATGTCGATGAGCAAGTTGACGAACACGAACGTGAAAGCAGCTAGGAGCACCGCCGCTTGCACCAGCGGAAAGTCCCCCCGTTGGATGGCGTTAGCCGTGAGAAAGCCAATCCCTTGCCGTCCGAAGACGGTTTCTACCACCACCGAGCCACCGAGTAGCGCCCCGAACTGCAAACCAACTAGCGTGAGCACTGCACTCAGGGCGTTGCGCAATGCGTGTTTGTTAATAACCCGACGCGGTGCTAAGCCTTTGGCTTTGGCGGTGCGCATGTAGTCGCGGCTGAGGACTTCTAAGAGGCTCGAGCGCGACACCCTG
The DNA here is from genome assembly GCA_964550765.1 of uncultured bacterium. Taxonomy (GTDB): domain Bacteria; phylum Deinococcota; class Deinococci; order Deinococcales; family Trueperaceae; genus JBCCBI01. Next base: position 9,758 of record CAZKAZ010000033.1, on the reverse strand, counting down.
GCAATCACCGCCGTCCCACTTAACCCCAAGGTCAGTGCCGGTAAAACAAGATGATCAAGTCCGCCTGTACCAGCAACAGGAAACCACCCCAGCCGCAACGAAAACAGCATGATGAAAAGCAGTCCCAACCAAAAGTTAGGCATCGACACACCCACCAGGGCAATCACCATACTCACGCCATCAACCCATGTACCCCGCTTGACGGCTGCCAAAATGCCCAAAGGCAGACCAAGTACAATAGCCACAGCCAAGGCTGCCAAGGTCAGTTCAACCGTCGCCGGAAGCTGCGTGCGCAACTGTTCTGCTACCGAACGCCCGTTAACCAGCGACTGACCCAAGTCACCTCGAGCCATCGTCCCCAAAAAACGCCCGTATTGCACCAAAAATGGATCATCTAACCCAAGTTGCTCTCTGAGGCGGGCTAAATCCTCGGCACTTGCACCTGTTTCTGCCAGCATCGAGTCGACTGCGTCCCCGGGGATGATGTACATGGCGGCAAACACCAAAAACGACACCCCGATAAGTACCGGAATGAGGCTCAAACAGCGCCGCACGATAAACGTTGCCATGTGTCTCCTAGCAGGGCGTGCGCCTCAGCAGTTGTGTGTGACGCACGCCGGATAGTGACTTACGCGCTGACTTATTCGCTCACAGACGCTTCGTAGAAGTAAGGGGCTTCGCCGTAGACTTCGTAGAGTTTGACGCCTTGCACGTCGTTGTGAAACGCATTAATGGCTTGTTGGTAAACCGTAGGAATGACCATGGCTTCTTCTAGCATCGTGTTTTGTACCTGCGCAAAAATTTCTTGCCGAGCGGCCAAATCAAATTCGGTTTCGGCTTGTTCTAACAGGGCATCGACTTCGGGTATGGGGCGGTGGGTAAAATTCCAACCCGTGCCGATATTTTCCGAGTGAAACAAGGTGCGCAAAAAGCCGGCATCCCTAAAAATCCACGTCAGGTGGGCGATGTTGTGTTCACCGTCTTGGCGGGCTTTTTGAATGGCACCCGCGTCAAGTTCAATGATGCTGACGTCGATACCAATAGGGCGCAAGGTGGCTTGCATCAGTTCAATCACCCTGGTGGTCTCAGCGCTAGGAAAGCCAATATATTCAATAGCGGCTTTGACGCCGTCTTTTTCACGAATGCCGTCACTGCCCATGACCCAACCGGCGTCTTCAAGTACCGCTGCGGCAGCTTCAGGGTCAAACATGTTGTTTTCAGCCAGATTCACAAAGCCTGGGTTGGGTGCAGACAACACCGAACCTTCGTGGGCTTGCCACGAACCAAAATAACCAATGCGGCTAATTTGTTGCGGGCTGCTAGCCATCAGTAACGCTTGACGGACAGCCGGGTCATCAGTGGGGGCTTTGCTGCCGTTGACGACCAAAATCACGCCTGTGCCTGGTAGTACCCGTGTCATGGTGTAAATATCCGGGTTGTTTTCAAGTTCGGCCACGTTTTGCGGTGGCACGCGCATGATGCCGTTGACTTCGCCGGTGGTTAAAGCAATCACCCGCGATTGGTCTTCACGCAGAAAACGGAAGACGACCTGCTCGAGCGTCGCTGGTCCGGTTTTCTCCGCTGCTGGGTTGGGCCAGTTGTAATCTTCGTAAGGCGCTAACACAATGCGGTCACCCTGCGCCCACTCGAGAAAGCGAAAAGGCCCCGTACCCACGGGCATCTGCTTAAACCCTTCAGCGTCTGCTTGCAGTGCCGCTGGCGAGTGTGGGCCACCTGCCCGCCAATCCGAAAGCGCAAACCAAAACGCCGGATGCGGTTCACTAAAATACACTTCTGCTGTCAGTTCATCTACTACTTCGGTGCGTTCGTAACTACCCATATCGCCAATAGCGGCGCGGCTAGCCGTTTCTGGGGCGACGATGCGGTCAAAGTTGAACTTGACAGCTTCTGCATTAAGGGGCGTTCCATCGTGAAACGTAACGCCATCTCTTAATGTAATGGTATACATAGTCGCGTCGTCATTGACGGTCACTTCTTCTGCTAGCCACGGCAAAAACTCACCTTCTTCGTTGAGATAAAGATAGGTGTCAAACACGTTGGCGGCCACCACCAAGTCGTAACGCGACGAACCCACGTGCAAATCCATCATGTCCGGTTCGCGGTTCATGCCGTAAATGATTTCCCCTTGCGCCATGCTGGCAGTAAATAGTGTCACTGCCAAGCCGATGAGCAGAGTGCGGAAACATTGCTTCGATAATCCGTTCATAGTGCCTCCCAAGTTGGTTTACTGTTAACAATTGCTTTGCTGAATCAGGCGATGGGTAGCTCAGGTCAATGCCGAGGCATGCAACGTCAACTGTTAACAGCGCATTGCATAAGCTTACCACGCACCTGCAAAAGATTCCAGTGATAACACGCGAGCTGCAAAAGTATCAACAGATGTTTGGCTGCCGTGATTCTGCGTGAGTGTGAAGGCATTGCCTACATTGCGCCTACATTGATTGAGATGCGTTGATTGATGCCTTCACACTTTTCTGCAGGGGTTATGGCTCGAGCGCCAACAACTCCTGTAAATTCACCGCATCTTTTATCACGGGCACAATGGCGTTATCCGTTGCGGTCATAATCACCGTCAACCCAGGGCCGTAACCCGCTCTTGGGCTGTCGCCTTGACCCACCACAGCGATACTGACTGCCCCGCGCAAATACCCATGATTGTAGCGGCTGTCATAGTGCTCTACTGCGACTACGTCACCCAATCGCAAGGTGTCAAGACCTGCTTCGCGGATGGCGTTTTGGTCAGCGGTTTGTAAGTGAACTGACCCTTGGTCGCTCGATAAGCCTGCGCCTGCGCCCATGAGGTGGGCGGGAATGACGGCACGAACGGGTATTTCCAATTGGTTGGCAGCGTTGGTGCTTGGCTCGAGTGCTGCTAATAATTCCGGCGCACAACTCTTGAGCCTGACCTTCGGATGTCCTTCAATCTCCAAACCAATCCCCAACGTCTTCACCACAAACTTGTCCCCAATGGCCATGTGTTCGCGGGTCTGTCTGGGAAAGTGCACGATGACATGCTCTGAAAACCGCCCCGATTTTCCGGTAACAACGCCTGTTTGTCCTTTGGCATCCCCGCTGACGCAGGTTACGGTGTTGCCGATACACGACAAAATCCCCAACCCTCGGTTGCCGCCATCGTCTGGGTAGTTAAGACTCACCCCCGGATGCACGCAGTCCGCCGCCCAGCCAAAGGCACTATCACCTACCGACACGTTGTAGACGATGCTGCCATAGGTCGGTAGTAAAAACGGCTGCCCACCTGCCGCTAGTCGGTAAGGCTCAGCGGGAAGTCCTGGCAATTTTGGCGTGGCGATGTAGCCCAAAGCTGATACTGACACGAGCTTGTCGTAATTGGTGGTGATGGTCATGCTTTCTCCCGTAAACCCAAATAATGGGCGATGTTGGCGTCAGAACTGATGCTGTAATCAAGTTGCCCGTTCACGCAGGTCATGAGTGTCAAAATCCCTGGCCCGTGTCCGGTCATAATCGAATCCCCATGAATGCACAAAGCAATGGTCATCGCCCCCGGATGATAGCCGCGCCCATAACGGTGGTCAGCGTTGGGAATGGCTACAAAGTCACCCAAACGCAACTGGTCAACGCCCGTTTCTGCCATGAGCGCCCGATCGCCTGACATTAAATCTTGATCGACATATTCCGAATTAAGTTCTGCCCCTGAGCCCATAATTTCAATCGGTAGGGTCATAGCGACGGGAATGCGCAAGGTACCACCTTCAACCTGACAGGGGAGACCTGCGAGCAGTTGCGGGCTGCACTTGCGCAAGTGAATAGCGGGAAAGTCTCGTAGTTTGAGCCCTTGCCCGTAACTTTCAACTTGCACTTGATCCCCCGGGGCAAGGAGGGCGAGGGTATCTGGCTCGAGGTCTACTAAAATCCTCGCGTGCTCGCCAACGACTGTCCCCGTCGCTCCTTTAGCTAGGCCGCTAATCACCTTGGCACGGTTGCCGATGCAGTTCAGATAGTGCAGGGCGTGATGCCCGCCGCCGTCAGGATGGTCAATAGATACCCCCGGCTCCACGTGATCACCCGCCCAACCAAAAGCCGCATCACCGACGCGGATGTTGTAAAGGACGCCGTACATGCCGGGTAGCACTTTACTTACCCCGTCAATATCAGGAATCGAACCAGGGCGCCGCAGACTAGGCTGGCTAACATAGCCTGTGACGGCGGTGCGCACCAGGTGCTCGAGATTCGTCTTTACCTGTGCTAGCACACTATCCGGTTGGGTGTTAAGGCCTTCGGGCAACGCCGACGCTACCGTCATGCTGTCCCTCTTAAGTCAACTGTTGACAGTTTCATGGGGTATTGTAACCCATTCGTTTGTTGGTTGTTCCGTGTATCGCCCTGACGTTTGCCAGGATGTTTGCCAAGAGGTTTGCCAGGATGTTTGCCCTGACGTTTGCCAAGAGGTTTGATAGTAGATCATTTTTTGTCATTCGAACGCGTTATCAAGAAGGAGAACTATGTTGCAGCTACAGCAAGTAATTCGGCAAGTAATTCGGAGTGTCACCCGTGCTTAATATTTTGCTGGTAGGTCTTGGAGCACGCGGGCGTTATTGGGCGGAGGTGTTGCGCCGTTCGCCGGACTGTCGGGCAGCAGGGTACGTAGATCCCAATGCCGAAGCATTAGCTCGAGCATGTGCCCACTTCGGTGAGCATCCCACGTTTACTGACTTAGACGTTGCCATGCGAGAATGTGAACTTGATGCGGTCATTTTCGCCACCCCACCCGAGGGAAGAGACGCCCAGCTCGAGGCAGCCTGCGAGCGGCAATTACCTATGTTGGTGGAAAAACCCTTAGCACTAGATTTTGACACTGCCAAACGCTACGTCGAACTGGCCGAAAGCGCCAATACCCCCATGATGGTGGGGCTAAACTTTCGCTATTTGCCTGTTACCCAAGCCCTCAAAAAGCAACTAGCCGCACTCGGGGGGGCGGTCTTTGCCCGCTTTACCTACGAACGCTACCGCAACGGCTACCGCCCCGGCCTAAACCGTTATCCGCTAACGATGTCTCACCCGATGCTGTGGGAGCAGTCCATTCATCATTTTGACTTGTGGCGCTACGTCTACGACAGCGAACCCACCCAAGTCTACTGCCAGACGTTTAATCCACCGTGGACGATGTACGCAGGTGACGCCAATGTCAGTGCGTTGTTTGATTTTGCTAGTGGTGTGCGGGTGAACTATCAGGGTTTGTGGCAAAGTGCCTGGAAACAACCCCACTTTGCGTGGCGCAGCGACTGCTTGCGGGGGGTAACCAGCCAGCAGGATCAGTTTGGCGACTTATTCTTTGCTGGTCATGAAGATGACGCCCTAACGGAGATACCCCTACCTGCACACGAAATGTGGATTACCGACGCTGAACACTTGCTCGCGCAATTTGCCGCTACTGTGCGCGGGGATGCACCGCTCGAGTGTAGCGGACGCGATCACCTGCGCTCACTAGCGATGGTGCAAGCCTGCATACTTTCAAGTGAGCGCCGCGAAGCCGTGCAACTCCATTCAGTATTGACGGACTTACCCTTGCCATAGCACCCTGCCAGAATGCTGTTGGCACATTGTACGTCTGTGCAAATATGGGTTATCATGACGGCGTTAATCACTCGGAAAGGAGTCATGCGAGTCGTTCACCTGCTATGTTTGCGTTCACAACGTGCGTTATACAAGCTTGAGGTGACCTATCAACATTGAGGTTCGTTTCAAAGGAGACAATATATTTATGCACATTCGTTTATTGCTTTTGCTGTTGACAGTTGGCACACTATCACTGGCAAGCGCCCAAATGCCTGATGAAGATACCTTGGTCATTGCCCAAAGTGTCGACACAAGTACCATGGATCCGGCGGATATTAGCTCGAGGCCCGGTTCCAACATCGCCAAGCACATTTTTGCGTCGCTACTTGAAACGACCAGCGACGGTGAAATCCTGCCGTACCTTGCTGAGAGTTACGAGTACTCTGAAGATGGTACTGAAGTGGTATTTACCTTGCTCGAGGGTTTAACCTGTCACGACGGTGCACCACTAACTGCCGATGACGTAGCCTACAGCTTTAACCGCGCCGAAGACCCTGCAAACGGCTTTACGGGCAACACCCCAGGTTTCATCTTTAGCTCACTAGGTTTTGTCGAAGCCGTCGCCGAAGATGACCTGACGGTGCGCATTGTCAATGACCGCTATCAGTCGATTGCCCCAGGTTTGATCGCCGAAGTGTATATTCACTGCCGCGAGTCCTATGAAGCCATGACGCTAGAAGAAGCCGCTGAAAACCCAGTCGGTTCAGGGCCTTACCGTTTTGTCGAGTGGATTAAAGACGACCGCATGGTGATTGAACGCGTGCCCGAATTCGACTTGCGCCCGAGTAGTTTTGAGCAGATTATCTGGCGGGTCATTCCTGAAGCGTCAACGAGGGCTGCTGAGCTTATTGCCGGTAATGTCGATATTATCGCTAACGTATCACCTGACCAAATTGACGCCATTAATGCTGGAGGCACTGCCGAAGTGCAAGCCGTACAAGGCACGCGCCGCATCTACATCGGTTTTAACCTCGCCCCAGAGTTTGCTGAAGCCAGTGACGGTGGTGCGGCCATTCAAAATACCGATGTACGCGTGGCCATTCAATACGCCATCGACGTGCCGACCATCTGCGCGTCACTACTTGGTACGCCTTGCGAACGGGCAACAGGGTTAGTGAATCCGCCCAACGACAACCCTAACTTAGAACCCTATCCGTATGATCCCGAACAAGCCGAAGCCTTGCTCGATGAAGCGGGCTATCCTCGTGGCGAAGACGGCGTGCGTTTCTCGCTTACCTTGCAATCACCCAACAACCGCTACCTGAATGACGCCAACGTGGCACTAGCAGTAGGGCAATATCTGTCTGATATCGGTATTGAAACCGAAGTAGAACTGATGGACTTTGCTTCGGTGTTTGTGCCGCTCATTCGTCAAAAAGATGCCGGACCGCTGTTTTTACTCGGTTCAGGCGGCGGCACCTGGAACGCCCTTTATGACATGGCGGACTTGTCGGCACCGGATGCGGGTACCAACTACACCAACTGGCAAAACGAAGAATGGTTTACCCTCTGGAATAGCCTTGCTGATATCCGCGATCCTGAGCAAGAGCGGGAAGTTATCAATGAGATGTTGGCAGTTTTCTACAATGATCCACCTTGGCTCATGATGTACTTTCAACCCGACTTTTATGGTGTGAGCACCCGCCTCGACTGGGACGCCCGCCGCGACGAAAAAATTGTCGTTTACGACGCGTCACTCGCTGAGTAAGTAGCACTTGGGACGTCTTCGTGGCGTCCCTTTACTACCTTAAATGGCTACTTGTGGTATTTATTTTGTTTTAGTATTCCTATAAAGGTAAGGATATTATGTGGACATACGCCTTAAGACGTTTATGGCAGTCATTAATTGTTATTATTGGCGTTACGCTTATTTCATTTGTGGCGTTGCACATTGGCGGTGACCCGACCTATTTGTACGTAAGCGAACGGGCAAGCGCCGAAGAAATCGCCGAAACCAGAGCTAAACTTGGCTTCGACAAACCTTTGTATGTCCAGTACCTGAGCTACTTGGGCAACCTTGCCAGGGGAGACTTCGGTAATTCACTCACCCACCGCACGCCTGCTATGCAAGTGGTCTTAGAACGCCTCCCGGCTACTATTGAGATGACCTTGCTTGCTATCATCATCGCCATTAGTATTGCTGTGCTCACAGGTGTACTAGCAGCGCTTTATCACGGGACACCCATCGACGGTAGCATTATGACTATGGCGATGCTGGGGCAGTCGATGCCCAGTTTTTGGCTCGGTATCATGCTGATTTTGTTGGTGGGACTTCAACTTCGTTGGTTGCCTATCTCTGGGCATGTGCCGATACTGTCGCCGCTGTTGGCAGGTGATTTTGCTACCTTCGTTGAAAATGCCCCTAGTGCCCTACGCTATTTGCTTATGCCGTCACTTACCATTGCGGTGTTTTCTTTGTCGCGTAATTCGCGCTTGGTGCGTTCGTCGATGCTCGAGGTCTTAAACCAAGACTTCGTGCGCACTGCTCGAGCCAAAGGCGTATCTGAGCCTGCCGTTGTTACCAAACACGCTTTGCGTAACGCTTGGCTTCCTGTGGTAACGATGATCGGTTTGGAGTTTGGCTTTTTGCTCAGTGGCGTTGTTGTGGTTGAGACGGTTTTTTCGTGGCCTGGGGTAGGGCGCTTGGTGTTTAACGCCATCAACCAGCGCGACATCCCCTTGGTGCAAGCCGCCGTGGTGCTTTTTTCGTTGCTTTTTGTCGGGCTTAATTTGATTGTGGACTTGTTGTATGTGCGCCTCGATCCCAGAGTGAGCTTGCGTTGAGCCTCGCTAATAAAGTCGTCAGTAATTTAGCCATGACCGCTGTAACTAATCAATGTGCTTGTCAGCTTGTGAGGTATGTGTGAGCGACTCACCCGCCAATCCTTCGGATAACAGTCCTGCGGACACATCGCTATCAACTTTGGGGGCGTCGGCACTGACGGCTGACAATCTGCAAGATGTCCAACCGCGCCGTCGGGCGTGGCGTCGTGGCTTACGCAGCATGGTGCGGGCGCGCTGGCCGCTTGTGGCGATTTTTGCCCTTAGTGTGGTCATCGTTGCTGCTCTATTTGCCCCTGGACTAGCGCCCAAAGACCCCAACCGCCAAAACATCATCAACCGCTTGCAAGCACCCTTTCAAGCCGAACGCAGTGGTGAGGTAGAACATATTCTAGGTACTGATGGCCTTGGACGCGACGTGTTGTCGCGGTTGATTTTTGGTGCCAGGGTATCGTTACTTGTTGGTTTCACGGCGGTGTTGATTGGGGGCACAATAGGTACGTCGTTAGGTTTAATCGCCGGTTACGTAGGCGGCATCGTCGACGACATCATCATGCGTCTTGCCGATATTCAACTGGCTTTTCCGTTTATCTTGTTAGCCATTATGTTTTTGGTGGTGCTTGGACCAGGGTTGCTCAATTTGGTGCTTGTACTTGGCATTGGCCAGTGGGTGACGTATGCCCGCATTGCTCGAGGGCAGACCGTCTCGCAGCGGGAAAAAGAATATGTCGAAGCCGCCAAAGCCTTGGGTGCCCGCCAAGCTTCAGTGATGTTCAAGAGCATCTTGCCCAATATTGTCGCCCCGCTTATCGTTTTGGCGTCGTTTAACGTTGCCAGCGTCATTCTTGCTGAAGCTGCCCTGTCATTTTTGGGTTTAGGTGTACCCCCAGACGTGCCTACGTGGGGCGGTATGTTGGCTGAAAGCCGCGATCAACTTTTGGCTGGGCGTTGGTGGTTGGCAGTCTATCCGGGGTTGGCTATCATGATGACGGTGCTATCGTTTAACATTTTGGGCGACTGGTTGCGGGACTTTTTGGATCCGAGGTTGCAGGGTTCAAGGTAATGATTTTCTACTGAGTGAGTAGTATTTCTAGAAGTCAGTGTCGTGCTATCAGTACAGAAATGTTATCTATCTGGTCGATACAGCCTTGCTGTGTTTGACTGACCTGTTTGACTGACCTGTTTGACTGATCTGGAAAAACGAACTGTGGCTTGGCTATATTACGGCTTAACGCAGCCACATCAAAAGCCCATTCGCACAGCACCTTGTTTTCGTACAGCACCTCGTTGTGGCTCGAGCAGCAGGCTACCTCGAGCTATAGCCAGTCATACCCATTCCAATTGATTCGCGGAATCAATTT
>CAZKAZ010000032.1:0-54566 GCA_964550765.1 uncultured bacterium | reverse complement strand
TGGTGGTCGTTGACTTAGACTTATGACATGATTCATTTGGAATCGGTATCAGTCGGGATGCGTGCCCTATGGACGCCCTTTTTTGCTGCTTGACCTTCACCTGCGAGGGCTGAGGCTTTATCCTCTTGTGGCTCTCGTGTTAAGTTTGCATCATGAGGTCACACACGATGGGCACGATGGGCATCACGCGAAACACAAAGGCGAGCATCGTTAGAGGTCGAGGTGTCTAAACGCGGCATTCTTTTCATCATGACAGGCGCGTCCGGCGTCGGCAAAGACACTATCAGACACGCGGCACTGCCTGATATTGAAGATTTGTACTATTCTATTTCAGCAACGACCCGTGCCCGCCGCCCCGGCGAAACCCACGGCAAACAGTATTACTTCTACGACACCGAGACGTTTGAATCGATGATTGAACACGACGAACTGCTAGAGTACGCCGAGTATGTTGGTGACTACTACGGCACACCGAGTGCCCCCGTCGAAGAAAAACTGGCTAGCGGTGCTGATGTTCTTTTAGAACTAGAACTCGTTGGCGCTCGCGAAGCCAAACGCAAAGTCCCCGAAGCGGTAATGATGTTCATTGCCCCACCGAGTTTGAGTGAGTTAGAAAGGCGCTTGCGCGGACGCGGGACGGACAGCGAAGAAAAAATTCAAAAACGCTTGGCTCGAGCCCGCGAAGAAGTCAAAGCCATCCGCGAGTTTGATTACTTGATTGTGAATGATTTGCTAGCTACCGCCGTCAAAGACTTCAAAAGTATCATCTGCGCCGAGCGGGCCATGACCAAATACGTCAGCGACAAAGACTTACAAAATTACTTGCGCGAACTGTAATTGACAACCCAACGTCTACCTTTACAGCGTGACGAGTAATCGTAGCTGACGTGGGGTGCTCGAGTTCATGCTTACAATAACGGTCACTTGCAACGGTCACTGCAACGGTCACTGTAACGGTCACTTGCAGCGTCTTACATCGTTTCTTGCAAGGATTCAGTTGTGTACGTGTCGGTATTCATTGCGCAGTAACGTGGTGTTTTCTATGGTTGTGTTACGCGTTAGTGAGTAAGCAACGCCATACATGTTAGCGACACAAAAGCAAGTACCCTCAGCAAGTACCCTCGGTTTACACGGGTCTGTGAACCTTACAGCAACGCCAGTGTTGACGCGGCTACGCTGACACACATACACGACAACACATGACGCAATTAGCAAACAGCTCATCTTTCAGGAGGACACTATGGCTCAAGACGGTTATGACGAACTGATGCGCCTTTCGGATTCACGTTATTCGCTCTCGATGATTACCGCTCGGCGGGCAGCGCAACTCAAAGCGGGTTTGCCTTCGGTACTGCCCGCCGATGCTTATCCGGCAACCCGCAACACGGTTACCATTGCCATGCACGAACTGATTTATTCAGATAGGCTCACTTGGGGTGATGACGTACCAGACGAAAAAGCCCTCAAGCAGGTGCTCGAGAAAGACAAAGAAGAAGACACCTACAGCGTCTCCAAGCGCAGGCAACGCGACAGCGCCAACCGCGACGCCACTGGGTGAGCATGCCCCTTACCTCGAGGATTCTCGAGGTTTTTTTATGGCTATATTGCTCAGTGATGATAGTTATTACTTATCTTGCGCGATATGCGCCAACAAGACAACTACCCTTGCATAACGCAAAAAGATTCAAGGTTTTGTAAACGCTAACCTCGAGCTACCCTCGTCATACCCCTGTGATACATTTGCCATACCTTTATCGCTTTATCAATGCCATACCTTTATGAAGTTGTCGGCCAAGTTGACCACGCTGTAAACATACCTCGAATCCTAGGTACAAGCAGACTCCAGACACCCTCAGGGTGCATATTACTCGAGCACAGCGTATGCGTGTTTTTTGTAACGACGGCACTTTCGCGTTTGAACAAAGTAATGTAGACAAGTCGTGCAGGCTGCTTTCGGCATTGTGTTGTTAAGGACACTAGCAGCAAGTGTGAGAAGGTTCTCAGTATATCCAAGGCTTGTATAACCACAGGCAAGCTTGTATAGTGTATAAATATGCCAAGTAAAGAGTACCGTCAACGCCTCATTGAAGAACTCGTCGAGGGCGAGTTTATTTCTACCCAAGCCGAAATTGCCGAACACCTCGCCAAACGCGGTGTCGAGGTCACCCAAGCCACCATCAGCCGCGATGTTAACGAATTGCGTCTTGTGCGCCTCCCTGCTGGTAACGGCCAACATCGTTACCGCGCTACCCCCCTAGCTGCCCAAGAAGACGTCATTGGCGAATTGCGCCAGCGCTTTAAGTTGTTTGTGCGCGACCTAGACTATGGTCAAAACATCTTGGTGGTGAATACCGACGAAGGTCATGCAGCCGGCATCGCCTTTGTGATTGATAAGCTCGAGCGCGACGAAATCGTCGGCACACTAGCGGGTCAAGACACCATCTTGATTATTGCTCGAGACACTGCCGCCGCTGAAAGGCTCATGCGCGACTTTGAAGAATTGTTAGCCTAAACGCAGCAGCAGCACAGCAGTAGCGCATCGACACCAACAGCATTGGTGTTTATATCAAATTATCTTGATAAATTAACTATTGAAAACATACCTGGTAAATCCGTCTGCTAAATCAGTCTGGCAAAAGGCTGTATTCAGCACGGAAACTGCCTGCAAAGCGTGCTACGCTAACGGCGTGAAAACGTTTTTATCTGTTTTGAAGGCCTACCAACCGCAGGCGCACGGCATGTGCCGCCTGCAGCAATCATTCATGCGGTCAGGCATGCGCGCACTTGTGCTGACGTTACTGGCTGTCTTGCTGGCTGGGGCGAGCGCCCGCGAGTTGGCAGTGTATCCATTTGCTAGTGCTGACATCCTCACAGGTGTGGCTATTAGTGAGCGCGTCGCGGAAGCCTTTGACCCCATAGGTGATGTGCTCGGTCCGACCATCACGCCTGCGTTGATTCCGCCGCTAGTAGCCGAGGGCGGTTTTTTGAGCCCGGTGGTGTTTTTGCCTGCGAGCGTGCAACAACAAGGCTTGGCATCAGCAGCTGGTGTTAGCTTGGTGCGCGATAGTCTTGGCGTCAACACCGCTGTGACGGGTTCGCTGCAGTTTGTAGAAGCAAGGTTACAGCTCGAGCTATTCATTGCTGATTTTCGCGGTTTGCACACCTACACCCTGTATGCACCTGAAGATAACCCCGGCGACTTGGCGTTTCAGACAGTTGCCCTGCTCTTACGGCACTTGAGTGTGCGTGATGAAGCCATAGCACAGCAAATTCGCGCTGTAGACACCACGATTGACCTATCAACCGATTACAGCGAATACATTCGGGCAGTAGCGCTCGCTGGTGGTGGTTTTGCCGGTGATGCCCGCAACATCCTTGCAGAATTAGCAGAAAACTTTGCAAGCACAGAACAAGATACCGATGTCAGTGAAGAAGACATCGAAGAAGATGCTGAAGGCGAAGACACTGAAGAGGAAGTTGCTGAAGAGGAAGTTGCTGAAGACGTAGCTGATGATGAAGACGCTGAAGTCCCAATGGACGACACGTCAGAAGACGCTGCAGAAGATACAGCAACGGCAGAAGCCACCTTTCCGGCACGTTGGCAACGGTTGTTAGATGGTTTAGAACAGGTAGCTCGAGGACGCTCGAGCGATGACCGCCTGCTCGATGCCGCTTTGGCACTCAGTTTTACCGACTTAGACGAACAGCGTTTGCTTACTTACTTTGACACCTTGCTAGCAGCGGACGACGTGCCTGCTGCCAACGTCTTGCCTGCTGCCAACGTCTGGGCGGGTACGCTGCGCGATGACGTCAATGACCGCGCTGGCGCGAATAGTGCGTTTGAAGCCGCCGCCAACTACCCTTATGGCAGGGCAGCGCGGGCGGTGTATCTGGTGGTCAATGACCTCGAGGGTGCCGACCAAGCCATCCGCACAGCCAGCGAAAGCGACGCCATCGGTGCACTGTTGGCAGTAGCCTACGCAGCCTTTGAAGCAGGTGATAGTGAACTGGAAAAACCCGTTCTTACCCGCCTCACCCGCCTCGCGCCCACGTTACCTTACAGCTTTGAGCGTTTGTCGTTTATCGCTTTTGACGAAGACGACCCCACCGCAGCTACCAACGCACTTGTGGTAGCCACCCGCTTAGAACCCGACAGCGACTTGTACTGGACGAACTTAGGCTGGTCGTATTATCTGCTCGATAGGCTAGAAGAAAGCCGCACCGCTTCACAGCGAGCCGTTACTTTAGCACCAGGACAAGAAATTGCTTGGTTTAACTTGGGGCTTGCTTACGCAGTAGAAGACAACCTTGAACAAGCCATGCCCGCCTACGAAGCCGCTTTAGCAGAAGACCCTGACGTCAACGACGAAGCCATTGTCGACTTGGAAAACGCCTTGGAAATCTACCCAGATGCCGCAGGCGTGCACTATGCCCTTGCCACCTTGTACGAAGCTGAAGGACGCAAAGACGACAGCATTGCCCAGTTTGAACAGTATTTGGCACGCGTGAGCAGCAGCACACCCTTTGTGGGTCGGGCAGAACAACGCCTCGAGGTACTGCGTGCACCTGCGCCCCCCATCAACATCAGCGAAGGGGCAAGCCTAAGCTTAGGTGAAGACGGCAGAACGTCGGATAGCTTCCAACCGGGTGACCGCATCTATCCGCGTTTTGAACTGTTTACCCCCGGTATCGAGTTGCCCCGTTCGGTGACGTTGGAATATACCCTGACTGATGCTGCAGGAGAGCTGCTGCTCGAGCCACTGAGTCAAGAACAGGATATTCCTCGAGATGCTGTAGCCATCAACATTTCCGGCATCGGCGTGACCTTGCCCGATGACCTAGACGCAGGCGAATATAGCCTCAATGTGGCCATCTTGGCCAGTGAAGACCGCCGCACCGAACAACCTTTTACTTTTAATGTCGGCGACGCACCGTCGTTTGTGCGCCGCTTTGTAAGCCGCAATATCATCATGCGTTCGCTGGAAACAGGTGCACCTTTTTACGACGAAGGTATGTTGACCCTTAGCAATGAAGCCCTCGTCGCCGACTTAGTGACCGAGTTGCGCCAAACCGCCGAGGTTGCTGCAGAAGCCTTGCCAACGGTAGAACTCGGGCGTTTTGAAGGGTTCGATGGCGAACGACTCTTCTCAGAAAGTACCTCCGAAGATGTCAGTGACTTTTTGCGGTATTTGCTGGCTAGCTCGAGCACCAACAACGCTGATTTTAGTTTCGTCGAAGCCTACGCTCAGTGGGCGTTAGACGGTGCACCTAGTAATAACGAATAGTCATCACGTGAACGCACAGTCTTTGCGACACGCACAGTCTTTACAAACAGTCTTCAAGCGTTAACATCACAAAGCGTCAATGTCACAAAGCGCTCACATCACAAAGCGTCCATGACACGATGCGTGCGCTAGTCAGTTGGGACACGGCCACAAGACAACGCCACATGAAGACAACGCCACATGAAGACAACGCCACATGAAGACAACGCTATGACAACGCCACATGAAGCTATCGTCTACTGTGGTACTTATGTTAGATGCTAAGTTGAATGCTAAACGTGTAAGTTGAAAGCACACATCACGTGTCATCAAGGTTAAACAAGGTGACGTGCTACACGCTAACGTTAGCTAAAGCCTTGTATTGCTGCCCAACAATTCTTACAATGTGCTCTTGTAGTAATCGTCTCAACTGCCTTTTTGGCATGTGAGGGTGGGTGCGAAAGTCAACCCGCCCTTTTGTGTTGTGGCGTAATGGACTTTTTGGCTCGACTTTTTTGGCTGGACTTTTGTAGCTAAATTGTTGTGGGTTGCTCGAGCAAACGCAACAAGGTTATCGACTCTCGTTAACAAGGCACAAACGTGTTGGGGACGTGTTAACGCGCATCCCTAGACGTGGTTTGTTTAGTGACGACTACCTCGATGCTGGAATCAGATGCCCAATACAGATTCCAACTAAACACTACAAAAAGTCTTATGGATTTTCTTACGTTCCTGTTGGAATCCGTAGCTTTTCCTACGCGCTCTGCGCGAATTGATTCGCGGAATTCATTGGAATGGGTACTATGCTCCAATTGAGGACACCAAAAGCAATACGAACGTCAAGTGATACATCTGTAAGGGAGGAAATGTGGAATTAAGCCAAGCAGCGACGGAACTTTTGCAACCGCTTGGTTTTGAAGTGCTCGAGCTAACCATCTCCGGGCACGGCAACAAGCGGCGGGTGCTGTTGCGAGTTGACAGGCTTGATGGTGAGGTAGTGTCGATGGACGATATTACCAACGTCACCGAAGTGTTTAGCCTCGAGCTAGACCGCCTTGATCCGTTTACGGGGGCGTATCAGCTCGAGGTCGAATCACCTGGTCCCAACCGCCCACTCCTTCGCCCTGCGCACTTTCAGCGTTTTCACGACTTAAACGCCAAAGTCACCATCAAAGGCGAACGCTTCACAGGCAAAATCCGCCAAGTAACTGGCGATAACGTCACCTTTGAAATCACGGGAGAACTGCGGGACGTGGCCATTAGCGACATCGACAGCGCCCGCCTCGCCGAGTGGCCGGACAACCCCCGTTGAGCTTGCAACACACCTAAGCATCACGACACCGCCCGATAACGCCTGTGTGACCTTGCCTGTGTGACCTTAGCTGTGTGACTTTAGCTGTAATCATCACGTCGTCTTTGGAGACACAGATTACGCAATGTTTAAATACGTTGTTTTTAGCTTATGTTTTTTGGATTATGTTATTTTTAGATTACATTGTCTCTGCGCGAAGTTTTTAGATGATGTAGATGACATTGTTTTTAGATGACATCGTCCTTGCACAAAACTGCCACGAAGCCTCGTATTGAAGCCTCGTATTGAAGTATTGAAGCCTACTGGTGAAGCCTGCTGATAAACCTTGCGGTGACATCCTACAAAAGAATAGAGAGCCTATGAACAAAGAATTTATTGAAGCCCTTGATCAACTCGCTTTGGAACGCAATCTCGATAAAACCCAATTGCTCCAAGACTTTGAAGAAGCCTTAGAACAAGCCTACGAACGCAATGTCGAACCTGGCAAACGCATCGAAGTCGAAGTTGACCCACTATCGGGGGAAATCGAAGTATTGGTGGTGCGGCGCATCGTCGAAACCGTCGAAGAACCCGACCAAGAAATGGCGCTAGAAGAAGCCTTAGAACTCGACCCCGACGTCGAAGTGGGCATGGAGATGGAATTTCCAGTCGACACCGACAAGTTTACCCGTATCGCCGTGCAAACCACTAAACAGGTCATCACCCAAAAAATCCGCGAAGCCGAACGCGGTTTGGTGTTTGATGAATACAAAGACCGCGCTGGTGATGTGATTACTGCGATTGTCTCGAGGGTCGATAACAAACGCAACGTATTTATTGACCTTGGGCGCGGCGAAGCCATTATGCCTCCCAAAGAGCAAATCCCTGGCGAGCGTTACATGGTCGGCATGCGCATCAAGGTGTATATCGTTAAAGTGGAACGCTCTAACCGCGGGCCTAGTATTTTGGTGAGTCGGGCGGCGGCTGAACTGTTGGAATATTTAATGCGCCAAGAGATTCCCGAAGTAGCCGATGGTACAGTGGAGATTAAAGCGGTAGCTCGAGAAGCCGGACAACGTTCGAAGGTGGCAGTGATCAGTGCCAACCCCAACGTTGACCCCATCGGGGCGTGCATCGGGCATCGGGGTAGCCGCATTCAGGCTGTTACCAGCGAACTGCAGCGCGAACGCGTCGACATCATCTTGTGGGACGCAAGTCCCCGCGAATTTATCCGCAACGCCCTGTCCCCTGCCAAAGTTGGGGCTATTGCTGTGAACAACGACAGCGGCGAAGCCAAAATCAGCGTTGCTGACGACCAGCTTTCACTCGCTATCGGTAAAGGCGGACAAAACGTGCGCCTCGCTGCCAAACTGACGGGTTACAAAGTGGACTTGGTAGCCTCTGAACACGCTTCTGACCTCGATGCAGCCCTACAAGCAGCCGCATCGCGCATGGACGATGTACCTGTGGGTGACGAATCTCGACGGGCGGCGTTTGACGCGTTGTTTACCCCTCAAACAGAAGACGCCCCTGACATTAACGTCGACACGCCAGCCGACAGCGATACTGACACCAACACTGGCACGAACACTGGCACGAACACTGGCACAAACACTGGCACAGACAGTGCTGATGCTGCGACTGCTGTAGATGATGATCCTTTGGCTGCCGCTCTTAAAGCTGCCAATGCAGAAACGCGTTACGCTGAACCCCTTGAAGACGACACGTCAGCCGACGCTGAAACCACAGGCGCTGCAGCCTCAAACACTGAAACCACAGACGCCGACACGCCAGCCGACAGCGTGACCGAAGCCAAACCGTAAGCGGGCGGCGGCGTGGGTCACAAGCATGTTCCTTTGCGGCGTTGCGTGGTGTGTCGGACGCAGCGCCCCCAGAGCGAATTATTGCGCTTACACCGCGCTGCAGATGGTGTGTGGCATATTGACCCATCGGGCAAAGCAAGCGGACGCGGGGCGTGGCTGTGTTTGCCAGCGCACGACGCTAGCTGCACGAACGCGTCCACAAAGCAACTCGCCCGCTTTTTTCGGGGACAAGCTGAATGGGTGCACACGCAGTTGCAACAATACGTTCATGGCACATTACAACCGTCTGAACAGCCCTCGAGCCACCCCCATAAGCCCTATTAATCCTATTCACCCTATTCACCCTATTCCCCAAGGGGGCTCACGCCTAAGACACACCTGAGCTGCACGTAAGCTGCGCTTACATCAACGCGAACGCTAAGTGAGTTACTAAGTAGCACACGCGGCGTCTGTGCGTCACGATGTGGCTAAATGGCGACGATAGTGGCATGATAAGCAGTATTACGACGTTGCGCTCACCGTTGCGCGCCCCAAGGTAGGTTGTAAAGTGACTTATCAATGTAATTGATATGACCTAGCTGCTGCCAGTGAACACCCCAGTGAACACCAACGTGCGGCGTTGCTGATCAAGCCAAGCCCTAAACTAGGCTCGCCAAGCACACTCGAGCCAACTATCGTAACTTTTCATACGCCAATTGTTCATACGCCAATTGTTCACACGCCAGTCTGCAAGCACGTCAACCGAAAGTAACAGATACGTTTTTCTATACTGATTTACCCGCACACGCACTAGCCTGACACGTTTAATCAAATCGTCTTACAAGGTGAAGCGATTAACAGGTTAACCAAGCACATAAACCATCGCTCACGCGATTTCTCACCTGCCACAAGGAGGGGTGAATGTCTGAAAAGATACGCATTTATCAACTCGCCAAAGACTTAGATATTGAAACCAAGGAGATGCTCGAGCACCTCGATGACATGGGCGTTGAATATAAGTCTCACTCGAGCACCATCGACGCCGAAACCGCCGACGCTGTGCGCCAACTAGTCGCCGACGCCAAAGCCAGTGAACAAGCCGAAGCCCAACAAGCCGAAGCCCAAGCCGCCTACAAAGCACTGCCAGCGCGGGCGCCCGTCGTCACGGTTATGGGGCACGTCGATCACGGTAAAACCACCCTGCTTGATACCTTGCGCAAAACCCGGGTCGCCGATAAAGAAGCCGGCGGCATTACCCAGCACATTGGTGCCTATCAGGTCGAGACCAGTCGCGGTTTAGTGACTTTTTTAGATACCCCTGGTCACGAAGCGTTCACAAGCATTCGCCAGCGCGGCGCCAGTGCAACTGACATTGCCATCATCGTGATATCTGCAACAGACAGCATCATGCCACAAACAGTTGAAGCCATTAACCACGCCAAAGCAGCAGATGTACCGATTATCGTTGCCATCAACAAAGTGGACTTGCCCCAAGCCAACGTTGATAAGGTCAAACAAGACCTCATGCAAGTCGAGTTAGTGCCAGAAGACTACGGCGGCGAAACCATCACCGTGCCCATTAGCGCCAAAGAAGGCGACGGTTTGGATGACCTGCTCGAGATGATTTCGCTAGTAGCCGAACTCGAAGACTTTCGGGCAGATAGTGAAGGCACTGCTCAGGGTGTTGTCATTGAGTCCATCTTAGATAAACGCGCGGGCGTGCTAGCCACAGTCTTGGTACAAGAAGGCACACTGCACGTCGCTGACTACCTTGTCTCAGGGGAAGCGTGGGCCAAAGTGCGCCGCTTAACTGACTACGCAGGTCAACAACTCAAAGAGGCTGGGCCTTCGGTGCCAGTACAGATTTTGGGGTTTAGCGACCAACCGCTCGCAGGTGACAAAATCGTGGCAGTAGCCGACGAACAAACTGCCAAAGACTTAGTAGCGGCGCGTGTGGCTGCTCGAGAAGACGTCGAGCGTGAAACCATTGGCCGCAAAGGGGTGACACTCGCTGACCTGTTCGGCAAGCAAAAAACCGTCACTATCAATCTTATTTTGCGCGCAGACACCCAAGGCTCCCTCGAGGCCATCAAAGGCGTGCTGGCTAAAGAAGCCGAAACTACCGACGAAGTTGACCTGAATATCATGCTCGACGCTGTCGGCGCGCCCACCGAGTCCGACTTGCTGCTCGCAAGTACAGCCGATGCTGCTGTCATTAGTTTTGGGGTCACTCCTCCTGGCAGCGTCAAAAAAGCCGCCGAAAAGCAAGGTATTGCCCTAAAGAATTACCGCATCATCTATGACCTCATCGAAGACGTGCAGCGGATGATTCGTGGGCAAATCGAACCCGAATACGAAGAAAAAGTCATCGGTCATGCCGAAGTGCGCGCTGTTATCAAAGTGCCACGCGCTGGTAATATCGCTGGTTCATATGTCACAGATGGCATCATTCGCCGTAACGCTAAAGCCCGTTTGATGCGCGGCGGCAAAGAAGTCTACAAAGGCAGCGTCTCGCAGTTACGCCGTTTCAAAGACGACGTACGCGAAGTCGCTGGTGGTTTTGAGTGCGGTATTAACCTGCA
The DNA here is from genome assembly GCA_964550765.1 of uncultured bacterium. Lineage (GTDB taxonomy): Bacteria > Deinococcota > Deinococci > Deinococcales > Trueperaceae > JBCCBI01. Next base: position 43,627 of record CAZKAZ010000032.1, on the reverse strand, counting down.
AAACTACGACAACGTGCAAGAAGGCGACGTCGTAGAGTGCTACGAAATGGTTGAGGTGTCCGTCGTTTAACGCGCTTAGGCCTACCTATACAGGGTTTGTCGCCTCAAACAGTAACAAGGTGACAGGCCGCGCAACTGTCAACATCAAAACATCGTCAACTGTGATACGTCATACAATATGAGAGGGTAAGGCCCTCTCTTTTCTCATTTTGGGCGAAAGCGATTACCTGCTGACACGCTATACGTAGCATTTTCAGGATTGACGTCTACACAGTCAAACGCGATTGATGTCAGTGTGACATTGGTAAAAGGTCAAAAATGTAGCAGCAACACGTGGAATTGCTAACGGTAGCCAACCAATAAACGCCACACCAATAAACGCCACAAAAGAACCATCCTGAAAGGACAACCATGCAAACCATTCTCGGTGCAGGCGGGGCAATCGGCATAGAACTGGCCAAAGCCCTATCGGAATACACCGACACCATCCGCTTGGTGAGCCGCAACCCCAAAAAGGTCAACGCCACCGACCAACTTATGGCAGCAGATGTGACTGATAGTGAAGCCGTTGACGCGGCAGTCAAAGGGTCAGACGTTGTTTATGTCACGGTAGGGTTTCCCTACAGAGCATCCGTCTGGCAGGCCACTTGGCCACCTTTCATGCGCAGTGTGGTGGACGCTTGCAAAACCCACGATGCCAAGTTGGTGTTTTTCGATAACGTCTACATGTACGACCCAAAGCACATTCCCCACATGACCGAAGACGCCAGTTATAATCCCTCGAGCAAAAAAGGCGCAGTGCGCAAGCAAGTCGCTGAGTTAGTCATGAACGCCAGCAAGCAAGGAGACATCCACGCCCTCATCGCCCGTTCTGCCGACTTTTATGGCCCGGGGCATATAGGCGCAAGCGTGCTGACGCAAACGGTGTTTGCTAGGTTGGCAGCTGGCAAAGCCGCGCAGTGGTTAGCGTCAGCCACGTACCCGCATGCGTTTACCTACACCCCCGACGCTGGCCGCGCCACGGCGCTCCTTGGCAACACCGAAGACGCTTACGGACAAGCGTGGCACTTACCGACTGCTGCAGACCCGCCTACGGGCGAACAATGGGTCGACAAAATAGCCACCGCGCTAGATGCCAAAGCAAAGGTGCAAGTATTGCCCAAGTGGGGCATCAAAACTTTAGGGTTGTTCATGCCTTTAATGCGCGAACTCGTCGAAATGAGCTACCAATACGACCGTCCTTATGTTTTCAACAGCGACAAGTTCAGCAAGCGTTTTGGCGTGGACGCTACCCCGTATGAGACAGGCATTCAAGCCATCGTTGACGAAGACTATCAGTCTTAGACTATCAGTCGTCATCTGTCTGGGACGGTGAATCGCTAACGAGACAACTACAACCCGCGCATGCTGAAGGTTCTAGCAGCAACGTCACGCACGGGGGTGTGCAGGGCTAAGCGCACCAAAGCGTTGCGAACAGGTTGCCACGGGGTCACTTGGGTGGCGGCCATATTGAATTCGGCACGTTTGGCAGCGTGGTTGGCGCGGTTGCGTTGCTGTCTTTCGTAGCTGTGCCAGTTGGCGGTGGCGTGATGTTTGAGAGTGTGCTCGAGCACCTCCCCTACCTGCCACGCCCCCAACCAACCCACGTTCATCCCCTGGCCGCCAATGGGGCTAATCACATGCGCCGCATCGCCCATTAACACCACACGACCCTGTGTAAACCGTTCGGCGATGTAGCGTTCTACCCCGAAGGTACTAAACATGCTGTTGCTGCTAACCTCAGGGTGATACCCACTGCGCTGCGCTACCGCTGATGCCAAATCAATGGGGGTGATGTCGTCAGTCTCGAGGGGCACATGGCTATCGTGCGCTTGACGTTGCACCACCCAACGGCGCACCCCAGCAGGTAAAGGAAACGATTCCACCAAGCCTTGATCGGTCAGCAAAATGGCGGCCCGTTCGCCTAAGTCGGTATTGTCAGCAAAATCACCCATCACGTAGCGGTGCGAATAAGCGTGACCGTGAAACGGGATACCTAGTACCTCACGCACAAAACTGCGTTTGCCGTCGCAGGCTAGTAAATAACGGCAGCGCAGTGAGCGGCTGTGGTTTAGCTCGAGCACCACCCCCTCGGCATCCTGTTCTACACCTGTGACCCTTGCACCCCAGCAGAGTGCCCCGGCATCTTCACGACAAAGCGCCTCACGCAAAATGGCTTCGTTGTCGTCTTGGCGAATGGCGAGCACAAAGTTATACGGCGCAGGACAACGCCCAAAATCAAGCGTGCCAAGTTGCTTGTTAGCGTACGTCAGCGCCACCCCTTTTTGTACCTGCAAACCCCGCTCGCAAAACGCACTAGCAACCCCCAAATGTGCCAAACGCTCGAGTGCTGGTGGATGCACCCCAATCGCCCGACTGTGCTTGCTTGGCGCAGTTTTAGCCTCGAGCACCCGCACGTTCATGCCGCGCTGCGCCAACATCAAACCAGCAAACAACCCCACTGGCCCTGCGCCGACAATGGCCACATCACAATCAACATCAACACAGTCAAAACCAGCACTGTCAAAATCATCACCATTAGACACGTGAGTAGACGCGTAAGCACGAGAATTGGGCATGTTAAGCGGCATTGACACCTTCCTCCTGAGTGGCGGGGGAATGCTGATAGGTAAGCAGCAAACGGTAAGGAAAGAGCCGGTTCACCTGCCAACCTGCTGGGGCAAGATGCTCGAGCTCTACCTTACTAAAACTGCGGCGAATGGAAATCAAACCATCTTCACGAATAAACGAACGCCGAAACAACGGCGCAGTCACCACACCAAACCCGGCATAGGCAAGGGCGCTGCGCTCGAGGTCATTGTGCACTACCAAATGGCGGCTCAAATAGCGGCTATCTTGGCACAAAGCATGCACACTGCTTTCATCAAGGTGATGCAGCAGGTGATTAGAAATAACCGCGTCGAACGTCTGTCCTCGGCTCACTAATTCGCGGCTGGTGGCGTGTTCGAAGGTGACGCTAGTGAGGTTGCGGTGCTTTTGCACGTACTCGAGCGCCCTGGCGTCACTATCAATAGCATGAATGCGCACATCTACCCCATCTTGCTGCGCCCATCTACACAATTGCGCTATCACATCGCCCCCCCCAAAGCCAACATCAAGCAGCTCGAGGGGACGCGTTTTTACTGCCAAGGGACGCAAGTAGTGTTTGTACACATAGTGCCAACGCGACACCACACGGTTGATGTAGGCAAAATTGCGGTAGGTGTTCTCGAGCACCTCAGGTTCACACGTTTCATCCATGCGTTCACGTAGGTCAGCCCGGCTTGGAAACAACCACGACACGCTAAGCCGTCACCCGAAAAAGGCCACTTTCTACCGTTAGCCCGGGGCCAAACGCCAACCCCAGCACTCGAGCGTCCGCTTGGGCGCGTTTCAAGGTTTCAGCCAAGACAAACAACACCGTGGGGCTGCTCATATTGCCATAGTCATGTAATACCTGCCGTGAGGGGGCAAGGTGGGCGTCTTCTAACGAGAGGGCGCTCTCGAGCTTATCCAGAATCGCCCGCCCCCCCGGGTGCACCGCCCAGTGGGCAATGTCGTCTTGGTAGATGCCGTAGCGAGCAAACAGGGGCGTGAGCACGTCTTGAATGTTGGCACGAATCACCTCGGGAACATACGTCGAAAGCACAATATCGAACCCGTGATCGCCGATTGTCCAGGCCATGTCAGCTTCACTATCAGGCGCTAAGGTTGTTTCTAGGGCGTCAATGACAAGCGCAGGTGCGTCCCCTGGCTGACTGCTTACCAACGCGGCGGCTGCCCCATCTGCAAACACGGAGGTGGCAATCATGTCGTCCATCTGGGTGGTGTATTTGAGGTGTAAGGTGCACAGTTCCGCACACACCACGAGCACGTTGGCGTCGGGGTCAGCTTGGCAGATACTTTGCGCCATGCGCAGCGCCGGAAAAGCCGCAAAACAGCCCATAAACCCCAAGTGATAGCGATTCGTTGACACATCTAAACCCAGGTTACGCACCAAAAAGTAATCCGGACCGGGGGCAAAAAACCCCGTACAAGACGCGGTGATGACGTGGGTAATGGCGCTAGCTGGCGTGCCACTTTGCTCCAAAACGCGGCAGGCTGCTTGGTGAAAGAGGGGCTTGCTGCGTTCGATGTAGAGGTCGTTGCGCACTTTGGTCGAGGGCGTGTGCAGGGTGTTGCTGTCAGGGTCAAAAAACGCCCCACCTGCGTCACCAGGTAACCAATCAGAGATGACGCTGTGGCGTTTTTCGATGCCGGAGTGTTGATAGATGCGTTTTAAGAGGCGCTGCTCGAGCCGCTCTAGGGAAAAGTGCTCGAGAATCAAATCTCGAGTTAAGGTTTGCGGATAGTGCGTGTCTGGTACTGCTGTTGCCAAACTGCGAATATAAGTCGTCATAAACTAGCCTACGACATGCCCAAATATGTCACCGCGCCCTATGTCACCGCTCGAGCCAACGACGTTCACAGTTCATTGGCAGTCACCTCATGGGCTAAAACGAGACGACCAGCACCTCAACCAGTGCCTCAACCAGCGCCTCAACCAATGCCTCAACCAGCGCCTTAACCAGCGCCTCAGTTGACGCCAGTAGCCAGTTGACACCAGCAAATGAACCCAGCACTAATCCACAACACTGACCTACTACAGCACGCAAACATCAACCAAAATATCAACCAAAACATCAACCAAAACATCAACTAAGCGCTACAAAGTGCAAGCCCTGCAAGGTATAGTCACCATGACACCGAAATACAACAACACCGGACAAGGATGTGAGCAGATGACCAAAACATTTGACGTCATCACCATGGGACGTTCCTCGATTGACCTCTACAGCAACGATATCGGCGCACCTTTTGAGACAATCACAAGCTTTGCTGCTTATGTTGGCGGTAGCCCCACCAATATTGCTGTAGGTACGCAACGTTTGGGACTCAAAACCGCGTTACTGACAGCAGTCGGCGAAGACAAAGTGGCTGATTTTATCCTTCATTTTTTGCAGCAAGAGGGTATCGACACCCGTTATATTCCCAAAAGACCCCACGCCCGCACCAGCGCCGTCATTTTGGGTATCGAACCGCCAGATACGTTTCCGTTGGTGTATTACCGTGATAACGCCGCCGACATGGAACTTTCTATTGATGACGTGCTAGCAACACCCGTTGCTGAGGCTAAGATATTGGAAATTTCTGGTACAGGCTTAAGCGGCGAACCCAGCCGCAGTGCTACCTTTTTTGCTGCTGAGCAAGCCCAAAAAGCAGGCACCAAGGTCGTCTTAGACTTAGACTTTCGGGCTGACCAATGGTTTGACCCCAGAGCCTTCGGGGTGTATGTACGCTCGCTTTTGCCTTTGGTGGATATTGCTCTTGGCACAGAAGAAGAAATTAACGCTGCCATGCTGCAAGACCCTGCCGACATTGAAATTCGCGAGCAACAAATCAGCGCCCCCATCATTCGGGGGGATATTGAGCAAAACATCAAAACCATGCTCGAGGGTGCTAGGGGTCTCGAGGCACTCGTCGTCAAACGCGGCAGCCAAGGTGTCACCATACACACAGGTGCTGATAACGCCGCGCCCGTACCAGGTTTTCCGGTTGAGGTTTACAACGTCCTCGGCGCAGGCGACGCGTTTGCAGCAGGGTTTATCTACGGGCAGCTGAAGGGTTGGGACTATTATAAAAGCGCCCGCATGGGTAATGCCTGCGGGGCTATTGTGGTGACGCGGCACGGCTGCGCCAACTTTATGGGATATGAAGACGAGGTGCTCGAGTTCATTGCTGACAATGGCGGGTTTTAAGCAGGGCGGGTTTTAAGCAGGGCGGGTTTTAGGGCACGAGTAACACTTTGCCGGGAGTGCGGTCAATCACAGCGGCGAAGGCGTCTTGCCACTGCTCGAGCGGATAGGTGCGCCCCACGATGCTACTTAAATCAATGACCTCGTTTTCAATAAGCGACAGGGCGCGGTACCACGAGCTCGGCGTGGTGGCAAAACTACCGGACACCTGCAGTTCTTTGTAGCACACTTGGTCGAAGTCGAGGTTGATGGGTTTGCCGTACAAGCCTACTTGCACGTAACGGCCAGCTTTTTTGACCAGCGACAACAGCAGCGAGGCAGCAGGGGCAGCCCCTGAACATTCGATGGCCACATCTGGCGGTGCACCCAGCATGGTATTCACCACCTCAGGGTCGGCGTTTTCGGCGCTGAGGATGCCGTCTGCGCCCAGTTGTTTAGCTAGCTCGAGGCGCGCCTCATCAACCTTCGTACCGATGACAACCACCTTAGCCCCTGCTGCTTTGGCGACCAATAACGCCAGTAACCCGATGGCACCAGGCCCAGTGATGATGGCTTTGTCACCTGCTTGAAGATGATTGCGTTCCAATAAACCGCGCACCACGCACGCAAGGGGTTCAACCAAGGCGGCTTCGGGAAAGTTGAGGTTGTCGGGTAATGGGTGCAAATTGGTTACCGGCACGAGCAACTTGGGCGCAAAGCCACCTTCGACCATAGAACCAATAGACTTGCGTTCAGCACACAAATTTGGATAGCCTGTGCGGCAGTATTGGCAGCGTCCACACACTGAAAAATACGTTTCTGTCACCACTCGCTGACCTACAGAAAAGCCGTCTACGCCTTCGCCTATTGCTGAAATAACACCAGCAACTTCGTGACCTAAGGTAACAGGCGGACGGGCGCGGTATTCGTCTTTCATGATGTGTAAGTCCGTCCCACAGATGCCCGCCGCTGCCACCTCAATGATGACGTGATGGGGGCGCAGGGTGGGCTCAGAGATGGTGTGGAGCTCGAGCACTTCTTGCCCCGTTTTGACTTTGCGCAGTGCTAACATGCTCACCCTTTGACGGCTCCCATCGTAAGACCTGTCACAATCCACCGCTGAATGATTAACGTCAATACAATCACAGGTAAGGTAATGAGCACGGCGGCTGCCCCCAACCCACCAAAGTCAATCTGTCCATAACTGATGAAGTTGAATACTGCCACTGGAACGGGGCGTGTTCTAGGGCCAGATAACACAAGACTAAACAAAAACTGGTTCCAACTGAAAATAAACGCCAAGATGCTGGCTGCCACGACGCCGGGCATTGACAGCGGCAGAATCACCCGAAAAAACGCTCCAAAACGGGTCGCACCATCTACAAACGCGGCTTCTTCTAGCTCGAGGGGAACGCCTTCAAAAAAGCTAATCATAATCCAAACAATTAACGGCATACCGACAATTAAATGCGTTAGCGTCAGTGCCACATAGGTATCAATCAACCCGAGCGCCCGAAACGCCAAGTACCACGGCACCAAGTAGGTAATATACGGCGTCAAACGGGCAAAGAGAATCCCGAGCGCCAGACCGTTTTGCTTAAAGCGGGCAATGGAGTATGCCGCTGGCAGACCAAGCACCAAACCAATCACCGTGGATAAACTGGCGATGATAAACGAGTTCCAGGTGTACTCAAAAAAGTTATTGCGGTTGATGACGTTTTGATAATTTTCCCACGTAGGCGTAAAAAACCACACTGGTTTGGGACTGACATTATCCACTTGGCTGCGCAAACTGGTGAGAATCATCCAGTAAAAAGGAAACAACATCACCACAAGCGTGAGGATAATCAACAAATAGATACCGATAGTACGCAAACGTTGGTTGCGTTTGGCATAGTTGTGCTTGGGAGTAGATGTCGCTGGTTGACTAAGGGTTTGTTGTGTCATACGCGTTGCCTCAAAATGTTCAGCAAAATGGCCACACCGAGCACCAAAAACATCAAAAAGATCAGTAGCGTCGCCGCATAGCCAGCCCGAAAGAAACTAAACCCCGTCTTGAACGCATACACATTGAGGGTTTCTGATGCTGTACCGGGGCCGCCTTCGGTAATGACGTAGATAATATCGAACGTCTTGAGGGCGTCGATAGCCCGCAGGATGAGTGCTACGACAATGGCCGGACGAATAGCGGGAATAGTAATACGCCAAAAGGCTTGCCAGCTACTAGCGCCGTCAATTTTGGCAGCGTCGTAGTGCTCAGCGGGCACACCTTGCAAGGCCGCCAGCAAAATAAGCCCAATCATCGGTGACCACTGCCAAACATCTACGAGCACCAACGAAGGAATAGCCAAATTGGCTTGGGCCACCCAGAGTGAGCGCGGCAAGCCGAGGCTTTCTAAAAAATAGTTGAGAATCCCCAAACTGGGGTTAAACATCAGCGCCCAAATGAGCGCGATGGCCACCGGGGTCGCTACCATCGGCAGAAGAATGATGGTGCGAGCGATGCCTTTGCCGGGAAACTTACGGTTAAAGAGCACCGCAATATACAACCCGATGACCAGTTGCAGCGGCACTGCCACCCCTGTGAAATAAAATGTGTTGCGAACACCATTCCAAAAACGCCAGTCTTGGAGGGCATCACGAAAGTTATTGATGCCAACAAAAAGCGGCGCACCGCCGATAAACCAACTGTGGAGCGACAAGACGATGTTTGCCCCAATCGGCAAGATAATGAGCACCAAGATAGCCAGTACCGCAGGTAGCGGAAAAATCCAGTGGGCGTGTCTATCAATAAACATAGCAGCGCGGTTCACAGTACCCCCTTCAATGCGTTAGTGTTGCTCGTCGGTATTGTGCTAACGAAAACATAATTATGTCAATGGCAACATACGAACAAATCAACATGAACAAACCAAAAACACAGCGGGCAGGATGTCTGCCCACTGCATAGTTTATCGCTCTGTAATCTCAGCTTGCTTTACTGAGCGCGGCTAATGATGCGGTCCATCTCTTGCGCGGCACGTTCCAAGTTCTGAGGAATATTATCGCCATTAAGCGCGGCTACGATAGCACGTCCGTAGGCGTCACGCACTTCGGCCACAGGCACCACAGGTGGGTTCCAGTCGGGTTGACCGACATCAAAAGACTGCTGTGAGGCGTTAATCCAGCTAGAGGGCGCTCGAGCTTGAAACTCTTCGTCTGCCCACGCCGAGGCTCTTGCGGCAGGGACACCCTCGAGTGCTGCTGCCAGCTGATTTTCTTGTGACAGCGCCCATTGAATGAAGTACCACGCCGCACCGGGGTTTTCTGAGGCTTCATTAACACTCATTCCCCACACCAGCACTGCCGGCACGCGGCCATCAGGGCCAGCGGGTAAGGGGGCATAAGCAGTATTTTCACGCACCACGTCCACGGCTTGTTCGGGGTCTTCCATGATGGAACGGAACACGTTGGCGTCAAAAATCATGGCCGCTTGGTCTTGGGCGTACAAGCTAGTTACTTCTGACCAGTGCATGTTGGCAGGGCCAGGAGGGCCGTAGTTGCGCAGCAAGTTGGCATAAAACTCGAGCGCTTCCACGCTGCCTTCACTGTCAAGTGCCGAGTTGCCTTCTTCGTCTAACCACTGACCGCCAAACGAATACAAGAAGTTGACGATTTGGCTAGTAGCCGCCGCCCCACGTCCGCGCATGGCAAAACCTGCCCGCCCGTCTTGGTTGAGGACTTCAGCATACTCGAGCAATTCTTCCATCGTTTCTGGGGGGCCGTCTAGCCCAGCTTCTGCAAACAAATCCGTGCGGTAAAAGAGCAAACTCGATTCAATCTGCAAAGGCAAACCAAACACTTGTTCACCATCGCGGAAAGTACTCATCGCCCCTTCGAAAAAGTCGTCGATGTTCAGCTCTGGATTGGTGAGGCTGGGGTCTGCAATCAGGTCGTCGATGTAACGCACCCAACCTGCCCCCAAATACTGCGCACCCACTTGTCCGGGCATAATCATGTAACCATCTAGCGTGTTAGCACCACTACTGGCTTCAAGGAGGCGGCGCTGACGGAACTGGTCTTCAGGGAATATCTCGAGCACCACATCAATCCCCGTCAGTTCTTCAAACTCTTCAATATGTGGTTCTAAAAAGTTCGTAAAAGGGTGACGGTTCATCAAAAAGCGAATCTCTGTACCCTCAAACTGCCGCCAGTCAAAGTCTTGGGCGTTGGCAACCCCCATCACAACAACGAGGATAGCAAGGCACAACTTACCAAAATTATTTTTCATAATTCTCCTTCCAAAGTATTTTATAAGTACACAACATAACATCGACAGACCACAACAAGCACTGTTAACAGTTGGCATTAACACGTTGTTGCAACGTCCTCAACACGTCGGCGTGATACTCATATCTAAGCTGAACACCTTGAATATAACAATATGCGGCGCGTTTTGCAATCTTTTTGCTACACGCTCTTATCAGCGTTTTTAGCGATTTTACATGTCGTTGCTACCGTAACCGATTTTCACCAATGTCACACTGAGTTTCACCAAAGTGAACCGTGTAGCCGTCAAGCACCGTGTAGCCGTCGAGCTTGGAAATATTATTTGTTGGGGTACAACCAGTGAGTATAGGCGCTAGGCTCGCTCGGCATTGCCATTGAATACTAGGGTGAATGGTACTGGTGAATGCCAGTGACGGTGCAAATTGGCTGGGCAAATTGGCTGGGTAAATTGGTTGGGTAAAGGCAGTAGCCGTCGTTTTTCTGTTGTTCGCAGACGCTTTACTTTAGAAGACAAGACCTGCTAGACTACCGTTTGGCTTTTCAGTCAGTTCCCCGATCTGCTGATAGAAAAGCACCGCGCAACAGCGCAACCATGCGACTGAACAGCGCTTGGCGACACGTGCGCTGTTTTTTTGTGTTGTAGCCAAGGAATTAAACGGCTGCAGCGCGTTATTTTAATGAACGCTAAGACGCAACATTCGGTAATTAGCACAGTCATCAACAACAGTCATCAACAAAGGATGCAACTATGAAAACGTACTTTCCCAAACCCAGCAGCAACGACGACGCCAACTGGGTCATCATTGACGCCAGCGGGCAAACCGTAGGCCGTTTGGCGACGCAAGTAGCCCAGTTGCTGCGCGGTAAGCACAAAGTTGACTACACCCCCAACCAACTCTGCGGTGACTACGTTGTGGTCATCAATGCTGACAAAGTAACCTTTACGGGTAGCAAAATGGACGACAAAGTCTACACCCGCTACAGTGGCTATCCCAGTGGCCTCAAAACCACCACCCCGCGCCAAGTGTTAGATAGCGCCTATCCTGAACGGGTCTTGCACCACGCCATCAAGGGGATGTTACCCAAAAACCGCTTGGGGCGCCAGATGATCAAACGCCTCAAAGTCTACGCGGGCGAGGCGCATCCTCACAGTGCGCAACAACCGCAACCCTTAGGAGCTAACTAATGGAACAGTACTACGGTACCGGACGCCGCAAGTCGGCTGTGTCACGGGTGTTTTTGCGCCCTGGCAGCGGTCGCATCACGGTCAATGGCAAAGATTTTCAAGAGTACTTCCGGGGTATTTTGGTGGGTGTACAAGCCCTCGAGCCCCTCAAAGTGACCGGCACCGCTGGCCGCTATGATGCTTATATCACCGTCGAAGGTGGTGGCCCTAGTGGTCAAGCTGACGCCATTAAGTTGGGGGTAGCTAGGGCGCTACTCGAAGTGAACCCTGATTTTCGTGTCAAGCTTAAAGCAGGCGGCTACTTGGTGCGTGACGCCCGCGAGGTTGAACGCAAAAAATATGGCCTGCGCAAAGCACGCCGTGCGCCTCAGTACAGCAAACGCTAAAAGTCTTTTTCATCGATATCAGGTTGGGCTTCGGCTCAGCCTTTTTTTATTCGCCTGTGGCTTTATTCGGGTGTGGATTTGAGGGGTTGATGGCGTGTCAAATCTCGAGGCACTGCTTCTTGGCATCGTCCAGGGCATCAGCGAGTTTTTGCCCATTTCTAGTTCCGGCCATTTGGTGTTGGTGCGCTATCACTTGAACTGGGGTGATTCACTGCCGTTATATGTGGGCATTGCGACGAACACTGGTACACTCTTAGCAGTTTTGGTGGCACTGCGCTGGGTGGTGTGGGATACCTTGATTGGGGTACTCGCCAGTTTGCGGCTCATTTGGCAACAGCACATCTTGCCGCGTTTTGCGCCTCAGCGGGTGGCTGTTGCCTATGTGGAAGCAGAAGCCCGTGAGCTTGCAGGTAGTGGTGCTGACCTAGCTGACGAACGCGAGGAGCGTCGCTTGCAGGCGTTTCGCTTGGCGCTACTCGTAATTGTTGGGTCGATTCCCACGGCGATTATTGGGCTTACTGCTGAGCCTTTTTTTGAACGCCTAGGCACGCCCGTCCCCACCGCAATAGCGCTTGTTATGACAGGGTTGGTGTTGTGGTTTGTACCGAAAACGGGTCACAAGAACGATCCTCGAGCCATCACCTGGCGTGACGCTTTGCTCGTAGGTGTTGTGCAAGGTTTGGCAGTGATGCCGGGGATTTCAAGGGCGGGTGTGACCATTGGTTTTTTGTTGTGGCGGGGTGTCTCGAGCGACCTAGCAGCACGGTTATCGTTTTTGCTCTATTTGGTGGTGTCTGTTGGTGTGGGGCTTTTGGGTATTAGCGAATTGGCTCAGGCCAACGTCACCTTGTTACCGCTCATCATCATGACGTTAACCTCGTTTAGCGCGGGCTATCTAGCGCTAATCGGCCTACTGCGCATCTTGCAACGCGGTCAGTTGCACCGTTTTGCACCTTACCTGTGGGCGGTTGCCTTGCTGACCCTGCTACGCGTAGCCCTAGGGTGATTAACCTAGTTGCAGTACTCACTGATAGTGCTTACTGACAGTACTTACTGAGCTTACTGACAGTACTTACTGAGCTTACTGACAGGGGCGTTCAAGCGTGCTACACCTACATGAACGTTGGGTCTTTAGGTTTACCATTAACCCTGCTACCCCAGCATCTTAGGCCCCAGTATTTTAGACCCCAGCATCTTCGCTGTCACGATGCCAAGGCCAATGCAAACCCATCACGCAAGAACGTCACCGATGAACGCTGCCAATCAACATCACGCATGAACGTTACAGCAGTGCACGTATGTAACGCGCATCAGTAGGCAGCCTAGCCATCAGAACCCACCGCGACACGCTAAGAAAGCTCATCACAGCTAACACCTGACGTTGCCTGCCGTCGTGTAGATTGTTGCATGAGTTCGTGATGACAGAGGTCAATAACCAAGGCGTCAACAACGAGGGTGCGCGACAACAGGGTACGCGATAACTAAGCGCGACAACCAAACCTGTTTTGCGGCCTTAGACCACCTGACATCACCTGTGTTCGTATGTAACCTGTGTTCGTATGCACAACGAAGTGAATTAAAGGAGGATTCTCCATGATAGAGACGACAGAGACAGAAACTAACGGGGGTGTCGTCACCCGCATTGCCCCCTCACCGACGGGTGACCCACATGTAGGCACTGCCTATGTGGGGCTTTTTAACTATGTGTTTGCCAAAAAACATGGTGGCCGTTTTATCTTGCGCATCGAAGATACCGACCGCGAACGTTACAGTGCCGCATCTGAAACACGCATTTTGGAAATGATGGACTGGCTGGGGTTGACGCCTGATGTTAGCCCCACAAACGAAGACGATAAAGGTCCTTATCGGCAAAGTGAACGCTTGGCGCGCTATCAAGAATATGCCAATAAGCTGCTCGAGAGCGGTCACGCGTATCGGGCGTTTGAAACCCCAGAAGAGCTCGAGGCCATCCGTGAAGACATGCGCCGCAAAGGCTTGCAAGGCAACTACGATGGACGCGCCCGCAACCTCAGCAGCGCTGAAAGCGACAAACGTGCCGTAGCCGGTGAACCGTTCGTCATTCGCCTCAAAGCCCCCTTAACAGGTGAAACATCTTTTAAGGACGAACTGCGCGGTTTGGTGCGTTTCAATAACGCCGAAATTCGCGATATGGTGTTACTCAAAAGTGACGGCTACCCCACCTATCACCTAGCCAACGTAGTGGACGATCACTTGATGGGTGTAACTCATGTGATTCGGGCAGAAGAGTGGATTACCAGCACGCCCATTCACGTGCTCCTGTACGAGGCTTTTGGTTGGCACGTGCCGCAATTTATTCACATGCCACTACTGCGCAACCCCGATAAAAACCGCAGCAAAATCAGCAAACGCAAACTCGATACCAGCGTGGATTCTTACCGTGAACAAGGTTTTTTACCCGAAGCCATGGTGAACTTTTTGGGTAATTTGGGTTGGAGTATGCCTGATGGGCGCGAGTATTTTGATATTAAAACCATGACCGAGCACTTTGACATCACCCGAGTCTCGTTGGGTGCGCCTGTGTTTGACCTGAAAAAGTTACGCCACGTTAATGCCCACTACATTCAACAACTCGAGCTAGAAGACCTAGCAGAGCGGGTGCGTCCCTTTTTAGAAGCCGCAGGGTATAGCTGGGACGACGAAGATTACGTGCTCGATGTGCTGTATATCTTGCAGCCAAGGGTTGAAACGTTGCAAGATTTCGCCAGCCAAAGTGGTTACTTTTTCCGCGAAGACTTTAGCTTTGATGACAAAGCCAGCAAAAAATTGGCCGCTGGGCAAGGCTACTTGGGCGATTTAGAACGCGAACTAGCACTGCTTGATTCGTTTGACCCCGATGGCATCGAAGAAGTCATTGACGATTACCTACACGAGCGCAGTTTGTCTAAGGGCAAAGTGTTACCACCCTTGCGAGCCGCCTTAACAGGCACCATGTCATCACCAGACATTATTGAGGTCGCCAGTATCTTAGGGCGGCAACGGGTGCTTGCGCGCATTGGTCGGGCACTGCAGTATGTCACCTCGGGTTTGCCGGATGATAACCCCGTCAAAGAAGACGAAGAAACCGCCCAAGAATCGGTGCGCTGATGGCTTGGTTTGACAAACTCCGCACCGGCTTAGACAAAACCCGCACCGTACTCACAACCGATGTGCGGGAACTCGGTAAGAGCTGGGAGATGGACTGGGATGACCTCGAGTTCGCCCTCATTGCCGCTGATACCGGGGCGACTATTGCTGCCAATGTGGTGGCTGAAACCAAAAAACAACGCGAGTTAGGGGTTGACTTTCGCGCGGCACTCGAGCAAGCCCTGTTGGATCAGCTCGAGCCAGACCGCATGCGCCAAAAACTGCGCCGGGTCGGTTTCAACCTAGACGTCAGCCGCAACATGGTGGACGTCACAGGCAAAGTCATCATGATGGTAGGGGTAAATGGCGTCGGTAAGACCACCACTATCGCCAAACTTGGCGAATACTATCAGCGTTTTGGCAAAAAAGTGTTGTTTGCTGCTGGCGATACCTTTCGAGCAGCAGGCAGTTCGCAACTCGCCGTGTGGGGTGACCGCTTGGGTATTCCTACCGTCACTGGGGCAGAAGGCAGCGACCCCGGAGCAGTAGCGTTCGATGGGGCGAAACGACGGCAAGAAGAAAACTATGACCTGTTGTTTGTAGACACTGCTGGCCGCTTGCACACCAAACACAACCTGATGGAAGAACTCAAAAAGGTCAAACGGGTCATTGCCAAAGCCGACGAAAACGAACCCAAAGACGTGTGGCTCGTGCTCGATGCCGTAACCGGCCAAAACGGCCTCGCCCAAGCCCGCAAGTTTCACGAAGCCGTGGGACTCACAGGCGTGGTGGTCACTAAGTTAGACGGCACAGCCAAAGGCGGTATTGTCTTGCCGATTGCTCGAGAACTCAACTTGCCCATCAAGTTCATCGGCGTTGGCGAACAAGCTGAAGACCTGCAACCCTACGATGCGGCTGCTTTTGTGCAAGCCCTGTTGGGTATTCCCCAAGCCGCTTAGATGATGCCAGAATCTACATCTACGCACGCCCAAAGCAGTGATATCTGGGACATTACCTTTTGGCAAGCCCTCAGTGACGTGCAAGAAGACCTCGCTGGGGGTGTTGCTTTGCGGCAACCACGTGCGCCACTACTACTTGCTAATGCCGTGTGGCAACCTGATGCGGCAGCAGTAGCAGACATTCGTGGGTTCTACGAACCGCACAACATTCACGCTGGGGTGGTGACCACGCAGCTCGAGCCACCGCTCGTTACCGCTTTACAAGACGCAGGTTTCGCCCCCGAAATGCGTTTCACCCTCTCCCCTGTTAGCAACGACCCAGACATTCACCCAGACATTCACCCAGACATTCACCCAGACATTCACGTTGAACAGGTCAGTTGGACAGAAGCGGGGCGCATGGGCGGGGTGCTGGCGATGGCGTATGACTATTTAACGTTTGATACGGCTTTGGGGATGTTGGTAGCGCGCACCATGCAAACTCTACCGGACTTGCAAGCGTATCTAGCATTTGCAGGGGAAGATGCACCTTCGGGGGCAATGTTGGTGATGGCTAAAGCCAACGCCTTGCGTGCCATCTTTTTGGGTGGTAAACCCGACGCCAAAGACGCATTGACAGCGCGACTTGCGAGCGAAGCCAAGGGGCAAGAAAAAAACGCGGAGGTGCTTGAATACACCCCCGTGATAGCTGGACAGCTCGAGCCAGACAAGCGCGACCTCATCTACTGGCGGCAGCCCGACTGACCGCCCAGTTAATTGTCTTCTTGGAGGGCGATAAGGTAACTGCCCATATTCACAAAAAACAACACCGACGTAAAAAGCCATACCGTGATAGCAATCACCTCAACGAACATACCAATAAACGTGGTGATGCCAAATGCCAGTTCGACCACGCCCACGACCAAACTAATGAAGTTAATGGCCGCCAGCGTAATGAGTACGTTGCGTTTTTCTTTTGTGGTTTTCCCGAGAACTAATTTACTTTCTGCCATAACCTGACCTACTTTCTGCGTCATCACGTTAAACGAATGGAGACGTAAACGAATAAAGACATAAACGGCTGGTGACGTCATTATTGTGTCTTAATGAATTAGCTGTATCTTGACAACAATTGTGACATGTTGTTGCTGAAATTGTAGGTGATTGTGCCTGCTTAGGATGTTACGGTTGGCAACATTGGTACACACTTATGCCAGCAAGGCCATAACAAAACCATCGCAAAACGCGGTTACGTCCCTATAAAACGTTAACCACCAGCAAACTCACACACGGGCGCGTTCGTGGTCGATGAACTGTTGGGCGACGCGACCGGATAGACCGTTACCCCACTTAGCAAATTGCAACGCCCGCTGTTCAAAACCATCGTCAATGGTGAGGTTGGCATGTATAGCGAGGCCGTAGACAATAGCCAAAAATTCCCGCTGTCCGGCACTAGGGAACGTGAGCGTCAAACCAAAGCGGTCTGCTAGGGCGAGGCGTTCGTTGTGAGTGTCCCACCCATGCACGTCGTCATCGAGGGGGTCAGGGCGGTCTTGTAAGCGCTCGGTAACGAGGTGGCGGCGGTTGCTGGTGGCATAGACCAAGACGTTATCTGGGCGGCGGCTGAGTGAACCCTCGAGCAACGTCTTGAGTGGTTGATAACGGCTATCACCAGCATCGAAACTAAGATCATCAACAAAAATGACAAACCGCGCTGGCTGAGGGCGCAACTGTTCAGTGATGCGCGGCAAATCAGGCAAGTGCTCAGGAAAAACCTCAACCAAGCGCAGGCCTGCTTCGCGGTAGCGCGTGAGGAGACTTTTGATAGCGGTGGACTTGCCGCTGCCTCTTGGACCATATAACAGGGTGTGTTGGGCAGGTTTACCTGCTAAAAAAGCTTCGGTGTTAGCACGCAGTGCACTCAGTTGTCGCTCGAGGCCAATCAGTTGCGCCATGTCTGGCAGTGCCGGGTAAGCAATGCCCGTAAGCGTTTGCTGCTGCCAGCATAAGGCGTCATAGCGAGCGAGGTCACCGTAACCTTGTTTGCGGTAGTGGGCAAGAAGTTGCTCGAGAATCCGCTCAGCGTCAAAATCGGGATTATTGAGATTATCAGCAAACGCTTGGCTGACCCGTTGATGGCGTTGATTACTGGCTAAGGCGTCACTAGCGAGGGCTAAATGCGCTAGTGGAGGAACGTCTTGTCCGATGAGGCTACCCATGCTGTCAACTTCTTCGTGCCAGTCGCGGCGCAGTAAGTACAAAAGCGTCATGATGTCACTAGCAGCCCCTTCGTAGAGGCCAGCAGGGATGGTGCTCGAGCGCACGCTGGCTCGCGCTAGCGCCGAATCACTGTACAAAAGCCCATCTGCCACAGCACTAGCTAGGTCAGCGTGACCGCTTTCTAGCAAACTGCGGTACAAACTGCGGTAGGTAGGCAGCACATCAGGAGCAGTAGCATAATTGTGGCTACCTTGGATGGCGCCCTCGAGGGCAAACAAGGCTTCCCCCCAACGGGTACAGGTCAGTTGGTCAAAGACAAAAAGTTCAGTCAAAGGCTTACCTCGATCATGATGCTGTTATCGGCATTGGCTGCGGAAAATTACCGTCATCATATCACGTCGCATCACGTTGCCAAAGGCAAAAAAGACGCCAGAGATTGCGTATGATGCGGCTATGTCATTTGAAGTTGCCATCTGCAGTTACTTTGAACCTGAACTCGTTGCGCGCATTCGGGAGCGTTTCCCGCAACTCACCATTCACTACTATCCCGAACTGATGCCCGCTGCTCAGTTTCCCGCCGATCATCACGGGACAGCGTTTAGGCGCACTCCTGCCCAGCAAGCCCGCTGGCAAGCGATGTTAGAACGCGTCGAAGTATGTTTCGACTTTGATCGCCTCACGCCGGAGGTGCAGCGAAACGCGTCTAACATACGTTGGTTACAAGCGACCAGTTCGGGCATCGGTCAATATGCCAAAAAACACGGTTTTGACCAAACCGATATCATCCTCACCAACGCCGCTGGCATTCACGCTCGTCCACTTGCGGAGTTTGTGGTGTGGGCAATGTTGTCATTTGCCAAGGACTACCCCAAAGCCAGAGCGCAACAACGCGAGCATCATTGGCAGCGGTTTGCCGGTAGTGAAGTGCTCGAGCACACCTTAGCCATCGTCGGGTTAGGGCGCATCGGGCAAGAAGTCGCCAAACTCGCCAAGTTAATGGGGATGCAGGTAATTGGCAGCAAACGGCGCACTGAAGGACTCGCAGCCGCCGACCTTAACGTCGATGAACTCTACAAACACAGTGATTTGGCAGCACTAGCTGCTCGAGCAGACTATCTTTGTTTGGTTGTCCCCCACACCAATGAAACCGCAAACATGGTGGACGCCGATATTCTGGCGCAAATGAAACCCGACAGCGTGCTCATCAACATCGGACGGGGCGCACTCGTGGACGAACCCGCGTTGATTGACGCCCTACAGACAAAGCGCATTCGCGGAGCAGTGCTCGATGTGGCTGCTACCGAACCCTTACCCAAAGACAGCCCTTTGTGGGATATGGACAACGTCATTATCTTCCCGCACTCAGCGAGCACCTCAGTACAAGAAAACAGCCGCTTGGTAGAACTTTTTTGTGACAACATGGCACGCTATTTGGCAGGCGAACCGCTCGTCAACGTCATCGACCTCGAGCGTCTTTACTGACGTTCACCCCAGCGTTTTGGCTAAGGCCTCATGACCTACCAGGATGTCTCAAAGTGACATGGAGATTCTGAAGCGTTGGAATCCTAAAACAGTTGAATTCTAAAACGTTTGCTTATGGCGCTTCCGTTTGAAAGTGTTGCAGTGGATTAACCGCCAGCAAGCGTTCAGCGACGGGTTTGAAGGTGCGGCGGTGCAGGGGGCAGATGCCGTGTTGGCTGATGGCGTCTAGGTGTTTTTTTGCGCCATATCCCTTATTGCTTGCAAAACCGTACTGAGGATATTGTTCGTGAGCGTCGCGCATGAGGGCGTCTCGCGTGGTCTTAGCAAGAATACTGGCAGCAGCGACTTGCAAGCTGAGACTGTCGGCTTTGGGAGGTGCTACTAGCATCAGGGATGTGTCAAGTTTGAGGTAGTCCGTCACCAAGCCATCAAGTGTCATGGGTAAGGCTTCCAAAGCACGTTGCGCGGCTAGGTGCGTTGCCGCTAAGACGTTGTGCGTGTCCACTTCAGCAGCGCTAGCTTGTCCGGTTGCCCAGGCGAGGGCGTGGCGTTTGATGCTGATGGCCAAGCGTTCGCGGGTGGCTTCACTGAGGGTTTTGGAGTCGTTGAGTTCGGCGCATAGGGCAGCGTAGGCTACTGGGTCAATGGCGTTAGTGCTGGGATTGGGGAGTGGCTCGAGCGGAGGCAGCAAACACACCACCCCCACCACCACTGGGCCAGCTAGTGCGCCCCTACCTGCTTCGTCGAGGCCAGCTACCGACTTGCAACCAGCAGCAAAGAGGGGGTGCTCGAGCTGCCAGTCGGGCATGTCAACGATATTTTTCCAGCGCCTGCTGCATCAAAATATCATGCAAGGCAATGGGCGCTTCCCCTTCCGCCGGACGCTGCTGTTCGTAGTGGCCATCAGCGTGCAGTTGCCACGCCAAGCGGTTATCGGCCAAGGTCAACGCCAAAAGATCCATAATGCGCGTTTGCAAATCTGGCGCTAGCACCGGGGTGATGGCTTCGATGCGGCTCGACATGTTGCGGCGTTTCCAGTCAGCACTGCCGATAAAAATATCGGGGCGGTTACCGGGAATGTGGGCTTTTTTGGCGTGACCGCATTGCACTTCAAAAGCACACGAACCGTTACCAAAGTAAAAGATTCGGTCGTGTTCCAAAAAGCGCCCAATGATGCTGCGCACGCGAATATTGTCGCTGTAACCCGGCAAACCAGGACGCAAACGACTGTGGCCGCGCACGACCAAATCAATCTGCACGCCCGCTTGAGACGCTTGATAGAGCTTTTGAATGACGGGCAGGTCATCGAGGCCGTTCATCTTGGCAATAATGCGACCACAACCATGGTCTTTTTGCATGTCGATTTCCCGCTCAATCAGTTCAATAAAACGCCGCCGCATATCACGAGGCGCGACTAGCAGTTGCTGATAGTGCTGTTCGGGGGCGTAGCCAGTAATGTGATGAAACAAGTTCACAATGTCATGACCAATGTCTGCCCGGCAGGTAAACATCCCCAAATCGGTGTAGAGGCGAGCAGTTTTGCTGTTGTAGTTGCCCGTACCGATGTGACAATAGGTGCGGATGCCATCTTCGTCTTGGCGCACAATCAACATCACTTTGGTGTGAATTTTCAAGCCCACCAGCCCGTACGCTACGTGTACGCCCGAGTCTTCTAGGCGTTCACCCCATTCGATGTTGTTGGCTTCGTCGAAGCGGGCTTTGACTTCGACTAAGGCGGCTACTTGCTTGCCCCGTTCAGCCGCACGAATGAGCGACGCCACAATCGGTGAATCATTGGAGGTGCGATATAAAGTCTGTTTGATGGCGATGACCTTGGGATCAACCGAGGCTTCTTCTAAAAGACGTTGCACCGTTGCGCCAAAGGTTTCATAAGGATGATGCACCAACACGTCACCCTCACGGATGATGTCAAAGATGGTGCGTTTATCGCCACTGGGGCTTTTTTGGGTGAAGCGTTTGGGTGTGAGCGGTTGCCAGTCGCTGTAGTGATAGTCCGTGTGCTCGTCAAACTGCGGCAAGTCAGCAAACGCCACGCAGTCAGAAAGATCAAGCGAGGTAGGACTTTCAAAAATATCTGCTGGGTCGAGTTCTAAGTGTCGCGCCAAGTAGCTACGCAAGTCTGCGGGCATGGCGGCGTCTACTTCTAAGCGCACCACCGGAGCAAAACGCCGTTCGCGCAGTTCTTCGGAAATAACCGCGAGTAGGTCGTCAGCTTCTTCTTCATCGCGGCGCACATCAGCGTTGCGGGTGACGCGAAACGCATACACACCACTGACCCGCATCCCCGGAAACAACTCGTAGGCATGATGCGCGATGACTTGTTCGATGGGTATCACTTGGCTTTCACCTACCGACACCCAACGTCCCCGACTCACGGGCACTTTGAGGCGCACAAACGACGTCCCTTGGCGGCGGCTGAGTTTGCTGTTGGGCGTAAGCGTGACGGCAAGCGACAAACTCAAGTTCGAAATAAACGGAAATGGCCTGCCTGGGTCAACGGCCAAGGGCGTCAGAATGGGATAAATCTGTTGGTGAAAATAATGCGCCAGTTCGTCGTGCTGATCAGGCGTAAGGTCGTGATAGTCGCTGACGGTAAAACCAGCTTCGGCCAGTTTATGGCGCAAGGTATCTTGCCACACGATATTTAGCCGGTCATAGAGCGCCCGCGTCGCCGAGCGAATTAACGCCAACTGTTCTGAAGGCCCGCGGCCATCGGGGGAACGGCTCACCACGCCAGCAGCCTGTTGCCGCAATAGACCGCCGACGCGCTTTTGAAAGAACTCGTCTAGGTTGCTAGCGGTGATGCTAATAAACCGCACCCGCTCGAGCAACGGGGTGCGTTCGTCAATGGCTTGATAGAGCACCCGCCAATTAAAATCTACGTCGCCCAGTTCGCGGTTGAAGTACAAGGTCGGTTCGTCCGAAGATGCCCCCGGTGGCACGTCGCGGGGGGAGGTGGCTTTGGGCAAACTGACCACGCTATCGTCATCAGCAGCATTGGGTTGATGGGCTCGAGTTGGCGTATTTGCTGCAACGTGTGACAGAACAGGTGTGGAGGTGGTCTTTGCTGCCGTCACCGCACTATCTTTTTGAGCACTACCTGTCTCAGTACGCTTAGTCTTGGTTGCAGATGTGTCGGTTGCAGACGTGCTCGAGGCGTTTTCATTCGTGTTCGGCTGGGTATCTAATGGGGTATCCGCTTGGGAAGCCATATCAGGAGTGTCATCCATCGTGTGTCCTTTACGAGCATACGGTTGTGAGCATGCTTTGACAAAAACGTGTTTTGCTTTATCAATGCGTTATTTTGGTGTATTTTAATATCTAAACCAAACAGCATGAGGGCAAACAGCATGAGGGGCGAATGTGAATGCCAGCATTGTAGCGCGTTATCGTAGCGTATTCGCCTCGAGGTACTGACAGAAGGTAGTTGACAGGTTCAGTTAGGTGACAGGTTCAGTAGCTGGCAGCCCAACACCCTCTCACCCTCTCTCAATACTTGTGACGGCCAATACCTGTGACGATTGTCCCTTTAGATGAACACCCACTGTCGTGATATTTTGGTTGGCGTAGTGTGTTAGGCTAAGCGCGTTGTTGCAACGCATTGCAACGCATGGACAAGCGAGACATCTATCCTCTTGGCATGGGCATGTATTGCTGTACGTTTCTGGCGCTAGCTCATATCGTCACAGCCTCATATCGTCATGGCGGCCAGCCCGCAGTAACCATGCAGTAACCATAACGCTCACTTGTCACGATAATGCTTGTGTTTTGTGCTACGTGACGGCGAACGGCAACACAGCGCGTGCCAGCCAGAATGTGGTTAAGATAGGGCTATCAACGCAGCTTAGTCGTTCCACGGTGCAGCGCATACACCCATACGGCAAAGCTGGGCAGTAGAATCACGCAGGTCTGCTTGGCGCTTAGGCAACAAACAGAAAACTATTTGTGTATGTGGCACGAAATCTATCTTACGTAATGAGAGGTTCATGTTGAAACACTGGATGATAGTCGGAATCACTCTGCTCCTTGGCAGCTTGCTGTCGGGGTGTTACAGCAGTTACGGCATTATGCAAGAAGAACACGAGGGCGAATCAGGGGCGATGCAGCAGCGCAGCATGGTTGAACGGCTCGACACGCCCGCGCCCAAAACCCAAGACTTGCGCCTCATCAATATCCGGCCACAAACCGACGTGACCGATTCTCGCTCGCCTACCCGTCCGGGTGACGCCCTCAATATCAACATTCAACCGCCTATTCCTGCACCTGATGACCTCGACTATGCGCCGCAAGCCATCACCCGCACGGCTGCTGAGATGTACGGTGGTGAACATCATGGTGAAGAACACAGCGAAGAAGCTAGTGGGCATGAAAGTGAAAGTATGCACGCTGACCAGGGTAGTGAAAGCGAACATAGCAGTGCAGTCGAGCACGAAGACTTCATGAGCGAGATGCCTGTCGATGAAGACAGTCTGCGGGCGCAGGTACGCGAACTAACAGCCAAAGCGCAAGAACTCAGCGAGCGGCTCGAGCACCTCAACAACGAGTGACTTTAAACACCTAAGCACAGCGCAATCAAGGCGGGGACACCTCGCCTTTTTATGCATTGTTGTTGAGAAAGCGCTTCTGGCTTGACCTGACTGTGAGCAGATGATTTTTGTAGCCATAACCATCAACGCTATCAACATAAACGCCATTAACATAAACGCCACTAACATAAACAATGGCTACGATAATCGGTAGGGTAAAAACGGTCACCGCAGCCAGTTGAAAACGTAAACGTAGCCAGTTGAAAACGTAAACGTAGCCAGTTGGCACGTTGTGACGCGTCAAAACCGTGCTAGCATGCACCGTAAAAGATGCCCACCACCACAGGACAAATGTAGGACAAATGTCCCACGAAGTCGGTCAAGGGTTCACTAGAATATAGACTTATGACACATGTATGACACTTCAAAAGGCAATTCTTGCTAGGTGCAATGTTGCTAAGGGCAACGCAGCTACCGAAACCCGCCCAAAGCAACGTCGATTTTTTGTTTGCCCTTGCGCCGTTAAGACACACTACTTACGCACGCCCTTTCTACGCACGCCCTTTCTACGTACGCCCTTTTGGTCAGCCAATTGAAGGTCAGCACAAGACATCCAAAGCGTGCCAAGCATCGGGTGTAGCCATGAGAAAACAACATTGTTAAGAAGGGTCGGTCAATTGGTAATGATGGAGACAGCATGAAATTTCTGAATAACGTTTCTACCTTGCACCTCACTGCTGCTGCGCTCATAGCAACGTGGCTATTGATTATTCAAGGAGCGTTTGTGCGGGCTACTGGATCTGGCGCAGGCTGTGGACGGCATTGGCCTACCTGTAACGGTGAGGTTGTGCCACTTACACACACCACTGAGTCGTTTATTGAATTCAGTCACCGTTTGCTGTCATTAGTGATTTTGATTTTGGGCGCGTGGTTGGTGTGGCGTGCTTTCAGTGAGCGCCGTAAGAACAAAGGCTTGTGGGTGTCGGCAGTAACCTCGTTTGTGTTGTTACTTAACGAAGCCTTTCTGGGTGCGCTCACGGTGCTGTGGGGACTTACGGGCGACAATGTCAGTATGGCTCGAGGCTTAATGGTCGCTAGCCACCTCATCAACTCCCTGCTGCTCGTTGGTGGTTTGTCGCTGGTGTACTTTTTTGCCCGCAACCCTAACGCCAAACTGCGCTGGCGTGGTCAGTGGGGACTGCTCACCGTGCTGGTTGTTGGTATTGTTAGCGTGTTGCTGCTGATGTTTTCTGGTGGCATTGCGTCCATGGGTAACACTATGTTTCCCTCAGAGAGTTTGGCACAAGGCATCGCGCAGGACTTTAACAGCGAAGCCCACTTGCTCATTCGCTTGCGAGTGTTACACCCGGTACTAGGTATGACCGTCGGCACATACTTGTTGGTACTACTAGGTTTAACTTGGTGGCTCAAACCCGACCCTGAGGTCAAACGGGTAAGCCGCTATTTAGCAGGCACCTATGTGGCGCAATTGGTCGTTGGCTTAGTCAACTTGTTACTGCTTGCGCCCGTGTTTGTACAACTTTTGCACCTAGCCATTGCCACGGCTATCTTTAGCTTGTTGACACTCTTAGCTATCACAGCGTTAACTAGCCCCGTCACCCGTAGCCAACCCCTGCCACAAATGGATAGAGCCATGGAGCAAGCAACGTGACCGATACCTACCACTCAGCCAACGAAACCTTACACGGCGAAACCCTACCTAATGAGTCACCCTCTAGCGACACGCCGCTTAAGACCAAAAGCACACCCCAGACCCA
Source organism: uncultured bacterium (assembly GCA_964550765.1). Classification (GTDB taxonomy): domain Bacteria; phylum Deinococcota; class Deinococci; order Deinococcales; family Trueperaceae; genus JBCCBI01. Next base: position 17,903 of record CAZKAZ010000032.1, on the reverse strand, counting down.
CGCACCACGTCCTACTTGGCGTGACTATGTGACGCTCACCAAACCCAAAGTTATCAGCTTGCTGTTGTTTACCACTTTAGGGGCGATGTTCATTGCTGCAAGGGGTATGCCAAACCTGTTGATGATTCTTGGGGTGATGGTTGGCGGTTACATGTCAGCAGGCGCAGCAGGCGTTTACAACATGATTTATGACCGCGACATCGACGCCAAAATGAAACGTACCGCCAAAAGGCCTACCGTCACGGCGTTGATTCCTACCTCGCATGCCCTCATCTTTGCTATTACCTTGACCATTTTGTCGTTTGTGGTGATTGCGGCTGTTTCCAATGTACTCGCGGCGCTTTTGTCGTGGGCAGGGATTGCTTTTTACGTGATTATCTACACCATGTGGCTCAAGCGCAGCACCTGGCAAAATATTGTCATCGGTGGCGCAGCCGGGGCGATTCCGCCGCTAGTGGGCTGGGCAGCCGTCACGGGCGAACTGAGCTTCATGGCGTGGCTACTATTCGCGCTTATCTTTATGTGGACACCCGTACACTTTTGGGCGTTAGCATTACTGATTAAAGATGATTACGCCAAAGTAGGGATCCCCATGGCACCTGCGGTCATTGGTGAACGGGCAACGGTTATGCACATGGTTATGTACACAGCGCTCACTATTATTTTGACGCTCGTGCCTTTTGTGATGCGCGAATTGAGTTTTGCCTATTTCATTGCGGCGTTTTTGCTCAACGCGGCGCTGCTGTTTCGAGTACTGAAGTTGTATTGGTTAGTACGCCGCGAACGCACCATCGAACGACCTTTGGCGCTCAATGTTTACAAGTTTTCGATGGCCTATTTGGCACTTTTGTTTTTGAGTATGGCGCTTGATCGCGCCCTATTGTGAACCTAATTGTGTTGTGAACCTCTTATGAAGTTGTCTCAAGCTAAGGAATTTTTTGTGGAAGTGAGGTTAGAAAGCGTGAAACGATTGGTAACGTTGCTAGGTATGCTTGTGCTGTCATCGGTGGTGTGGGCGCAAGAAGCCATGCCCTTTCTCAACTCGCCGAGTGTGTTGGGTGGTGCTAGCCCCAACGCCCGCGAAGTAGAAGGGTTGTTTTGGTGGGTCATTGGTTTGAGTGTCATTGTGCTACTCGTGGTGATGGCCTTTTTGGGTGCTACTATCATTCGCGGTGTACGCGAGCGCAACCTCAAAGAAGAACCACCCCAGATTCATGGCAATGTGGCTCTCGAGGTCACTTGGACGGTCATCCCGCTGCTCATTTTGGCATTTTTGTTGGTGCTTACTGTCAATTCCATCTACCGCTTGAGTGGTTATGCCGCCCCAGAAGAAGCCTTGGAAGTCAACGTTTACGGGCAACAGTACTGGTGGGAATTTCAATATGCTGATAGTGGCATCGTCACCGCCAACGAATTAGTCGTCCCTGTGGGGCAGCCGGTGAAATTGAACCTGCGCTCGAGAGACGTCATGCACAGTTTCTGGTTGCCGCAGTTTGCCGGCAAAACCGACTTAGTACCCGGCAACAACCGCGTACAGTGGTTTACCCCTGACAAAGAAGGTTTGTACTACGGGCAGTGCGCCGAACTCTGTGGTGACTCGCACGCCAACATGCGCCTGCGCATCGTGGCACTTGCCCCAGAGGAATACACCCAATGGGAAGAAGCCGCTAACATGCCCGCGCAAGTATCGTCTGAGCAACTGGTGCAGCAAGGCTCGCAGCTATTTGTCAGCAAAGGTTGTGTCAACTGTCACGCAGTGCAAGGGGTAAATACTTACAACCGCGTTGGCCCTGATTTGAGTCACATCGGCAGCCGCACCAGTATTGGCGCGGGCATTCTGGCCAACAATCACGAGAATATGGTGCGCTGGTTGCGTTACACCGACGTGGTGAAACCGGGTGTACGCATGCCTAACTTGGGTCTCAGCCAAGAAGAAGCCGAAGCCATCAGCGCTTACTTGAGTGACTTGACCCTGCCCAACGTGGACATGGCTGCCATGATTGGCGATGGGGTGTTAGAAGACTTTCAACAAGCGCAACTCTTAGGAGGTAATGAGTGAGCAGTATCACCGCCAGACCAGAGTCAAGAACCGCAAGCGATCCGGCGTGGTGGCTTGACTTATTGGTCACCGTTGACCACAAAAAAATTGGCTTGATGTACTTGGTGACCAGTTTCGTCTTCTTCGCCTTAGGCGGCGTTGCGGCGCTGCTCATTCGCATTCAACTGTCGCGGCCAGGCATGGAGTTTTTGGTAGGACAGTTCTACAACCAAATTCTCACCATGCACGGTTCGACCATGCAGTTTTTGTTCATCATCCCCATCGCAGCAGCGTTTGGTAATTACTTTGTGCCCTTGATGATTGGCGCACGGGATATGGCACTGCCGCGCATGAACGCCTTTGCCTACTGGTTATATTTGTTCGGTGGATTATTAATTTACGCTGCGCCCCTCTTTGGTGGTATGGCCGAAGGCGGTTGGGTGGCATACTTTCCGTTCTCGAGCAGCGAATATCAACCTAGTGCCGGCCTAGACACTTGGATTCTCGGTTTGCAGTTGGTGGGTTTTGCCTCTATCTTTGGCGGGATGAACATCATTGCCACAGCAGTGAACTTGCGCGCCCCTGGTATGGGCTGGCGGCAGATTCCTATGTTTGTGTGGGCCATGATTGCTACCTCGTTTTTGCAGGTGCTAGCAACGCCTGGCGTAACAGCAGCCACCATGCTCACCTACTTAGACCGCACCATCGACATCAGCTTGTTTAACCCAGCCATCGGCGGCGATCCGGTACTTTATCAGCACTTGTTCTGGTTCTACTCGCACCCAGCGGTATACATCATGGTGTTACCGTGGTTTGGGATTGTCTCAGAGATTTTGCCTGTTTTTAGCCGCAAACCTATCTTTGGTTACACCGCGCTAGCAGGCGCAACCATGGGCATTGCCTTGGTGAGCTTTTTGGTGTGGGCGCACCACATCTTCACCAGCATGGGTAGCCCGCTGCTCAACTCGGTGTTTGCCTTTACCACTATGCTGGTCGCTGTGCCTACCGGGGTGAAAATCTTTAACTGGATTGCCACAGTTTGGCGAGGCAGGATTACTTTCAATACCGCTATGCTGATGACCTTGTGTTTCATCTTCCTATTCACCATCGCAGGTATCACGGGCGTCGCTTTGGCGATTGTGCCGTTTACGTGGCAGATGCACGATTCTTACTGGGTAGTAGCCCATTTTCACAACGTGCTCATCGGCGGCAGCGTGTTCATCATATTTGCAGGGGTGTTTTATTGGTTCCCGAAAATGACTGGCCGCAAGCTGGATGAAACCTTGGGCAAATGGCTCACAGGTTTGTGGTTCGTTGGTTTTATGGTTACTTACTTCCCGCATTACATCTTGGGTATTTTGGGGATGCCGCGCCGCATCTACACCTACCAAGATGGTATCGGTTGGGGTATCTGGAACGCCATTTCCACCGTCGGGTCATTCATGTTAGCAGCAGGGTTTTTGCTATTTGTTTACAACGTAATGATTAGCTTGCGCAAACCCAAAGATGCCGGTGATAACCCTTGGGATGCGTATACGCTCGAGTGGGCTACCTCGAGCCCGCCGCCCGCGTATAACTTTGCTACCAACTTTCCGACGACCTACAAAAGTGAACGTCCTTTGTACGACTGGCAAAAAATGGGCGTGTGGCCACCTGAAGAATCAGAAAAATTGTCCCCAAGTGACATTCACTTGCCGCAGTCAAGCTACTGGCCAATACTCACCACGATTGGTCTTACGGTGATGCTAGCGGGCATGGTGCTGCAAGGAGCAATGACTTGGTTAGGGCTAGCGATTGCGTTGGTGTCTGCTATTGCTTGGTCGTTTGAACCTGCGTTTGAAAGTGAAGAAGTTGAACTTGAAATTCAACATCACAACCGCACCAGTTTGAACAACGGCATGCTCAGCACCTACTGGTTCTTGGGGTCTGAAATCGCCCTCTTTTTGATGATGTTCTCGGCGTATTTCTACTTGCTGTTCACAGGGCGCATGGAGATGCCCGCTGAGATGCCAAACGTCACCTTAGCGGTGATTAACACCACCTTCTTGTTGGGCAGTTCGGTCACGGTGCACTTTGCCCACCACGATTTGCTGCACGAAAAGCGCAAAACGTTCATTGGTTTACTAGCAGCCACGATTCTGTTGGGGTTGTGTTTCTTGGGCTTTACGTGGCTCGAGTGGCAAGAACTGCTTGCTACTGGTGATCCCACCGAAAACCTCTACTTGGCAGCCTTCTTCTCTATTACCGGCTTGCACGGGTTGCACGTGATTCTTGGTCTCACGATGTTGACTGTGGCGTTGGTGCGCGGCATGCTCGGTCACTTCACGCCAAAACTTAACAACGGCATGGAAGTACCCACCGCCTACTGGCACTTGGTAGACGGTGTGTGGATTTTCGTGCTCTTGTTCGTCTATATCGTGCCGACGTTCTACCAAGGGCCCAATCAGGTCCTTGAAGCCGTTGATCCCTTCTCGGTGTACGAACGGGAAATGCCAGCAGAAGATGGTGGTATGCCCGCAGGGACGGCTATGCCCGAAAGTAGCACAGCACCTGCTGAAACAGCACCTGCTGAACCACAAGAAGAACTGCGCAGCATCGAAGACCGCACCCGTTCACTCAACGAACGCTTGCGCCAACTGCGCGAAGGTCAATAGTACCCGTCTAGTACGACACATCTAAACATGAGAGCAGGGTTGCCACTGGTGACGCTGCTCTTGTCTTGTTATTAAGGAGCATGATGAAAACGTTACTCAGTCCGCGCTGGCTGGCCGGACACTTACTAGCCCTCACTTTGATAGTGGTGTTTATCAACCTTGGTTTATGGCAACTGCGCCGCTTACAAACCCGCCGTGCTTACAACGCTCAGATTATTGCCCAACAAAACTTTGAACCTAGGCGTTATGACCTTTTAAGCCAAGACATTCCTGTTGAAGAACGCACCTTTCGGCAAGTGGCACAACTGGGTCAATATGACACCAGCGAAGAAGTCTTATTGCGCTCACGTGCCCACGGCGGTGAACCGGGCTATCACCTGCTGACGCCGCTTGTGTTTGAAGATAACCGCGCCATTTTGGTCAATCGCGGTTGGGTGCCTTTTGCCTACGACACGCCCCCCGTCGCTGAGGCTGCCCCGCCAGAAGGTGATGTATTAGTGGCTGGTACGTTATATCCCAGTGAAGTCCCCCAAGAAGGTTTTGGGGCTCGAGATCCCGAAACAGGTGAGCTTGACGCGGTGTTTTTTACCAACCTTGCCCGCCTCGAGCAACAAATGCCCTACACGCTAGAACCTCACTACTTACGCCTCACCAGCCAACGGCCTCAGCCGGGGGATTATCCGGTGATGCTCGAGCCAGAAAAACTTGATAGTGGCAGCCACTTGGGTTACGCCATGCAGTGGTTTTCGTTTGCCATCATTGGCGTGGTCGGTTACACAATTTTGCTGCGCAGTGTGGTGCGCGACGCGGCTTCAACGCCCGAGACCTCGTAGTACGAACAGCCGAGACCTCGTAGTACGAACAGCTCGAGTCATACGGATTCCAACTAAACACTTCAAAAAGTCCTACAGACTTTCTTCCGTTTCCGTCGGAATCCGTAGCTGTTCCTACGCGCTCTGCGCGAATTGATTCTTCTGGAATCAATTGGAATGGGTATCACTACCATACGCACACATTCCCATTATGCTGACTAGCACTCCCATCACTTCCATAATTGACATCTACACAGTTAAACGCGATTGATGTCAATGTGACGTTGATAAAAGTTGGAAAATGTAACAGCGACACGTAGAATTTCTATGACATCGTACTGCTCACTGACGTTAACGAGACGCTAAGACTACCCTCTTCCCCATTACAAAAAAACGGCTACCAAAAATCACGGTAGCCGTTTTCTATTTGACAAATTGACAATGAACACAAAAGCAAAAGACGCGCTCAATACCGAACCGTCAGTTCACCATCCGCGTGGGTGGGGTTTTGTCTTTGCGTTCGCGGACGAACAAGTACAACGCCAAACCAAGCGGGGCAGCAAACAAGGTGATGAGCAAGTACCACGTGGTGCGAATGCCCCAATACTTGGCATCGCGGAAAATCCACACCCCTACAAACAAATCTAGCGCCAAGTAGTGCGTCCAGCCTGTGAGAAAACCCCACTCGTTAGAAAACCCGCTGCGCAGCCCATCAAACGATGGGTCGAAGCCACCCCCTTGGGTGATGCTGTAAAGGAGCGTCAGGGCGTACACCGCACCAAGGGCGATGTATAACCAATAAGACAGCACCATCTGCTGAGTAAAGCGTGAACGGGGGAAAAACATCATGCTAAACCAGACCGGCAGGGGCACTAAATTGAGAAAGTTAAATAGCGATTCAGCCATAGGGCAGTCTACGCAATTCACGCGGGCAGGTGTGTGGGCGTCCGTTCGTTAGCGGTGCGTTGTAGGAATTAGTTGCTAGCAAGTGCTGGCGTTTGGCTGGGGGGAAGCATCTGCCCAACCCACTCGAGCGGTGACGTGGGCTGGTCTCCAATACGCATTTCCCAGTGCAAGTGCGGCCCAGTAGACATCCCTGTTGAGCCTACCCGACCAATCACCTCACCTTGACTGACCGTATCGCCTTCACGTACATCATAGCCCTCGAGGTGGGCGTAGTGACTGAAGACATTCGCGCCGTGATCAATCACTACCAAACCACCCCGAATGGGAAAGTCCCCTGCTAGCACCACCACGCCATCATTGGTAGCCAACACGGACGTCCCAACCAAAGCAGCTATATCATGACCCGTGTGATAGCGAGGCGCGTCTTCGCTGCTGTAGCGCCGCCAGTCACCAAACAGGCTGGTTGGTTCACCTTCGGTAGGCAAGATAAACGGTGCTTGCCATAAGGGTGTGGGGCTGTTCGACACTGACACCTCACGCAAGGCGGCCTCTTCAAAGGTTCGGTTGTCACTGCTAGCTTGCGGTAACAGTTCAGCAGGAATATTGAGCGTTTCTAAGGGACGTTCATCGGGCAAGACAGTGAGCGGATAACGGCGCACCGTCTGCCGTCCGAAACTGTCACGCACAGTGATGTCAAGGCTCACTTCGCCAGCGGGTGTCCCCAAAGGCACACTACCCAACGCCAGCAAACTCGCCCCTGCTACATGGTTTGACCAAGCGGGGTCACTTGCCACGTCATACAGGGGTAAGGGTTGTCGTTCACCCTCGAGCGACACCGTGACCACCACGTCCGAAGCTGATACCAGGGCAGAAGGCACTTGTACCCGCGCCATGAACGCTTGTCCGGGTAACACCTCGCGAGGGACTTGCAACAGCGGCACAACTTCGGGTAGGCCGTAAGTCGGCGTGGACATTTGGTATTGGGCTGCTCGAGCGTCCGTCACCACAATATCGAGTCGCTGCTGCCCCACATCACCCACAAAGGAGAGTTCTGCCTCACGGCCTTCTTGCTGTTGTTCTTGACTAGCGTAGCGCACGGCAAAGTGCACGTTTTGATCGGCCTCGAGCGTGACTGTAAACGGCAACCCAGCGGCTACTTCGGCAGGGGCTTGCCAGCGCACCGTCGGCGGACGACGCAGGGCATTATTGAGGGGTTCTGCGCCTACGAGCGTTAACAATACGGCTAACAATAACCCCATCAACACCCGCTTCATGCATTTTCTCCTGCGTCAGTTTCGAGTTTATGGCTGGTAATAAACGGCAAATTGCGATAGCGATGGTCGACGTCTAGACCGTAACCATAGACAAAAGCATCTTCGATTTCAAAACCTAAATAGTCAATATTGACCTCAACTTGTCGCCGTGACGGTTTGGAAAGTAGCGACGCAATACGCACCGACAAAGGCGCACGCCCTTGCAAGTAACTCAGCAGGTACTGCATGGTTAGACCGGTGTCGATGATGTCTTCGACGACAATGACGTGTTTGTTTTTAAGGGATTGCTCGAGGTCTTTAACGAGCCGCACTTCACCGCTGGTTTCGGTGCGTGAACCGTAACTTGATACCGACAAAAAATCCGTTGAAAGCGGCAAGTCAATAGCGCGCACCAAGTCTGCCATAAAGATAAACGCGCCGTTTAAGACGCAAATAAGATGCGGTGGATTGTCTTGATAGTCAGCGCGAATCTGAGCACCAAGTTCTTTGATGCGGGCATTGATTTCCGCTTGGCTAATCTGCACCGTGCCCGTACCAGACACAAAAATCGAATCACTCACAAAAAAACCCCGTTCTCACAAAAACAAATCGCGTTCGCTGCGCTGATACCACATTATGGTGGCTAAACCATCAGCAGCGTATGTGTTGGCGGTGAGTTGCGCTTAGGATTGCGCCGTTCGTCTCGTAGGTCAATGTAACACGCAGCCAGCAGTCAAATTGCGATGCTCGAGCCACGCAGCCCTTACAGCCATCTACAAACTCAACTATCACCGTAACGGGTTTTGGCATGACGTTTGGGGGGGCGTTTGGAATAGCCCAAGCGAATGAAATCCGCTTCGTGCAGTTGGCGGTATTCTCCTGCCCGCAAACTCCCAAGTGGCAATTTGTCGATATGGGTGCGCAAGAGTGCCGTCACTTCATATCCCAGCGCGGCCAGCATGCGGCGCACTTGACGGTTGCGGCCTTCAGCTAGCACCAGCGTACAACCCTCTTTGCTAGGGCGGGCACGTTTGGCTTTGGCAAGGCCATCTTCTAGCATCACACCTTGTTCTAGTTGCCGGATGGCGTCATTACTGACCCGCCCTTCGCGGCAGGTAACTTTGTACGTCTTACGGTGTTCAAAACGCGGGTGGCTAAGGCGCAGGGTCAAGTCGCCATCGTTGGTCATGATCAGTAACCCGGCTGAGTCCAAGTCCAAACGCCCCACCGGGTGCAAACCGGGCACATCGGGCAAAAAATCCATCACCGTCTGCCTGCCTCGGTCGTCGCTGACGCTGGTAATCACCCCAGTGGGCTTAAAAAACGCATAACTCACGGTATCAACTTGCCGCGCCACGGGTTCACCGTCTACGAGCAGTTCATCACGCGGTGTCACTTTTATACCCACGTGGGCAACCATTCCGTTCACCTGCACCCGTCCTTGCTCGATGAGTACCTCGGCTTTGCGGCGGCTGGTGATGCCTGCTCGAGCCAATACCTTTTGCAACCGTTCGGCAGGCAGTTCTGAGTCTGATGTCACAAGGCAGTGTACCAAGCATCGGCTGGCGGGGCATGAAAAACCAACCCATGCAACAGCCCGCACATGTTTTCTGTCTGTGTGTTCTGTCTGCGTGATAGGTTAACCATCATGATTGGCGTTAACCTTCGTGTCATCAGCTATGTCGTTAGTTGGGTTGTTCTTTTGAGTTTAGCTGCGCTAGCAACCGCACAACTGCCCCCTCGAGGTGACCTACGCGTACTCATCTTAAGTGACTTCAACGGCGCTTATGGCTCGGTTGATTATGCCGCCAGCGTCGATAGAATCATCGCGCTTGCCCAGACGTGGCAAGTTGATGCGTTTGTTTCAGCCGGGGACGTGATTGCCGGACAAAACCGTGACTTGCCAGCTGAGCGTTTTGCCCAGATGTGGAACGCCTTTGATGACCATGTGCGTGCGCCTCTAGGGCAAGCCGGCATTCCCCTGATTGTGGCGATGGGCAATCACGACGGCTCGAGCCAACGCAGTCAAAACAACTACGTCTTTGCTCGAGAACGCGCCGCCGCCAGAAGCTACTGGCAACCCATCAGCACGCCAGCACATTACCTTGACAGGCGTGATGCTCCCTTTCACACCAGTTTACTTGTGAATGATGTTTTTTTTGCCGTGTGGGACGCATCTAGCGCGATGATTAGCGAGGGGCAGCTCGAGTGGTTGGCAACTGAATTATCTCGGCCTGAAGTGGTGAATGCTCGAGCGCGTATTCTCGTTGGACACTTGCCTTTGTTTGGTGTGGCAGCCAGCAAAAACCAGCCCGGCGAAGTACTCAACAATGGTGCAGCCCTAGCGACGTGGCTTAGTCGTAGCGGCATCGACCTCTACATCAGCGGTCACCATGCGGCCTATTACCCAGCGCAATATGGCGACATGTACTTACTGCACACAGGTGGCGTCGGCGGGCGGCAACTGATTGGCAGCGACGCACCTGCCCGCTCAACAGCAACCTTACTCGATGTTGACTTTGATACTACTGAGCGTACCACCATCCGCGAAACGACGTTTGACCTTGCCACTATGATGATGATTGACCCAAGAACATTACCCGCAAGCATCACCAGCGTGAACGGCACTGTGCGGCGTTGGCCTGAATAAGTTGGCCTGAATAAGTTGGCCTGAATAAGTTGGCCTGAATAAGTTGGCGTGAATAAGTTGGCGTGAATGAAAAACCTCAGTTAGCTCGAGCTAACCAATCACTCTACCGAAAAACAAGCGAAATATACTCTATCTTCCAGTTCAGCAAACGATACCCGCTCAGGCTCGAGCGCAAATGCTTCCCCGTTCAATACCCCTTGCCCAGTGAGCAAGTTGACATCGCACGACATGGTGTTGTCAAGGTCTAAGGTGTCACGACTCGTGTAGGTGTAACCCGCCACGACGAATTGCCCCTCGCGGTAGGCCACGGTGATGGTTTCACGCCAGCGGTTGCGACCAATGGCATCGTTTTGGGAATAGATAAGCAGTGAACCTCGAGCATTAACATCCAAGTCTGGTTGCGTACCAAACATCTCGCCATGCCAAGCCACAGCAGGTACGTAAGTCGCTAACAGCAAGCCTTTTTCGCTCGAGAGATACAGATACAAATCAACTTGGCTCGAGTCATCCGGGTTAATCGCAAGTAACGCTTTGTCAAAACGTCCGTCTTCGTTCCAATCAGCGTTCACCACGTCCCAAATATGGCGTGCGGCAAAGGTATCTCCCTGAGCAAATGCACTCGCCAACACCAGCAACAAACAACAAAACAAGCATTTCATAGCCGTAGCATACGCTTTGCTTTCAGTCACTGTAATTGAGGCGCTGTAATGAGGCAGTGTCATCACAGGTGAATGAGGTATGCATGGGTCGTTTGTCAGCTAGCGTTGAAGGCAATAATGTTCTATGATACGAATGCTCGAGTGCTCGAGCACTTCAGAGTACGTAAGGACATCCCATGTTAAGCAATATTGACTTCTCAGCTTTTAGCGCCCTTGATACAAGCGTGTTACTGAGCGCACTCGTAATCTTTGGCTTGCGCGTCACCGACGTGACCATTGGCACGTTGCGCATCGCCATGTTGGTGCGCGGATACAGGTTGCTGGCGGGACTTTTGGGGTTTGTCGAGTCGCTCATCTGGTTGGTGAGTGTGGCACAGGTGCTCTCGAGCTTAGACGAACCCATTAAAGCTGTTGCCTACTGCGCGGGTTTTGCCACAGGTACCATGCTCGGGGTAACAGTCGAACGTTGGCTAGCGATGGGCAAAAGCGTCATGCAGGTAATTGCCCCGGTGGGTTCACCACAAGTAGCGCCGGCACTGCGTGAAGCGGGGTTTGTCGTTACCGTGGTGAACGCTGAAGGCCGCGACGGTAGCGTGCGCATCGCGTACTCGGTCATCTCCAAAAAACGCCGACGGCAAGCACTAGAGATTGTCGGTCAACTCAACCCGAAAGCGTTTGTCACCTTTGAAGAAGTTCGCACCGCTGAACACTATCCGGCACATGCTCCCCAAGGACACCGCCCGCTGTTTCGGATGAGTTTATTGCGGCGCTAAGGTTACGTTAGGCACGTTCGCTGAGTGGCTCGAGCCAAGCCATCTGCGCAACCAAAAGACCCCCACCACGAAAACACATAAGGCAGCGTGTGCGGGGTCTACATGCAAACACCCGTGATAAACTGCCTGCCATGATTCATCCTATCCATGAAAAATATGCTCAACTGCTCGTGTCGTATTGCTGCGAGGTGCAAGCAGGCGAACGGGTAAGTATCAACCTCGATACCGAAGCCATGCCGATGGCTAGGGCGCTCGTTCGCGAAGTCCTCAAAGCAGACGCAGAGCCAATTTTGCACATGACGTATCCGGAGATGATGGTGGATGTGCTCGAGCTAGTCAGCGAACGCTATCTAAGCAGCGAACCCACCTTTGAGCTATCTGAAATCAAACAAATCGACGCTTGGCTGCGGGTACGCGGCGGCAGCAACAACCGCATGTTACAAAACGCCAACAAAGAAACCCTCTCCAAACTGGCCAAACGGCAGCGCGTGGTGCAAAACTTGCGCCTCAAAACCAAATGGGTGGGCACGCAATTTCCTACCAATGCTAGCGCCCAAGATGCAGGCATGAGCTTGGATGACTACGAACAGTTTGTCTACGGGGCAATGTATCTGTTTGAAGCTGATCCGGTGGCTAAGTGGCGCGAGTTACACGCGTTTCAAGCGGAATTAATCAACCACTTAGCCGCGGCCAAAACCGTGCGCATCGTCGCTGAAGGCACAGACCTGACGCTGAACGTGGGCGGGCGCACCTGGGTCAATAGCGACGGCCACCACAACATGCCTAGCGGTGAAGTGTTCACAGGTCCTATTGAAGACAGCGCCAACGGTCACATCACCTACAGTGTGCCGAGTGCGGTCAGTGGCGTGGAAGTAGAAAACATTCGCATCACCTTTGAAAACGGCAAAGCTGTTCATGCTACTGCTGATAAGGGGGATGATTTGCTACAAGCTCAACTTAATAGCGATACGGGCGCACGCTATTTAGGTGAACTAGGCATCGGCACGAATTTCAACATTCAAGTGCCCACCAAGTCAATTTTGTACGACGAGAAAATTGGCGGCACCGTGCACCTGGCGTTGGGTCAGTCTTACACCGAAACGGGCGGCACCAACGAATCCGCCATTCACTGGGACATGATCTGCGACCTGCGCCAAGGTGGGGCGATTTACTTGGACGGCGAACTGTTCCAAGAAAACGGCAGGTTTAAAGTCTAATCGGCAAAGTCTAATCGGCAAAGTCTAATCGGCAAGGTTTAATCGGTACATGCGCGCCTGAGCGCGTCACAACAACGTTAATCCTTGACTTACAGCAATTCCACGTGTTGTTTCTACAGTTGCTGATGTTTACCAACGTCGCATCGACATAAAATGCACCCAACTATGTAGACGTTAGTCATGGAAATGCTATGAAGACGTCACCCAGATTTTCGTGAATCAATGCGGGAATCTGGGATATTTTTTGACCGCATCACACAAACCGCATCATACAAACCGCGTCACACCAATCTTAGCCGGAGTACTAGGTCAGTTTTGGCGTTTTTGCCAGGCTTGATAGCCCAAGTAAGCCACAAACATCAAGGCAGACACAATGGACATAACCAACAAGCCGCGCTCGAGCGTATTAAAATCTCGAGCCAACACCGCAATAAGTAGCAGCAGTGGCAACGTGCCTACGGCGGTTGCCGCAAGAAAATGCCAAAAGCGCATACCTATCAAACCAGCCACAAAACTGATGGCATCAGTTGACAAAACAGGCGATACTCGAGCAAACACCACCGCCCCCATCCCGTAGTCATCCAAGATAGCTTCGAGACGGTTTTCAGTCTTTGCGCCAATGAGACGGTAAATCGTCGCTGGCCCTAGCAAGCGCCCTCCCACATACGCCAAACACGCTGCTGCGAGGAGTCCTAGCCAACTGAGCACACTACCCCACACCACCCCAAATGCCAACACTGCAGCCACCATAATAACCACCGAAGGAATCACCGGAATAATCGTCTGCAAAAGCATCACAGCCATCAAGATGATAGGTGCCCACGCGCCATAACCCTCAATCCACTGCTGAAAGGCGTCTTGGCGTTCGTTAGCAATAAGCCGATAGGCTTTGTCAACAAAATCTTGAAAAGACGGTATGGCGACATAGGCCAAAGCAACAAGAGCAGCAAACGCGATGGGAATAGTCCAACCTGGGATTTTGTCAAAGACTTTGAGCCACTGTGGCTGTTGGTCTTGTGGCGGTTGGTCTTGTGGCGGTTGCTCTTGTGACAGTTGGTCTTGTGGCGGTTGGTCTTGTGGTGGTTGTTGGGATGTTCGTTTAGATTCTTGGGACGGCTGACGTGGCACGTCTGACATGTTTACTCCACTTCGTCATGAGAACTAATGGGTCATGGGAACTAATGGGGACAGGGTTGGCTCGAGCAGGTTATATAATTTTCTAACATAATTTCATGCAGATTTACGTTATAGTTAAGCATAAAACATTTCAAGGTAACCACAGGTTAGCTCGAGATTCACGCTTTGTTTACTCAAACACAACTATGACCCTCCTGCAGTGACGTTCAGTACGCCATTACTCAGTGCGTCATTACGAAGACCTACACCCGAAGCGTTAAGCATCACACTTTACAAAGCCCGCGCCGCCTGCTAAAGTCAGACCATGGTACGCACCCACACTTCAATGACGCGGTCTTTGCCGCCTTTTTTGCGTGTGCAGTGTGCCAGCAACCAACGAGCTAGTGACTAAGTGGACGTACGTAACGGTGCGCCACTCTTTTTGACCTGCCCTTCGGCACGGTCTTTTTTTATTGCTTGCTCTTTTGTTGTACGCCAACTAACATTGTTGAATCACTGTGACAGTGTTTAATGGCAAAACGTAACCGCTCTGGATGTGATTGGCTTATGGAGATTTAACACGACCAACCTTGCATTACCGCTCGCCCTTGCGGGCACATGTACGCTTGCTGCTAGCGTCACACAGCAGCACATAACCCTGTCATTATTTTTAGGTTTCATTTTCAATTTAGGTGAGGTTCGCTCGTGTTTCAACCCGTACTTTTGTTAACCCCTGGCCCAACACCCATTCATCCCCGCGCCCAAGACGCCTTTCACTGGGCGATGCGCGGTCATATGGATCCCGATGTTTTTGCCTACAACGACCGCATCGTCAGCGACTTGCATGATCTGTATCAGACGGGCGGACGCGGCTTTACCAGTCTTCTTTCCGGAACAGGATCTCTTGGTATGGAAGCGGGACTGGCCAATTTGCTCGAAGCGGGAGATACCGTTTTGATTGTCAGTAACGGTGTGTTTGGCGACCGCAAAATTGACATGGCCACCCGTTTAGGGGCGCATGTTGTGCCCGTGTCTTTTCCGGCGTCAAGCCCCATTGACCTTGACGAAGTGCGCCGCGTGGCCCATGAGGTTAAGCCCAAAGTGATGGCCGCTGTACACGGTGAAACCAGCACCGGGGTAATGAATCCCGTCAAACATATTGCTGCCATTGCCAAAGAAGTTGGCGCACTGATGGTCGCTGACGCGGTAACGACGGTGGGCATGCTGGCATTTGACATGCAAGCTTGGGGTATTGATTATGCCTACACAGGTTCTCAGAAGTGCCTTTCTGCCCCGCCCGGACTTGCCCCTATTGCTTTAAGTGAACGGGCTACTGAGGTGATTCGCGCCCGCAAAACGCCTGTAGCCACCTGGTATTCCGACATGCTCGGCATGATGCGCTACTGGGAACCCGGTGAACAAGGCAGGCAGTATCACCACACCATTCCGGTACATTTGCACTGGGCAACAGGCGAAGCCATTCGTGCTGCTTTAGAAGAAGGGGTTGAAGCAAGGACAGCTCGAGTACACACCATCGGCAATGCTGCTTTGACGGCGCTCGAGACCCTCGGTTTCCGTGCGTTTATCCCCGAAAGCTACCGCCTGCCCACCGTCTTGGCAGTCGCCCTGCCCGATACCGTTGACGACGCCAAAGTGCGCCACCAACTGCGCCACGACTACGCCATCAGCGTGACAGGCGGACTAGGTGCCACCGCAGGTAAAATCTGGCGCTTAGGACTGATGGGCGAAAACGCTCACGCCGAGCACTACCTCACCCTGATGGAAGCCCTAGCGAGCATCCTCAATGCCCCGCACTTGCCGGGTGTGTTTGAAGATGCTTTGGCTGTACCTGCCTAAACCAATGCGAGCATCACCGAAAGGGCGGACTGTGGTTCGTCCTTTTTTTGCGTCAGGCAGTAAAACCTAGCAACGGCAACCAAGGCAGGATACGCGATGGCGTTTTGACGACTAATTGACGACTAACTGACGACTAATGTCTTTTGCCGTAAACCAGTTTTTGCCGTAAACCAGTTAAGGAATCAGTAGGCAAGCAAACCCAAGTAATACAAAGCGACGATGAGCACAAGCGCGGGAAGCAAACTGCCGACACGGATGCGTTTTAGCTCGAGCAAATTCACCCCCAAACCAATAATCATGAGCCCACCTACCCCATTAACAAGCAGCACCCTCGGGTCAGTAGCAGGTTCAGGAATAAGCTCTGCAAAAAGCCCCGCCGCTAGCGACAAGCCCCCTTGATACAGGGCGATAATCACCACCGAAAACAGCACCCCAAACCCAAACGTAGCAGACAGCGCCAACGACGAAAACCCGTCTAGGGTGGCTTTTAAGAGCAAAAACGAATCATCTCCGACGAGACCATTTTGAATGCTGCCAATAAGCGTGAGTGGGCCTACGCAAAACAGCAAACTGGCCGCCACAAAACCTTCGGTAAAACGCCCTTCACCCTTAAAACGGGTTTTTAAGCGGTTGCCGAGTTGCTCGAGACCATCTTCAATACCCCACCACTCACCGAGTGCCCCGCCTATTGCTAGCGCCATCAACCCCAAAATAACGCCGGGCGGTTCACTCACGAGCAGCAAATCACCCGCGTTGGTAACACCAATAAATAGCGTGGTGAGGCCGATGGCTTGCATGACCACCGCGATGATGCTACTCGGTAAACGCCCCCGCAATAATAAGCCCAACGTTGAACCAAGCAGCACCGTGACGATGTTCCACAGCGTGCCGGAGGTAGCATCAACAAAACTCACTTATCAATCCAAAACGGTTGCGTCCACGCTTGGGTTTCCCCTTCACCCCACAATTCCACGCGAACATAGCGCCAAAGCGCGTCTTCGGGTAAGCGATAGTGCAGGTGGTTGCTGTCGATTTGGGCAATTCGCTTCCCTCTATCGGCGATGACGGTGATGCGTTTGGCGTCTTTAGCAAACACGTTGAGGTAGTCCCCTTCGGCGCGTATATGGTCGATAGTGACACCCGTAGACGCGTAAAAACGACCCGCTTTTAAGGCGTCGACAATGGCGGCGTCACTGACTTCGGGGACTTGTACAACGTTCCACGCAAGGGCGGCGTCACCGTCGTAGTGGCTGTCGTCGTTGGCGTAACCCCAAACGTTCACGCCCTTGCTAAGCAGCATATCCCAGCGGTTGGTCGCGGCGGATTCACCTTCGTTGCGGCGGGTGGTGCCGTTGTAGATTTCGATGCCAGCGTAGTTACTGAGGTGCTCGAGCACGTCCTGCTGCCAGTGGTCATTGTACAAATTGCGGTTCGGATGACAGGCAATGGCCAACGCCCCATCGGCATTAATGGCATCAATGACCTTTTGCCGGTCGGCATCAGGCGGCACCAGTTCGCGGGCACCAACCTGCAAGATGTGCGGGCCTTCAGCAGACACTTCTAATCCCCGCAGCAGCACCATCCCCTTAGCATCAAACGGGGTCGGATCGGTCAGATAGTCATGGTCACTGAGCATCAAAAAGTCGTAACCATGCACGGCGTAGTCGTCAATGACCCCTTGAGGCGTGCGGCTGCCGTCACTGTTGGTGGTGTGGCTGTGCAAGTTACCGCGCAACCAGCGGGTCTGGTTTGGGTCATAAGGGGAACGGAAAATAGGCATGGTGGTCTCCTCTATTGCTGAGTTCGGATAGTGTCTTTGTAGAGTCTTCAATTACGGTCTTTGATGATGTCCTTGAGAATCTTTTTTGTCTCACGACAGTGACGCGACTTTTTTTATCTCAGGTGTTTACTCGGGTTGGTGCTTGATGGGGCTTACGTCCAATGTCTTGTCAAGCAATGTCTTATCAA
>CAZKAZ010000031.1:41177-55141 GCA_964550765.1 uncultured bacterium | reverse complement strand
CGAGTGTGTCGTCAAGATCGTTATGAGACGTGTGAGGGGTGAGGGCTCGAGCCAAGCTGCTTGCATCATGCCCAAAACGTTTGGCTTCGGCAATGGCCATACTAAAAAGGCGCGCTTCGCCGGGTGAGGGCAAGTCGTTTTCCAAAATCTTTAGGGCTTCGCCCACGTAAGCAATGCGCCCGGTACCTACCAAGAGTGGTTTGAGGGCTTGAGCGGCGGCCAGCAAGCGGTAATAGACCTGCTGCGACGACAAAAATTCCAACCCCAACAGCGCCCCTTGCGTAGTCGCGCGGCGATAAATGTCACTGCGCTGCGTTGGCAGACCCACCCACCACACGCGTTGGTCTTGCGCTAGGGCGTGTTTGGCAATCTGCAAAAGGCGCGTGGTTTTGCCCGAAGCTGGTGCACCAGTTACGAAGTTCACGTGTCTTGATTGTATAACCTGCGCCTTCAGTCCACCAAGTTAGTCTATAGAGTCAGTCGGCTTTGTTGCATGAATACGAAAATCGAAAGTGGATTTCTGGTCAGGGGCTAGATGATGCCTAAAAAAGCCCATTACCATCTCAGAGCAAAAAATGCTCGCGAATACTCCGAAAGAAAAATTGGGAAACCACTTACGAAGCCCAATTTGTGCAACAACGCCTGTCGTTGCTACAGTTGCTGATGTTGACCAACGTCACATCGATACAAAATCAATGCCACATCGATACAAAGTGCGTTCAACTGTGTAGACGCCAATGATGGAAATACAATCTATAGACATCAATCATGGCAATATTGCTAGAGGTTCGCATCGTTTGTTGATGGCGTTGTACACTGAATTGAGGGGTTGCTGGTTTGTTGCTACAAAACCTTTTGCGCCATTCTGGGCTACCTTAATGACAAGCTAGACAGTGACAGGCTAGACAGTGACAAGTTAGACAGTGACAAGTTAGACACTCGAGCCACCCCCCCAAGACCCATCGCAAAAAAGTTATGGATTATAGAAGTTATGGATAATACGTTTACAACCTCCCACATCTCTACCCGTCGCCAGCGCCGTCCCAATCGCAGTTGGATGGTAACAGTACTTGCTATTACCTTGCTGCTAGCCATTCCTGTCGTGGTGGTGTTGGCGCATTTGTTTGTGCCCACAGGAGACGTGTGGCAACATTTACAGCAGACCGTCTTGCCGCGCTACGTGCGCAATTCGCTGTGGTTGATGGTGGGCGTGGCTAGTGGGGCGCTTGTGCTTGGTGTTAGTACGGCGTGGTTAGTGACGATGTGCCGCTTTCCGGGCAGGTGGGTGTTTGAATGGGCGTTGTTACTACCGATGGCGATGCCTGCGTATTTGCTGGCGTACACCTACACGGATGTGCTCGAGTTCGCAGGCCCGGTACAAACGACCTTGCGAGAAATGTTCGGCTGGGGGCCTAGAGAATATTGGTTTCCCAATGTGCGTTCAAAAGGTGGAGCGATGTTGCTACTTGCGTTAGTGCTCTATCCGTATGTGTACATGCTGACCCGGGCGACCTTCTTAGAACAGTCGGTGTCTTTGCTCGAGGCCAGCCGCAGTTTGGGGCGCAGTGCGTGGCGCAGTTTCTTCACGGTGGCATTGCCCCTAGCCCGTCCAGCTATCGTGGCTGGGGTGGCGCTGGTCTGTATGGAAACCCTGTCGGACTTTGGCACGGTGGATTATTTTGGCGTGCAGACGTTCACTACCGGGATTTATCGCACGTGGTATGGCCTAGGGGAACGGGCGGCGGCAGCGCAACTGTCGGCGGTACTGTTGTTGTTTGTATTGGTGTTGCTACTGCTCGAGCGCCGTTCTCGCAAACAAGGCAAAACCTCAAGCAGGGGTCACGAACGCTACCGCACGCTGCCGCGCTATCAGTTATCAGGATGGCGGGCGCTTAGCGCGTGGTTGGTATGTGCGTTGCCCATTGCCCTCGGGTTTGCCGTGCCAGCGGGTTTACTTATGAATATGGCGCTACGCAACACCACAGAAGCCTTAGACGCCGATGTGTGGGGCTATGCCAGCAACAGTTTGTTACTCGCGGTCATTACGGCAGCAGTAGCGTTAATCGTGTCGCTGTTGCTTGCTTATGGTCTGCGTTTGTATCCCAATCGGGTGACGAAGTTGGCTACTCGAGTGGCAGCCTTGGGCTACGCTGTGCCCGGTTCAGTCATTGCCGTAGGGGTGCTCATGGCATTTGGTTGGTTTGACAATACCCTCGATGGTTGGTTACGTAACACCTTTGGCATTTCTTCAGGGTTGCTACTAAGCGGTACGTTGGTAGGTTTGGTGTTTGCTTATGTGGTGCGCTTTTTGGCGGTGGCTTTGGGGATGGTCGAAGCCAGTTTGAGCGCCATCACCCCCAGTATGGACGACGCCGCCCAGAGCCTCGGTCACCGCTCGATAAGCCGTCTGTGGCGGGTGCATGTGCCGCTGATGCGCGGAAGCTTGTTAACGGCCATTTTGTTGGTGTTCGTCGATGTCATCAAAGAATTGCCCATCACCGTGATTGTGCGGCCTTTCAACTTTGAAACCTTGGCAACGCGGGTGTACCGGCTAGCGTCTGATGAGCGGCTAGTTGAGTCTTCTGGCTTAGCGCTCATGATTGTGCTTGTAGGCATCGTACCGGTGATGATTTTGAGTCGGGCGATTGCCAGTTCTAGGCACAAATCAGGTTACTAATCCAGTTGTTCACCCCAGTTATCTACAGGGGCTAGTGTGCTAGATGTCAGTACAAGATATAGCAGCTCGAGCATCCAAGCTATAACAAAAGTGCATAACATTGGCTGCTTTGTAACGTTTTGTAGCAGTATGAGGCGTAAGGTTAATGTGCCGACAAAAGACGTTATCTGGCTTCAGCATTCGCTGAGTGCACACGTCGCGGCGCATTCACTAGCCCCCTCCTTCTACTTCCTTCCAGGTGTTGGCGGCGTGTTTCAGGCGCACGCCGCCGCGTTTTTGTAAGAGAGTCAAGTGTGTAAAAGAAGCAAAAGCCCCTTCTAAGACGGGGCTTGTTGTTTTTTATGATGAGGCAATGGCTCGAGCATAGCCAGAAACTATCCAAAGCCCTATGTCAAACGTAGCCCTAAGCTATGAGATGACTGATTGATCTTCACGTTGCCATAGCCTAGCTGCTGTTTCGGGCAGGTACTGAGCACGAGACAAGATTAGCGTTGTTTGTGTTGGACGCGGTAGCATACGGCATGCATGTTGATATTAACGCTGACGCTGGCGAGTCGTTTGGACGCTGGCAGTTGGGTAACGATGAAGCGCTTTTTGCACATATCACCTCGGTCAATTTGGCCTGTGGGTTTCATGCGGGCGACCCGCTCACCATCAAACAATCCATTACCCTAGCCAAAGATAATGGCGTGGCGGTAGGGGCGCACCCAGGGTTTTACGACAAAGTGGGTTTTGGTAGGCGCATTATGCAAGCTTCAGCCGATGAAGTTTATGCCGATGTGCTCTATCAAATCGGGGCGCTGCAAGCGTTTTTACGGCTTGCTGACATGCCCCTGCACCACGTCAAAGCCCATGGGGCGTTGCACTGGTACGCGCTCGCCAACGCGGACATTTGTACGGCCATTGCTAATGCCACCCAAGATGCTACCCAAGACCCTTCCCAAGACCCTTCCCGAGACCCTTCCCAAGACACGGGTGCTGGTGTGCCGTTTGTAGCACTAGCAGGTACGCGTATGGTGGAAACGGCTGCGGCCACAGGGGTAAAAGTCGTCCGTGAAGCCTTTCCAGAACGGGCTTATATGCGTGATGGTAGCCTCGCACCGAGGAAGTTAGCTGGCTCGAGCATCCACGATCCCCACGAAGCTGCAGCCCGTGCCGTCAAGATGGTCACCGGTCAACCCTTAGACACACTTAATGGCGGCAGCATCACCCTGCAAGCAGAAACCTTATGCATTCACGGTGACAACCCCGAAGCCGTCACCATCGCAGCTACCATGCGCGACGCGCTCAACGCCGCAGGCATCACCGTCAAGGCGTTTTAGGTAGTGATGTTTACAGGTGGTGTTGAGATGATGTTGTGCCTAGCGGGTAATACATGAGTCAGCGTCCGGCGTGGCGGGGCGTATATGTGCGCATGGAAGGGGGCATTGACCGTGCTGTCAATCAACGGGTGCACGCGCTAGCTGGGGCGTTGCTCGAGCTACCCTTGGCGGGCATCAGCGACATCATCCCTAGTTACAACAGCCTTTATGTTGAATACGACGCCAACCGCGTTAGCGAAACAACTGTGCGCCACTGGTGCGAACAGCAACGACCACAACAGACATCAACCACCCTCGCACCCCCTAAGACTGTGCCAGTGCGTTATGACGGCGAAGATTTAGCCGAGGTAGCAGACAAAGCAGCATTGTCCGTTCACGATGTGATTGCCCTGCACAGCCGCCCCGATTATCACGTGTACGCCCTGGGCTTTACACCGGGGTTTGCCTTTATGGGCAGCGTGCCCAAAGCCATTCACATGCCACGCCGCAGCACGCCAAGGGTGCGCATTCCGGCGCACAGCGTGGCCATGACGGGCAGTCAAACCGGTATTTATCCCAGTGTGTCACCGGGAGGTTGGAACTTGTTGGGACACGCACTTGTCGCTATGTACGACCCGCACCGCGACACGCCGTTTTGGTTGGAACCAGGCGATACAGTGCGTTTTTTGCCCCAAGAAGGCGAAGCGCCCGCAGACGTTACCCCGCTCAGATTACTGCCCGAACAACCAGACCATGCGGTGCTCGAGGTCACCAAAGCAGGCTTGCTTGACATCGTGGTTGATGGTGGCCGCGTGCTAGCAGGCCGTTACGGTTTGTGTCGTGGGGGCATGTTGGACGCGGTGTCTGGTACGCTCGCTAACCGTCTGGTAGGTAATGACCCATTTGCGCCTGTCGTTGAAATGAGCTTAATGGGGGGCAGTTATCAAGCGGTGTCACCTTGTGTGGTGGCTGTAGCAGGTTGGGGGATGCAGGCCAAGCACAACGGGCAAGACGTGGTAACGCCGCGTAGTTTCTATCTTGAGGTGGGTGATGAACTGACGTTTGTTCCCTCGAGCACAGGGGTGCGCAGTTATCTGGCCGTGGCTGGGGGCATCGCCAGTGATAGGTTTATGGGCAGTAGCTCCGTTGACTTAAAAGGAAATATTGGCATGCCGCTCAAAGCAGGGGATGTGTTGGGGGTGCGTGAGGTGAAGGTGGCTCGAGCCAGCCGCATGTTTCACCCTTGGCATGCCCCTCGTGATGCGGTCTCCTTGCGCATCACCCCAGGACCGCAGGCCTCCAAAGATGCCTTGAACGCCCTGACAAAGCAGACATTCACCGTGAGCAACGCTGACCGCATGGGGTTACGTCTGGCTGATGGCGATGTGCCCGGTGGCGAACTTACGTCTGAAGCTGTGCCTATTGGGGCGATTCAAGTCCCGCCTGGTGCTCATCCCATTTTGTTGTTGCACGATAGGGGTACTATTGGCGGCTATCACAAACCCGCGCTGTTGCATCCGGCAGATTTACCAAGGGCTGCCCAAATTCGCCAAGGTCAAACCGTGCGTTTTCGCCTGCTAGACGAGGCATACTTGTTAGACAAGGCATAGTAGCCGTTTTGGGTTGTGGCGCTATACAAGCTACACAGCAACATAAGACGAACGACTGTCTACCCCTGTTTCTGGGTTTTGTCTGCGCAAGGTGAGCACGCTGATTTCAGGCGGACAGTTGAAGCGCACAGGGGGCGTGGTGATGCCGTAGCTGGTCATCCCCAGACCCACGTTGGTGTTGAGCCACGTGTTACCGACGCGGTAGATGCCAGCATCAAACTGCTGAGCGTAGCGCGGCAAATATATCGCCCCATGACCGGGGATACGCACCTGACCGCCGTGGCTGTGGCCAGACAGTTGCACAACGATGCGTGGTTCGTGTTGATAACGGGTTACTAAGTCAGGCTCGTGTAACAGCAAAATCACAGGCGCGTCAGGGGCGGCATCTAAGGCTTGGCGCAAGCTAGGACGGCCACCCCAACCGTCATCTAAGCCTGCTACGACCAACGTTTGACCAGCTCGAGCCAGCACAACATGGTCGTTTTCCAACATAGGAATGCCTGCTTGCACAAAACCATTGCGCACCGCCACGCGTTTGCTACGCCACACGTCGTGGTTGCCCAAAACAGCGTACGTGCCAAGGGGTGCACGCAAACCCGCCAACATTGCTGCTAAGGGCGCGGCTGCGCCAGCGTCTTGCGTGACATAATCTCCGGTCAAAACGACCACATCAGGCTCGAGGGCGTTCACCCGTTCCACTACCCGCGCCACGTAACCATAGCGGTACAGCGGGTCAATGTGAATGTCACTGAGTTGGACGATGCGCAAACCATCAAATGCCGTTGGCAACGTGGCAATCGGCAGGTCATGTTCTTGCAAGGTGAGCCAACGTGGTTCGACTTGCCACAGGTAAGTAACACCGCCAAGGCCAACCGCGCCCATCGTAGCTAAAGACTGGAGAAAGCGGCGGCGGGTCAGGTGCTTAGGCATGGACATGCCATGTATGTGTGGTGTGAATATCAACGGTAGGTGTGTCTTTGCGCTGGAAACCTGTAGGGGTGCGCTCGAGCCACCCGTCATGCCCTGGCAAAATGTGGGTAGCTCGAGCTGCTACCTCTGCCAATGTCTTTTTGGTCGTTACTTCATCCCAGGTGTTTTGAATAGTACCTTGGGTGAGTGCCTCGAGGTTTTTCACCGCGTCTGAGGCTAGCACCACACACCCTTGTTCGTTTGTTACTTCCAAAGCAATCAAACCAGGCGTATGCCCGGGGGCTAAAAACCAGTTAATACCTGCGCACGTGCCCGTTTTTCCCCTGAGAATGTGTACATCTTTACGAGCGTCCAACATGGGTAAAATCTCGACAGGCACGGCTAAATCGCGCATATGGTTATCGTGTGCGTGCGCCATGTCAATCTCGTGGACATACACGCTAGCACTAGCAAACAAACCAACGTTCACCGCGTGGTCAAAGTGAATATGGCTCAACATCACCACATCGATGTCATTGGGCGTTAACTGCCTCTCTGCTAAGCGTTGGACCAGTTCAGCCCGTTCGTTGTAGCCGCAGGTATCAAACAGCACACGTGTGCCCCTAACCGTGAGAAGCACGCAACTGCTCCAACCAAGATAGCCACGGCTCGATATGCCTGCCAAGCCAAAAAACAGCGGGTCAATATGAATATCGGGGTGAAGGTTGGGGTGATTGTCAGCTCGAGCGTCAGCCATTACCACCCATCATACACAGCCTTGATGCCAGTTCTCATTGACAACATCATTAATTAACAACATTAATTAACAACATCATTAATTGACAAACGACGGTAACCACGCCACAAACGCCGGAAAAATCGTAATGATGGCGAGTGCCACGAGCAGTAGCAAACAAAACGGCAGTGCGGCAATGGCGACGCGTCCAATGGGTTGCCCCGTAAGCCCTTGCACCACAAACAAGTTAAACCCCACCGGTGGGGTGATTTGCCCAGCTTGAATGACCATCACCAAAAAAATCCCAAACCACAGGGGCGAAAATCCCGCTTGAATGATTAACGGCAAGCTGATGGGTACAGTCATGACGATGATGGAAATGCCATCTAAGAAAAATCCCAAAATTAGGTAAAACACCGTCAACACGATAATCAACACATAAGGGTTCAAGCCCATTGCCCCAATGGCACTAGCAATGTTGGCAGGGAGGCGCAAATAGCCCATGGCCACCGACAAAAAACTTGCCCCCACAATGATGAAACAAATCATGGATGAGGTGTTGAGGGTGCCGCGCAAAGCCACTGAAAACGTACGCCAGTTCAAATCGCCCAAAACGGCAGCCACAATCAGCGAGCCGAGCACGCCAATGGCAGCGGCTTCGGAGGGTGTCGCCCACCCCGCGTAAATAGATCCCAAGATGGTGACGATAAGTAGCGACACAGGCAAAAGTTTGACTAAAGCGATGAGGCGGGTGCGTGCTGTGACCTCGAGCTTCGTGTTTGGCCCCAATGCTGGATTGCGCACCACTTGCACGACGATATACAGGTGATAGAGCAAAGCAATCATAAGCCCCGGCAAGATGCCCGCTACAAATAACTTGCCGATGGACACTTCTGCTAGCACCCCGTAGACAATCAAGATAATACTCGGCGGAATCATCAAACCAATCGTGCCTGCGCCTGCTAGCGACCCGTAGCTGAGATTTTTGTCGTAACCTTGGTCGTCGAGTTGTTTGAGGGTGATTTTGCCAATCGTCGCAGCGGTCGCCGGTGAAGACCCTGAAACAGCCGCAAAGATGGCACTGCCAGCCACGTTAGTGTGCAAAAGTTGCCCCGGAATGCCCTGTACCCACGGTGTCAAACCTTCAAAGAGCAATTTGGACATGCGGGTTTGCAAAATCATCTCACCCAAAAAGATAAACATCGGCAGTGCCGCCAGTGACCAACTGTTGAGGCTGTTCCAAAGCGATTGCGCCAGTACCCGTTCCATGGGGATACGGGTAAAAAACTCCAAACCAATCCCTGCTGTTGTCAACAGTGACAGTGCAATCCAAAACCCCGCCCCAAGCAAGCCAAACAAGGCGACGAGTAACGTCACTAAGGGTGCGGTCATGCTATTACCTCACTGGTCTCACCCTGTTGCTCACTGTCGTTATCATTCTGTTGGACGGCGTTCAGATCAGCAAACGCGATGTTGCCGAGCAAGTTGGCGACGAGTTGCCACAAAAAAATCACCAGTCCTAGCAACATGATGGCTTGCGGGATGTATAAGGGCGTTTCAGCAGGGGTGTAGGCTACTGTGCCGCGTTGTCTCGTCGTCACCACCATTTGCCACACAGCGGTGCTAGCGACACTCATGACGAACGTCGCAGCAGATAGGAGGATGACCTCGAGCCACCGCTTAGCGGCTTTGGGTAAAGCATCATTCAAAAAGGTAATGCGGATGTGTGCTCCTTCGCTAAAGGTAAACCCCAAACTCAGATAAACCATGGCCGATAGCGCGTAGCCCGAATACTCACTCGCGATTAAGGTTGAGCGCCCTGCGCTGGTGCGTAACACAACCTCGCTTAGTGTGAGTAGTGTCATCGCCAAAAAGACGATAGCCGCCAAGATTGCCCCAGCCGTCGATAACCACTTGGCGAGTGCAAGCACCCGCAATACCAAACGTTGAAAGCCGTTCATTGCTTCTAAATCACCTTCCAAAACACAGCACCTTCCAAAAGAAGACCCGCCATCAGCAAGACAGCGGGCGTAGGTTGTGGGTTAGGTTTGACTGATGCCCTTAGCGTTGGGCAGAAAATTCGTCGAGGATGGTTTGGCCAGCGTCACCAGCGGACTCGAGCCAGCTGCTTGCTACCATGGTGCCGTCAGCATTGAGCGCCGCTGCAAATTCGTCGCTGATTTCGGTGACCACCGTCATGCCTTCTGCAGCGAGGCGTTCTTCGTCACTAATCATCACGTCTTCGGCGACTTGCCAACGTTCTTGCTCGAGCGCAGCCGACACCTCCATGATGGCTTCTTGTTGCTCACTGCTGAGGCTGTTCCAGGTATCCAAGTTGATGGTAATCATGTTCAAGGGAATAGCAAAATTCACCCGCGTGTAGTCAGTCAGCACTTCCCAGAAACTGGCTGTCACTGCACTTTGTGCCGAGGTTAGTACCGAGTCGATGGTGCCGGTAGCCAGCGCTGGATAGACATCTCCCCACGACATCACCAACGCGTTAGCACCAGCTTCGTTTAAGACATCCGTACCATTTCTATCATAGGTGCGAATGCGCAACCCTTCGATGTCTTCGTAGCTGGTAACAGGACGCTGAGCGTGAATGCCACTAGGTGGCCACGGAGCAGTAAAAAGCAGTTTTTGGTTGTAGCGCTCGGCGGCGGCTTCGTAAGTAGGGCGAGCAATATCATGCAAAAGTTTGGCTTCGGCAAAGTCACTGACCAAAAACGGCAAGGTGCTAAGCCCATAAATGGGGTCAGAACCCACAGCCGCCCCCATCAGCACGTTCGCTAGTGGCACGATGCCATCGGCAACAGCCGGAAAATGGTCTTCGTCACGCAGACCTAGTGCGCCCCCTTCGTGCACGGTGATTTGCACTTCGCCAGCTGTGGCTTCGGCGACGCGTTCAGCAAAGACCCGCACCGATTCGGCGTGAATGTTGCTACCGCTGTACGTGGTAGCAAGATCGAGTTGCACTTGGGCATGAGCCGTGAGTATGCCGGCTAACATCAAAATGACCAATAGACGTTTCATGGTTTACCTCCCAAACGAGATAGGCAAGTATATCAGATGAAACATTCCCCACGGCTTGTAAAAAGTTACATTTTAGCGCAACATCTTACATATCTTTTTGCAGTTGTGTTATGGCGTGCGGGTTTGTCAGGTGAGGGTTTGTTTGTGCATGTCTTCGTTGATGCGTTTGTAGAGCGCTCTGGTGTAAGCATCGGGTTCGCTGCCGAGTTCTTCGGCAAGCACCGTCTGGCAGCGGCGAAAGGCGTGCACGGCGCTTTCAAACTGTTTGCTGCGCCAATAGACGAACATCAGTTGGCGGTGGGCGCGTTCTTGCCAGGGTTCAAGCGCCAACCAACGTTCGATGTAGCGCACTGCCCCCTCGGGGCGAAATTGTTCCAAGTAATAGTCAACAATGCCGCGCATGACTTCGTTGTGGGCGTCTTGCCACTTGCTGCGGGTGTGCTCGAGCCACAACTGCCAGGCGTCTGAACCTTCAAAGTCACAATTTTCCAAAAACGACCCCCGGTAGAGCATGCTGGCACGTTTAAGGGCGGCGGTGTCTTGGGCTTGAGCAAGTTCACGAAATTGGTCGGTATCCCAGTGCACCACGCCCGCATTAAGGCGGATGCTCGAGCGGGTGATGGTCAATAAATCCGGCACATGTTGCCTGAGGCGCGTGAGCATAGTGCGAAAACTGCTGCTAGCAGCGGCGGCTTCGTCTTCGCGCCACAACAATTCCATTAATGCTGGTCGCGGCACTTCGGTGGCTTGTTCGTGCAAGTACGCAATGAGCGGCAACGCACGACTTGCGCCCAAACGCAGTTCTTGTTTTTGCTCGAGCAAATGCCCAGAACCCAACAAATAGCCCGTAAATGGCTGATTGTGTATTTCGGCTAAGGGATAGTCGCCTACTTGGGTAGTGTTTTGATTGCCGCACCGCAGTTGTTTGATGCGCCACACCCGGTTGGCGTGTTGTTTAAGCAGTGCCATTAAGCCGTCACGTTGCAAATCATGGTGTAAAGGCGTACGCACACAGGCTAGTGCCCCCGCTTCCAAAGCGGCAACACGTAGCGGCGAAGGGCGGTTTTCTTCCAACAAAATAATGGCGATGTCTGGGTCAACGGCCAGAGCGCGGCGGCACACCGCTGGTATATCAAGGGGCGATGCTCCCGAGGGCAGGGCAACCAACATAAGCGTTGGGATGTGCGCGGGGCGTGCCTCGAGCGCAGCATCGACACCTTTGGCGCGGCGCGTTTGCGTAACAACGTAACCTTTGGCGCTGAGCCAAGGCTCGAGGGAAGCATATAACCGCTCAGGATCAAAGAGAATCACAAGGGTGTTTTCAGGTACTGAACGTACCGAACGTGTGCTAACCTTCAAGGTAATACCAGTGTAGCACGCCGCAACAACACCCTGTAGCGATTTGTAGCGTTTGTACGGCTATCATAGCAATTGTTGATGAGCTGACTCACGGTGCACTTCCCACACACCTTCTTGCTTTTCCCTGCACCACCTTGCAACAGCATGCGTTTCGCACCATCTACATCGTCTTTTGCACTATCTACGTCTTCTTGCTCTCACACCTTGCTGCGCTTTTTCGCACTTTGCTGCATGTTCTTGCGCTTTACTTAACGTTGTGCTTTACATTTTCTTAGCGTCGTGTATTTTTTTAGCATCACACACAGCACCGTGAGTTTGACTCTTCAAATCCCACTTCCTTCCAAGTGAATGACGGAGCGTTTCAGGCGCGCTTCGTCGTTTTTTTGTGTTTTGGCTGTTTGGTTGGGGCGTGATGCTTGGGGCACATGTATGTGGGCGCTTTACTAGCTTACCTGAGTTCGTGGTTTTAATATCAGTGAAAATGCGTCTCTGACACTGTTTACGATGTAATCATCAAAACCGTTAGCCTGTCAAAAAGCCTTTTGCAAGCGTTAAAGCCTCTTGTGAGCACACCATTCCCTTTACAGCCACACAGAATACGTTCCTGACGCAAATTAACTCCGAACTGAGGTTAGCTTGGATTTTCACGCACAGGATTTTTGAGGGTCTGGTTTTGCGGGTCTTTTTTCTCGTCCTATAATGACCCCATGACATGGATGATATGGCTCGACAGTGTACTTGCCCTCGTCACCTTGGTGGGTATGGGGTTTTTGTTGGTTGGTTTAATCATGGTGTTGTTGTTGCGCTTGACACCGCTTAAGATGCGTTTTCCGGCTGCTATGCGCACAGGCTTGCGCGCTTTGCTTGTTGGTGGGGTGATGGTAGGGGTGTGTTTGGTGTTAATCAATAACCGAGGGGCGCAGTTTCGCGTGGCACAAAAAAATCTCAACAAAGAGGTCATTTTTGATGCTGGGTCGTAATCGTCAAGGTAATTATCAAGGTAGCTATCAGGGTAGTTATAAGTGGGGCGTTAGTGCGCAAGTGAGTGCTTGTGGTGATGCTTGTGGTAGCGCTCGAGGTACTTCTTCTAAACGTATGAGTTCTAGGCGTGTGAGCGTGATGGACGGTTGGCAGCAGGTGTTGTGGCGGGTGCTGTGGCTGCTGTTGCCCGTGCTCTCTTTACTATCAATGGCAGGGGCAGGGTTTGCCCAAGAGACTACCCCTGTTGCTAGTGGAGAAACGTACGATATCGCCCTCGGTGAACAGGTGTCGCGCAGTCTTGTAGCCAGTGAAGACAATACGCCCAGCACCATCACCTACCACACGTATGTGTTGCAACTGAGCACCCCCGTGAACGAACTGACCATCAGCGTCGATGGTGGCAGTGACGATGTTGATTTGGTCACTCAACCGGGAACGCCCATCACCCGTTTTGCCGAAGCATCTTACCAAGGCCTTGACGCGGCCAGTCAACACCGCTTTTCCTACCTCAACCCGCCCGTGGGCGCAATATACATTGATGTGGTCAACAAAACCGCTGCCGCGGTGGGTTACACGCTCACTGTCACCGCTAATCTGCCCGACCAAGCGACAGATGAAGGTAGCCCCGAAGATACAGACACGCCCACCCCAGACGCTGCTGAGGCCAATGCTGAAACGGCAGTCGACACAGAAGCAACAGACACGACAACAGACACAGGGGCAACAGACACGACAACAGACACAGAAGTAGTGGCTGAGGCGGCTGAAACGGAAGAGACGGAGACAGCCACCACGACTGAAGAGGCCACGCTAACAGAAGATACCTCAGACGATACCGAAGATACAGGTGATGCCGTTGCCGACACATCTGCCAATGAAACAATAGAGACGCCTGTTTTGCCCACGGGAACGTATGGGGCGATTGCAGTAGGTGACACCGTGACAGCACGCATTGCAGCAGCAGCGGACAGTAATGGCTTGAGTTATCACACGTATGTCATGAATGTGCCTGAAGATGCCTCTGATGTGACCATCAGCGTGCGTGGGCAACGTGCTGGGGAGGCGGCCAACATCGACTTGGTAACGAATGCGGGCGCGGTGATTCGGCGCTTTAGCGAAGCGGACTTTAACGGCGTGAGCCCTAATACGCAAGAAAGCGTGACGTATGT
Organism: uncultured bacterium; assembly: GCA_964550765.1. GTDB lineage: Bacteria > Deinococcota > Deinococci > Deinococcales > Trueperaceae > JBCCBI01. The sequence goes on along the minus strand of CAZKAZ010000031.1, from coordinate 41,366 downwards.
GGATGCTGCTGGTTTAGAAATTTATATTGATGTGGTGAACCGACAGAATGCGGTGCTCGAGTACACCCTGAGCATCACCCCGGACGCCCAAGCGTTGTTCGTGGTGCAAGATGGCGTGCTAACCGAACGCACCCCAACCGCTGAACCTGTACTCAACACTGCTGGCGTGGTGATTCCTTCCGATCCTTT
>CAZKAZ010000031.1:0-41167 GCA_964550765.1 uncultured bacterium | reverse complement strand
GCCAGATGGTACATATGGCGTGGTGCCCATTGGCAACACCGTAACCGCTACCATTGCCCCGGCAGGGGGAACGGGGTTTACCTACAACACCTACTTGGTAGAAGTCACCGAAGCCCTAGATGACTTGGTGCTAGACGTTGAAGTGATTGGCATTGAGGGCATATCCGCTGAGGCCAGCTTGGATTTGGTGGTGCAACAAGGTGCTGTTATCGAAGACTACGACACCGCAGATTACAACAGCTTTGCGACTGAAGACGCCCGTTTTGCGGTGGCGTCGCCGCCTGTGGGAGGGATTTATTACCTTGACGTGGTCAACTTATCGGGGGCGGCTTTGCCTTATCGCTTGTCGGTGGCCACAAGTGGCCCAGTCGTAGCCCCTGACCGCGCCCGCGACCCTGTAGCTGCTAGCAGCGCCAGTGTGGTGGCACCGAGTCGGCGCTCGAGCATCGTGGGCGAACTTGGCATCGGCCAACAAGCCTACGGCGAATTACAAGGCAAACGCCAAGTGGCCACGTTTCACACCTATGTTATTGACGTGCCCTTTGGGAAAGAACAACTCGAGCTCATCTTACAAGCTGACCAAGACCTCGACATCGCCGTACAAGCGGCTGTACCCATTCGTGACTACAGCGCGCCAGGGGTCAATTTAGCCAATAGCTTACGCCGCACCGAAACCGTACGTATCGACAACCCTATTGCTGGCGTGTGGTACGTGGACATCATCAACGGTCTCGGGGCAGGCATGAGCAGTTACACGCTCGAGGTGCGTTAGTCAAGTTAGTCAAGTTAGTCAAAGTATGGTTTTACGAGCGAGACAACAACCAAATCAAGACAACCTGTGCGATGCTCGAGGGGGATTGAGGGCTGAAACAACGCCAAATAGCAATGCTGCATGTCGTTTCTAAAGTTGCTGATTTTGACCAACCTCATATCGACATCAACCGCGTTCAACTGTGTGGGCGTCGCTTGCAAAATTTTTGTTAATTAAAATGTTATTTTTATCGACGTTAAATTACCACGCCACAGCCATCACGGGCAACCAGGCGTGACAGATGTTTTAAGCTACATCTATGGACAAAGCCGCCCTCTACGACCTCATCTACCGCAGCAAAGACTACGACCACGAAGCCAAACTAATCGACGGCCTCGTTCGCCAGTATCAACCCAACGCCACCAGTTTGTTGGATGTAGCTTGCGGTACAGGCAGTCATCTGCACTATCTCAAGCAGCACTATCAGTGCAAAGGCGTGGACATTGACCCACAGATGCTCGAGCGCGCCAAGCAAAAACATCCCGACGTACCCTTTTACGAAGGCGACATGTTGAGCCTCTATTTGGGTGAACGCTTCGACGTAGTGATGTGTCTTTTTTCGGCCATTGGTTACGTCAAAACACCCGCCAACTTGCAACGTGCCATCAAAGCTATGGGACAACACGTCGCCCGGCGCGGAGTACTCATCGTTGAACCTTGGATTACCCCGCAAAATTTTCGCAGCGGCGATAAGGGTATTACCGTGGTGGAAACGCCTGATGTGAACGTGGTGCGCATGAACACCAGCAAACGGCGCATCGAAGACGGCCACGATATCTCCCGCTTAGACATGCACTACATGATTGGCGACGCCGAGGTCATCGAGACGTTCCAAGAAACCCATGAACTAGGCTTATTCAGTAACGAGATGTACGCCCAAGCGTTCAGTGCTGCCGGGTTTGAACTCAAACTCGACCACAGCGGCTTAGCAGGACGAGGGTTGTTTGTAGGCGTCAAACAAAGCTAACGTATTGCCAGACCAAGGTTTGCCAGACTAAGGTTTGCCAGACTAAGGTTTGCCAGACTAAGGTTTGCCAGACTAAAGTTTGCCAGACCAAGGTGGACATCGAGCAAAGGTGTTTAGTACTCGAGTCGATGATGTTGTCTTAAACACAATACGCAATGCGTTGGCAAATCAGTTTGCTGCTACAGTATTACCTCGAGCACCCACCACCACTGCGGTACACTCTGCTCATGACGGTCACAGTGATTGTTTTGGATTCGGTAGGTGTCGGCGAACTGCCCGATGCCGACGCGTTTGGCGATGCGGGGGCGCACACCTTAGACCACACCTTGAGGGCTACTAGCGTGCAGCTTCCTCACTTGCAACGCCTCGGTTTGGGCAATATCGATGGGGTTACGAGCCTTGCGAGCATGCCCACACCGAGTGCTGCGTTTGGCAAACTCAATGAGGTTTCTGCCGGAAAAGACACCTCTACTGGGCATTGGGAGTTTATGGGGGTGGTGCTCGAGCACCCTTTTCGCACCTTCGTGAATTTCCCACAGCACGTCATGGACGCTTTTGATGCCGTCACGGGCGGGCACTTAGGCAACTATCCGGCTTCTGGCACGACGGTGATTGAAGAACTCGGCGAAAAACACCTCGAGACAGGCTTCCCCATCGTCTACACCAGCGCTGACAGCGTGTTTCAGATTGCTGCCCATGTTGACAAAGTTCCCTTGGAGACGCTGTACGCCTGGTGTCAAGCAGCAAGGGATATCCTTCAAGGTGATGACGCCGTAGCAAGGGTCATCGCCCGTCCTTTTACGGGCAAATCGGGGGCGTTTACCCGCTTGGGCGAAGCCCGCAAAGACTTTTCCCTGTCACCACCGCATCCAACTGTACTGAACGTGCTCAAAGACGCTGGCAAAGCTGTCATTGGCATCGGCAAAATTCCTGATATTTACAATCACAGTGGTTTTACCGAAGAAATTCACACCGATTCCAACTTAGACGGCATCGCCAAGACCATCAACGCCATGAAAGAGCATCCCGATGGGTTAATTTTTTGTAATTTGGTGGAGTTTGATTCGCTGTATGGTCACCGGCGTAATCCTGAGGGATATGCGCAAGCTTTGAAAGACGTCGATGATCACTTAGACGCCTTGCTTGCCCCCTTAGCAGTAGGTGACGTGCTGATGTTCATCAGCGACCACGGCAACGACCCCACCTGGCATGGCACCGACCACACTCGAGAATATGGCCTGTGGTTGGTCACGGGCAGTAACATCCGCCCTATCAACCTTGGTACTCGAGGCAGCTTTGCTGACATCGGGGCAACCGTCGCTGACATGTTAGGCGTCACGTGGGATGGTCATGGTGAAAGCGCCAAAGGACACCTGCTGACACGTTAATCACCCGTACATCACCCGTACATCACCTGTACACAAAGTACAGCCGTACCCAGCATCCTGAGGTGCATTCGTGCTGAAATAACGCCATGCTCATATTGATGTATCGTGTCAGTACCACGACCTACGATGACAACACCCCCTGTATGTGCCTACATACTCATCTACATAATCATGTCAACACGCTTCTGGAGACGTGGTGATGGCGGGTGTATACGCACTACTCGCAGGTTTGTTTACGTGGGGAGCGACTGCCTTGGGTGCAGCGACGGTCTTTTGGCAAAAGTCCCCTTCAGAACGTTCGCTCGAGACCCTGATGGGTTTTGCTTCTGGCGTCATGTTGGCAGCAAGCTACTTTTCACTGTTAGCACCTGCGCTGGATTTTCTCGAGGGCGGCGGCTTGCTGAAGTGGTATCCGCTGGCAGTAGGATTTTTGTTGGGGGTGCTGTTCGTTAAAGCCATTCACGAATTTGTCCCTCACTTGCCTTTGGGTGCCCAAAACGCCGCCGAAGACAACCGTTTGAGTTTGTTGGTTTACAGCATCACCATCCACAACGTTCCCGAAGGCTTGGCCGTAGGCGCAGCGTTTGCCGCCGCGTTTAGCGCTACTGACAACAGTGCCACGGTTGCTGGCGCGGTGGTGCTCGCTGTGGGGTTGGCGTTGCAAAATATTCCCGAAGGCTTAGCTGTCTCCATGCCTCTATTGCGCGGGGGCGTCAGTCAAAAGCGCAGTTTTTTCTACGGGCAACTCTCGGGCATTGTTGAACCCATCGCGGCACTGTTGGGAGCTGTCGCTATTGCCCTCATCGAACCCCTCATGCCCTATGCGCTGTCGTTTGCGGCTGCAGCCATGATTTATGTGGTGGTGTCCGAACTGATTCCCGCTGTTAACCGCCGTGGCGACGCGGCACTGGCCAACATGGGTTTGGTGTTGGGGTTTGTGTTGATGATGGTGCTCGATGTGGGCTTGGGATAATGAGCATTTCCACGATTAGCATCTACACAGTTGAACGCGATTGATGTCAATGCCACGTTGGTATAAGTCGGTCAACGTAGCAACAACACGTGGCATTGCTACTAGTTGCCACTTTGATGGCTGTGTTTACTCGTGTGATGATGCAAACGACTTAGCGCAGACTATCGGCATATACAAAAACAGCAAAAACAGCCAACGTTACGCTTAGCATTTCCATGATTGACGTCTACAAATTTGAACGCGATTGACGTCGATGTGATGTTGGGGGCGGCGTTGGGGAAAATCACCAACCGTAGCAATAACATGTGGAATTGCCAGCTATATCAAAATAGTCTAGGTTGAGGATTATGAGGGGGTGGCTCGAGCTTGCTTATTCGTCTCTGGCACCCCAAACGCAAACAGGCTCGTGCCCGCTAGCCCTACCAAAGCAATGACAACCGTTCCTGCGCCCAACGTGAACGCATCAGCAATTGCCCCAATCAGCAAGGGACTAATTAAACCACCACCATCACCAATCAAACGCCACACCCCCAAAAACTCGCCCAAGGCGTGCTTGGGAGCAAGGTCAGCACCTAGAGTCATCATGGTGCCAGAACCAAGTCCATTACCAAAGCCAATCAAACAGGTCGCCGCTAACAGTCCCCAAAACCCCGTAGCAAGGGGTACCAACAACATGCCAACCGACTGAATCAAAAAACACGGCACGATGGCGTATTTACGTCCAAAGGTGTCCATGAGCCAACCCGCCGGATAAAACAGCGACATATCGACAAACGCCGACACCGACAAAATCATCCCGATGGCTTGCACGTTTAAACCCAAACTACTCGCTATCAAAGGAATGACGACTTTGCGCCCCATGCGAATACCCTGCCCACACAACTGAGCAACACCTGCCGTCGCTAGCAGGTGACGGTTTTCGTAGGCGACATCTATCAAACGATGACGTGCGGGTTGATCGGCGGTCGCAGGGGCATCAAAGACAGGGGCATCAAAGGCAGGGGCATCAAAGGCAGGGGTATCAAGCACAGCTTGCTGCCGCGCAAACAGCACCACTACTGCCGCCGCTAACACACCAAACACCACACACAACAAAAACGGCGCAGTAAGGCCAGCCCTAGCCGCTACTACCCCCGCCAAAAGTGGCCCTACAAAAGTACCTACTCGGTTCACCCCGCCAAAAATCGAAATCGCCCGCCCCCGCCCGGTGACCGCTGCGGCTTCCACCAGATAAGCGTGCCTCGACACGTTAAACAAACCCGCTGCCATGCCTGCAAGCACCCGCAAGAGCAGTAACAACCACGCCGCCCTTGCAAACACCAATAACCCCGACGATAACGCCACTAAGAGCGCCCCGCCAATCATCACATACTTGCGGTCAATGCGCCTAAGTAGCGCCCCTGCTGGCAGGTCAGTCACCAGCATGCCAATGGCTTCGCCCGCCAAGATGACCCCCACCAAACCATACGAAAAGTCCAACGAACGCGCATAAAGGGGCAGCACTGTGGCAATCATGGCGTTATCGAGGGCAACGAGTAACGTCGGTAAGTAGATGGGCAAAAGCAGGGGGGTGAGCAATTTCATGCGTTTCTGAGCATAACAAAACCCACTCACCAACACCGATGTGGATGATGCCGTGTCTACCCTGTTACGACATTCACCCTGGCAAGAGAATCACCCTGTTGCGAATCACCCTGACAAGAATCACCGTGTCAAGCTACACCAGCATGACGTTATCCGTCTTGTCTCAGTCACGTTGGCAACGTTCGGAGTGATAGCCTGATGGCATGTCTGTTACCAGCCAACTGACCCGACGCCGCGTGCAACTGACTGGCTCGAGCCTGGCAGCCCTGCTCATCGCTTCACACGTATTCAACGACGGTTTTGCCAACGTTCTCCCGGCGCTCCTCCCCACCATTCAAGCCCGTTTTGAACTGTCTGAAACGGTGCTTGCCGTCTTTGTCGCCACCAATTCGTTAATGGCTAACGTCTTACAGCCTCTTTTTGGTGCTTTGTCAGACCGTTGGGGCAAGCGGCTCGTTGGCTCAATAGGCTTGTTGGCAGTATCCGTGCTGCTAAGTTTTATTGCCAGTGCGCCGGTGGTGTGGTTGTTTTTTGGTTTGCTCGCCATCGGCAGCCTTGGGTCGGCGGCGTTTCACCCGTCGGCTACTAGCATCGTGCGCGCCGCCAGTGAAAACAGCAATAACAAAAGCATGCGCTTAGCCTTTTTTGCTGCCGCCGGGCCGTTTGGGTCTGCGCTAGCACCGGTAGCGGTACTGGCGATTATTCGCAGTTTTGGGGTGCGCTATGTGCCGTGGTTGATGATTCCTGGGGTGATTATGGCACTCGCTATTTACTGGCTTACCCCACCACAAACCAGAGCCACAGGCAAAAACCGCCCCAAGTTATTCGACTGGCAATTGGTGCGCGGGCCAGTGGGGTTGCTTTCGGCGGTGGGCATCATGCGCAGTATGGCCTTTGTGACCTTTTTGAATGCTATGCCCCTTTACTTGGTGAGGGTACATGGTTACGCCCAAGACGCTAGCATCATCGGGTGGACGGTGGCGCTTTACACGGTGTCGGCCTCGGTGGGGGTGCTTATTTCTGGCGCACTTGAACCCCGTTTGGGGCGCAAAACTATCATCGTGGGCAGCATGCTATGTGCGTTGCCACTGATGTTTGGCGGTTTGCTTTTTGCCCCTGGTAGCTTTTTTTATTACGGCAGCATCGCCTTAGCCGGTGGCCTTACCAATGCCGCCATTCCTTTGTTGGTTGTGACTGCCCAAGACTTAGCACCCCACGCCGTTGCGACAGCTTCAGGCATGCTCATGGGGCTTACGTGGGGTACGGCGGGACTTTTTTACATTGGCATTGGTCGTTTGCAAGAAGTGTGGGGCATTGAACCCGCTATGATGCTCAGTTATGTGTTTTTGCTGCCAGCAGCACTCCTAGCCTATGTGATTTTGACCCGCCAACAGCAAACCTTGCACTAACTTATCAGCGCTAACTTACGAGCGAGCGCGTTTTTGCACCTTGAGATAGTGGCAGATGGTGTCAGCGACCTCGAGAAACGCCTTCTTCTGGGCTGGCACCATCTCAATCATGGTAAAAAACCCGTGTATCTGCCCCGGATAACGCGTCAAGGTAACAGGCACACCCGAGGTGCGCAACCGTTCTGCGTAAGCTTCGCCTTCATCGCGCAAGACGTCGTTTTCAGCAATAATCACCAGTGCAGGTGGCAAATCTGCCAACGAACGGGCGTGTAAGGGCGCTGCGTCGGGGTGTTTGCGGTGGGCTTTCTCAGGTAGGTAGTGATCCCAAAACCACTGCATGCCAGCTCGAGTGAGCAACAACTGATTGGCGGCGTCAGTGTACGAAGGCCGCGAAAAATCGGCGTCGGCTACGGGATAGATAAGCACCTGTAACCCGATGTCTGGATGATGTTCGTTGCGGGCGCGGCGGGCGACTACTGCCGCCAAATTGCCCCCGGCACTATCGCCTGCCACAATCAAGGGCATCTCTGAATCATCGCTTAACCCAGGATGTTCGGCTGCCCACAGTAACGCCGCGTAAGCATCGTCAACGGCAGTAGGAAAACGGTGCTCTGGAGCAAGCCGGTAACCGACCAGTAGCACCGTGCACTGCGTCTGCGCTGCCACGTTGCGCCCGAGGGCTTCGTAATCATCGAGCGTGCCAAGCACCCAACCGCCCCCGTGGTAGTACACAATCACACCCTCACGCACGCCATAGGGTTGAATCACCCGCAGCGGAAACGACCCGTCAGGCATGTCGATGGTTTCATCGTGAACTTTGGCAACGTCTGCGCCTGTCACGGTTTTTTTCCAAGGCGTAGGGCGGTTTCGGGCTTCTTCAGGCGTCATGTCAACCATGGGTTTGCCACCAAACCGTTCGACCTCGGCGAGTAATGCCGCAGTTGCGTCATCGACAGGCATACAACCTCCTTGATAATCGTGTATCGGGTTTATCGTGTGCTGGGTTTGTCGTGATATTGGTTAGTTTACGCCATGCGGCGAGTGACAGCCTTCACCTGCTGCTACCCGCACATATTGCTACCCGCATATATATCGCCCTCTGGTCATCTCTACACAGCAAACCCACACCCGCGCCCCTTACCCTAGAAGGGTGTTAGCCGATATTTATTGGACGCTGTTGCAACCAAGCACGGTGATTGTGGTGGTGTTGCTACTCAGTTGGGGGGCGCTCGAGCTTCGCCTTTGGCGCTTCGGACGCATGCTCCTAACCGCCGCCATACTGTTAGCCGCCATCCCCACGCTGCTTCCGGTAGCAGCATGGTTGGCACTGCCCTTAGAAACCCACCTCACCACGCCAGAGCTGCCCGAACGCGTAAGCGGCATTCTTATTTTGGGAGGGGCAGTACGCACCCCGGTCACAGTGGGCAACCAACAACTATCGCTCAATGACCGTTCCGAACGGCTACTAGCGGGCGCACACTTGGCGCGGCAGTATCCGGCGGCTCGAGTGGTACTGACGGGTGACGCGGCCAGCACGTTTTTTGATGTTAACGCCTTGGGGATATTTGATGGGATAGATACAAAGCGGCTCGAGTTCGTCGCCAATTCACGCAGTACCTACCAAGACGCCCTTTTTTCCATTGAACAACTGCAACCCAACCAAGGCGAAACCTGGTTAATGGTCACCTCAGCGCTGCATATGCCCAGAGCACTAGGCGTGTTTCGTGCCCAAGGTTGGCAGGTTATCCCCTACCCTGTGGACAGACGCTACGCAGATTTTCCGCCACCATCACTAGCCGTTGCCGAGCGCCTCAATGCTCTTGACGAAGTGGTGCGCGAGTGGGGTGCGCTGCTCATCTATCAACAACAAGGGCGCACCCGTTCGCTGTTACCCTAACGCTAATCTAAACCAGCAGCTTCACGCACAGCTCGAGCGATATTAGACACGTCTTCTTCACCAAAACCGCGTTTCATGAGGCCAGTTTCTACCTGTTCAACATACGCTGACACCGGAATGGGCACACCTAAATCTCTGGCGGTCTCGAGGGCAATGTTCAAATCCTTGCGGTGCAAGCGGGTACGAAACCCCAACGGATATTCACCGTTAACCATGTTCATCGCCCGATTCGTGAGCACCCATGAGCCTGCTGCCCCACCGGACACTGCCTGATGCGCTGCATTAATGTCAATACCAGCGGCCAGTCCAATGGCCATGCCCTCGGCTACTGCGGCGTAGGTGCCAGCGATGATGACTTGGTTGATGGCTTTGGTGATCTGCCCGCTGCTCACGCCCCCCACCAAGGTGATGGTTTTGCCGAGGTGTTCTAAGATGGGTTTGACCCGCGCCAAAACGTCTGCTTCACCACCCACCATAATCGACAGGGTGCCTTGTTCTGCACCTTCACTACCCCCAGACACAGGGGCGTCTAGCATGTCGACACCCTTTTCGGCCAGCGCACCCGCAATGTCCCTCGTAGCAATGGGACTAATGGTACTCATATCAATCAATACGCTGCCTTTGCTCATACCGTGAATGGCACCTTGCTCACCGAGTACCACCTCACGCACGTCTGGCGTGTCACTGACGATGGTGATGACCACATCCGCCCCGTTGGCAGCATCTCGAGGGGTCGCGGCTCTGCTTGCACCTGCTTCGGCTACGGGTTCTTCGCGTGCTCGAGTGCGGTTGTGCACCGTCACGTCGTAACCAGCGTTGACGAGCCGCGTCGCCATCGGTGCGCCCATCGTTCCCATACCAATAAACCCAATTTTCATAACAACCTCCTTGTCGCGTGCTCCCTGTTGAGCACTCTCTAAGCAACGACTTTTTGTCAGGCATGTAGTAAAACACCATGTAGTAAAACACCATGTAGTAAAACACGGGGCCATGCCCATAGCTGTAAACCCAACCATGTGCACGGTAATGCTTGAGTGATGTTCCAATTATGACGTATACGTTAACCCGCTCCGCTGAACGGTTGCTCAGCAAAGCACATCACAGTACTGACGCATCTCCGAATTATCGTGACATGCACAGATTTTGACACAAAAACACAGTTTTTACGCCAAAAAGCGGCTATTTTGAGACGTTTTTAAGGTTAACAGCCTATAAAGTCATCCGTAGTGCGATTAACGTTACAACAGCTAGCTGCACGCTAGCCTCGAGGCAGTGCGGCACAAAAGTGCTGCCAAACCCTACTTTTTTCTGAGCCTACGCTCAGTGATAACGACAAACCGACGAAAGGAGTCAACTATGGCTATTGTTACCGGAACACGCATGTTTAATACCACCATCGACATTCACGCTGATGCTCGCCGCGAACTCGTGGACATGCTCAATCAGCAACTCGCCGATGTCATTACCTTGCACTCACAAACCAAACAGGCTCATTGGAACATCAAAGGTGAACGCTTTTTCCAATTGCACGAACTGTATGATGAACTCGCCGAGGACATCTTTGGTTACATCGACGACACCGCCGAACGCGTCACGGCATTGGGTGGTACGGCACTCGGCACAACTGAACTGGCTGCCAACGCCACGACGTTGCCCGCGTATCCACTCGAGCGCATCTCTGGCGAGGACACCCTCAAACTGTTGATTGAACGCTACAGCATGATAGTGGCTTCAGTACGTCGGGGGATTGCTCGAGCCAGTGAACTCGACGACCCCACCACTGAAGACTTACTCACTGAAATGTCACGGGTGTTAGACGAGAAGTTGTACTTTCTCGAGTCCCACTTGCAAGGCTAACGCTCACAACCAACAAAAAAAGAAGCTGGTGTTTTTGTGCACCAGCTTTTCTCTTAATTTGCTTCGCCTACGACGCCACTAACTTTTATCACTATCAACCGTCGACGTGGGTTGTCTACGGTTGCGCAGTGCTTGGGCACGCTTTTTAAGGTCTTGAAATGAGTCACTATCAACAATGGCATCCACTTGTTTTTGCCGTTTGCTCTCATCAATCTCGATTTTAAGCTGCACGACCTCTTTCTTGAGGCTCTCTTCGCGCTTTTTGACCTTACCGACCATAATCTCAAACACTTCAGCGAGTTTGCTGATTTCATCTTTGAAACGCTTCCTACTAAGCTGTTGTAAATCTTGGTTGTAGTCACCTTCACCAATACGCTCAGCAATTTCGGTCAGCATTTGAATAGGACGCGTAATGAAACCCGAAAACAGAAAGACTAAAACGAAAAGTGAAACGTAAGTAATAGCGAAAGCTCGAGCAGTTGTCCCCAAAATCGCGTCCTGTACCTCATCAACATAATCAGCAACAAAGTCAATACCGATACCACCTACTGTGTTACCCGCTTCATCTCTGATGGGAGCATAAACTGAAATCCATCTTCCCCACTCATCGGCATAACCTACACGACTGATAAGGTTAAGAGAATGCAAAATGCGTTTGAGGAGCGTTGGTTCAACCTCATCTTCAAAGCCGCGCAAATCAGTAGGAATATAGGGCGTTAATTCAGTAAGGCCTTGTGAAATGAAGCCCTCACTAGAAAACGTATCATTGAAGACGACAGCACGATTAGAATCTTGGTTTACCCACAAATCAGCTTGCCAAACAATTTCATTAACTTCACTACCTGATACATACGTGTAAGGCCAAGCCCGAGGCTCAATACTGCGAACTAGCTCGAACCAATCCATCTGTGCTTGATAGGCAGGGTGGTCAGAAAACCCTTCACCATTAGGCTCACCGTTTTCTGCAAGTGTCACAATCCACATAGGATTAATACCACTTGCTGCCCCCAATGCTGTAGCCTCCATATCTCTTTGAATACGTTGCACAGCACGATTCGTAGTAAACTGGTAAAACCAGTAAAAAGACAGCGAGAAAACAACTGTAAAAATAAGAGTGAAACCAAGCACTAGCCTGAGGCGCAACCCGAGCCTGATACTCTTATTTTGACTGGTTTGAATTTTGGATTTAGATAAACTCATAATGCTAATGCGCCCCCATCTGATAGCGTTCACAAGCACTGTCTATGATTTGGCCTATCAAATCATGATAGGAAATACCCTTCAGCCCTGCCATGTAATTCAAAGATGAAACCACATCTAAATTTACAAGCGCATTAATTTCCATCAAAAAAAGTTCTCCGGATGAATCTGCTCGTATATCGACACGTGCCAAGTCACGGCACTGTACAGCATTGTAGGCTTGCAACGCTAACTTGCCTAATTCCACTTTTAGTTCACTGTCCTCAAGAGGAGCGCAAAAATCCTCTGGTTTCTGATAGTCTTTCTTCTCTTGAGAACCTCGTATACCATTTAGGCTCTGTGAAAGCTGTATGAGCGTACCTAACACCTCAGGCTCACCTTTTTTATCAACGATACCCACGGTGTACTCTTCTCCCGACAAAAAAGGCTCTACAATCGCAGGCTGCTGATAGTCTTTTATCACATTTGCGCAAACTTTTTTGAGCGTATTAAAGGAGGTCACAAGTGAGCTTTCAGATATGCCTGATGAAGAGCCAGCATAACACGGCTTAACAAAAACAGGAAAGCACATTTCTTGCTCAATGTCAGCCTCTGTCAAACTATTGGGATTTTCAACAAGCAAAAAATTCGCCGTAGGAAGATTGTCATACTTCCACAACTTTTTCGTCACCGCTTTATCCGTAACAACCGCATGTGTAAGCGCATCAGAGCCTATGAAAGGAATACAATAGGCCTCGAGCAGTGCGGGCACTTGTGCTTGTCGTGCACGTTGATATATACCTTCAGCAATATTAAAAATCAAATCAACTTCAAAATTTTGGTTAGCAATTTTTTTTACTAAATTTTTTAAGTTTCCTATATTTACAGTATTGTACCCCAACTCCTCAATCGTCTTACATAGTGTTTCTATAGTTGACAAAGCATCAAATTCTGCATAAAAATCTTTAGGCTTATCCCCGACACCATAATAGTCTTCTTGCAAGTCATACACTAAACCGATTTTGAGTTTTTTCATGGTGTCCTCGTCGCGTTGGTGGCGCTAGCTTGATGCAATGCTTGGTCGCGGCTCATAAAATCATCATACAGGTAATGGTGAGATGGCATCGCAGATACCTTAGAGTTGCCACATTCAAGGTTGTCGCATGTCATCGTGTTCACTGGGCTGGAGAGGGTTACTCGCAGGTAGCTCGAGCGACAAACTGCTTTCAGCTAACTGCATAATTCCCTGTGAGAGTGGGTGATTGGGATTCTCTAGCACCAACATGCCGTGTTTGGCGAGCGCCAAGCTCGTTTTGGAGTTGGGTAACACGGCATATACCGCGTGACCGTAAGCGTCTTGGGTCTGCTTCGCAACATATGCCAAATCTTGTTCAGAGGATACCATATTTACTACGATACCGATATTGGGTACACCCAAGCGGGCGGCGACATCGGTGCTGACGCTGGTGCCTTGGTAATCATGCTGGTCAAGGCGCATCACCGCAACAAGCATGTCAGCCGCCGCAATGGCGGGCAACGTGGACTCGGTGAGGCCAGCTTCACAATCCAAAATGAGCAAATCTAAGTGACGGGTACTGCCAATTTGGTTGCAACCCTCGAGCAAACGTTCTGCTGAATAGGTACTTCGCGGTAGACGCTGCAACACCATATCACCACTGGCTGGAATCAAAAAAAGCTTGCCTTTGGCATTGGGGCTGACGTTTTCTGTGACATCAATAGGCGCGTGTTCAGCATCGCAGATGCCTGATAGATAGTCTTGAATGGTGTAGCCAACTTGGTCATTAGGGACGCCCAAAGTAATGTGCAAACTGGGCGTGAGGAGATTTAAGTCAACAATGGCCACACGCTTACCAATGTGTGCTAGATAGGCAGCCAAGTTGACGCTAACAACCGACTTACCCGTGCCCCGCGAAAACGAGTGAACGGTGATGATATCCGGCATATCAGCGGTTACCATCCGTGTCGTTTTGCTTCGGTTTAGCTTGTACTTGTGATGACTCTTCTACCGACGCCACTGTCGTAGTCGTATTTGAGGTATCGATATCATCGCGCATATCGTCAAGCATCTCACGCCAGATAGCAATGGGGGCATCAGGGCGGTGAGAGCGGGTGTGGCAAATGCGAAACACCACTTCACCTGTCGGGGCTTTTTCACTACTTTTTAGAAAACCACATTTGATAAACAATTCAGCAATTTCGGTGGCTTCGTCACCCTCGAGTTCAAGCTCTTCAGAAAGTTCAACAAACGTCATTGACCCTTGGCGCATGATTTTTTGCAACACGCGCCGCAGCGGTGGAGACACCTCAAGTAGCACACTCGTCGAAATACCAGCAGGAAACGCGTAGCGTGCCAACTCTTGTTTTAGCGTTGCAAATTTACTCATCGCACTCCTTTAGCGGCTACCACCACAGGGCTTACAGGTGGTAGCTTAGACATCACCTGACATCAAGACATCATCATCAGCTAGTCACGTAGCAAGCGTTCAGCGACTGCTTTGTACTTTTGGGTGATTTCATGATCGGGGAATTTGACGACAAACACCCCTTCACTAGCGAGTGCCATAAGTTCATCGGAGTGCGGTAAGACAGCCGCTACTTCACTGTTGTAAATGCTTTCAACCCGCGCTTTGAGATCGTCCATATCATAGACTTGTGGCGTTTTGTTGACCAGCAAAAGCAAATCTGGCACGTCCAACTTGCGCCCGACATCGACCGTGACGGCGGTGCCTTGAAAGTCCTGTTGGTCGGGTCGCATTACAATCACTAAAGCATCAGAAATAGCAATAGACAGTAGGGTTTCTTCGTTCATGCCCGGGTGGGTGTCGATAATCAATACATCGAGGTCGAGGGCGTCAATGAGACTCTGAAAACCATCATTAAGCAAGCCAACGTCATAGCCTTCACGCAAGACGCGGGCAATTTCGCCGGGTTTGATGCTCGAGGGTACAAACAAAAGCTGACCACTCACACCCCCAATGTTGGCCGAGACATCGTGGGCGGCTTCTTCAATATCACACTTGCCCCACAGGTAATCGTTCAAGGTATGGTGCATGTCTTCTTCGTTGAGTCCCAAGATGACATGAATACCGGGTGATTGAATGTCAGTGTCAACCACGCCCACTTTGAGCCCTTGCGCTGCCATAATCGCTGACAGGTTGGCGCTGGTATTGGACTTGCCGGTACCGCCTCGAAACGAGTGAATCGAGATGATTTTGGACATCGTGCCTCCAAGGTCAATCTAGCAGATATACGTTGTTATGTCACAATCTTGTCACACTAGCAGTGCAACATCGTGCACTATCGAAAGCGTTCATCGTAGCTCGTTCAGCATATCACTTTGTTGCTCGAGTTGGGCGTTTTTGTTGCAATACCACATCCCTCTTCCCTACCCAAGACCTATTAGGCATCAGACTATTGGTGGCAGCAGTATATTGTTCCATGTGTTCCGGTATGTTTTGGCCTTAGTATCAATCACCCTACACGACCACCTAAACACAAAAGACCTCTTGCAAAAATCAATTTGTCGCTGATGACAAAGGGCGATTCCATGGTTCAGTTGATACTTTTGCAAGAGGTTCAAATATTTTTAGACCAAATATTTTTAGACTCAGGGTTTTTAGACTCAGGGTTTTTAGACTCAGGGTTTTTAGAATCAGGGTTTTTAGACTCAAGATGTTTAGCTTAACTGTCACCGAGGATTCTTACACACACCCACATACCTTGTCTTACGTCAGGAGTCTTACGTACCTTGTCGTATGTCAGGATTGCTAGCAACATAACTCAAAATACTCGCGACTATCACTAAAATTTTTTGCAGATATGTGCTATGTATGATTTTTATTGTCCTGACCGAAAAAACTAGTTGTCCCTCGGGTCAAACGCGTCACGCAAACCGTCACCCAAAAGGTTGAACGCTAACACCGTAATGTAGATACTCAAACCCGGAAAAATCGCCATCCACGGGGCTTGATTGATAAAATTACGGGCAGTGTTGAGCATGCCTCCCCAACTTGGCGTGGGCGGTTGTACACCTAGTCCCAAAAAACTCAACGACGACTCGGCGATGATGGACTGAGCGATGGTCAAGGTAGCTTGCACGAGCAGTGGTGCGAGGCTATTGGGCAAGATATGTTGCCATAAAATACGCACGTCATTCGTACCGAGGGCTTTGGCGGCTTGCACGTAGTCTTCGGCTTGTACTGAGAGCACTTGCCCCCGCGTTAAGCGAATGAACGTGGGCGCAGTGGCAATACCAATGGCAATCATGGCGTTTGTGAGGCTTGGCCCCAATGCAGCCGCCAAAGCAACAGCCAAAATCAAAAACGGAAACGCTAGTAGGGCGTCGGTAAAACGCATGATGATTTCGTCAATGAACCCTCGGTAGTAACCGGCAATAAGCCCCAAGGGAACGCCGACGGTCATGGCGATGACAACAGAGATGACACCAGCGACGAGGCTCGAGCGCGCCCCAAAAATCACCCTCGAGAGTATATCCCTGCCCACGGCGTCCGTACCTAACCAATAGGTCTCATTGGGTGCTTGCCGCACCGATAAAAAATCCGCTTGGGCTGGGTCGTAAGGGGCAAGATACGGCGCAAAGATGGCCACCAACACAAACAACACGATGACCGCCGCCGCCAACAACGCCAACGGGCGGCGCTGAAAACGTTGTAAGGCTCTCGAGCGCCCCCACGAACGGCGCGCTGTAGCAGCCACGGCGTTACTACGCATCCGCGTCATCCATTGGCGTAAATATCAACGCGAATATTGGTGTAGACATTGGTATTGGTGTAGATATTGGCGTAAACATCAACTTCACGCACCACTTCCGTAGTGAATTTTGGGATTCAACCATGCGTATGCCAAATCCACGAAGAGATTAATCACGATGGTGGCACTAGCCGTAAAAAGCACTACCCCTTGCACCACGGCATAGTCGCGGTTAAATACTGCATCTACAATCAACTTGCCAAACCCCGGAATAGTGAACACTTGCTCAGTGAGCACTGCCCCAGATAAGAGCGCCCCCATCTGCAAACCCAAAATGGTGACTACTGGAATGAGGGCGTTGCGCAGGGCATGCCGCACCACCACAAGATGCTGAATGAGCCCTTTGGCCCTCGCGGTGCGCACGTAGTCTTGCTTGAGAACTTCGAGCATCGAACTGCGCATCTGCCGCATCAACACCGCTGCTAGTCCTGTACCGAGCACAAACGCTGGCATAATCATCCGTTGTAAGTTTTCCCAGGGGGCTTCTCGAAAAGGCACGTACCCCGAAGCAGGCAACCAATCAAGTTGCACTGATAGCAGCAAAATCAGCATAATCCCCAACCAAAAGTTGGGAATCGACAACCCCGATAATGCCAGCAAGGTACTGATGACATCGGCGAGACTGCGGCGGTACACAGCAGCGATGACCCCGGCGGGAATGGCAATGATAATGGCAATAGCAATACTAAGGAGTGCTAGTTGAATGGTCACGGGCAGTTTCTCGGCAATAAGCTCGAGCACAGGCTGACGGGTGCGCATCGACCGACCAAGGTTACCTCGCACGACCTGACCCAACCACGCCCCATATTGCACCACGACGGGGTCATCGAGGCGGTACACCTCACGCAAGTAGGCAATGACTTGCGGGTCGCGTTCTTCGCCTGCCAAAATTAATGCCGGGTCACCCGGAAGCATGCGCTGAATGGTGAATACCATGACGGTGATGATGAATAACGTAGGAAGCGCCGTCAAAAGACGGCGCACGAAAAACGTGGTCATGGTTGATATCTCAAGACGCTAGGCTGCATCATTCTGCCAGCGTTACCCCTTGCAAGCGGATGATGCCATCGGGATAAGCCGCAAAACCTTCAAGTGCGTTGGTGTGCGGAAAGAAAAGTTGGGTGTGATAGAGATAGATGATGTGGCGACTCGGTAAGTACTCGAGGGCAGCCTCGCGGTACAAAGCAGCCCGTTCTTCTAAATCCGACACCGCCCGCGCTTCATTCAACGCGTTTGATACGGCTTCACTGCAAAAACCATGTTCGTTCAAGTTACCTTCACAGGTTTGGAACTGGTGAATGTTGCCATCAGGGTCAACCCGCCCTGACCAACCCACTTGGAAAGCGTCGTAGTCGCCTTCTTCTTGTAAGCCCAGTGCCGTAGCAAATTCGGTGGCTCGCACGGTGACATTGAAACCTGCTTCGGCGGCTAGGGCTTGGATGACTTCGCCTACCCGCACCGCTTGGGGGTTGTTGGCGACCATCAGTTCAAAGTCTACGCTGTCGTAACCAGCTTCTGCCAGTAGGGCTCGAGCGGCTTCCACATCGCGACTCACAATGGGATAGTCTTCTACATACCAAGGGCTAGAAGGTGGCACGGGTTGGTTGCCGACGATAAATTCCCCATCAAACACCACGTCGTTAATGACGTTGCGGTCAATACTGAGTTCAAAAGCTTCACGCACCCGCACGTCACTGGCCATGGGGGTATCACGCGGTTCGGGGTTGCTGAGGTTAATCGTGATGCCCTGATAACCGAGGCTAGCCGCTGAAGGTAACACCAAGCTAGGATCGTCGCGAATGAGGCCTAAGTCAGTAGGAGCAGCCCGTTCGATCATCTCGAGGTCACCCGCTTGCAAGTTGGCTAAGCGCACGCTGGTATCAGGAATAGGCAAAAAGGTCACGCCGTCCACAAAGACGTTTTCAGCATCCCAGTAGTCTGCAAAGCGCTCGAGCACAATGCGGTCTTGGGCAACGCGCTCCACAAACGCAAAAGGCCCTGCGCACACCGGGGCTGTACCAAAGTCTTCACCGAGTTCTTCAGCAGCAGCAGGCGACACCATCATGCCAGAACGGTCAGCGAGCAAAGCAATGAGCGGCGCAAAAGGTTGTGTCAAGTTGAGTTGCACGGTGAATTCATCAATGACTTCGGCTGATTCGACTTGGGCAAGTTCGCTAGCACGATTAGACCCGGGCAAGGTCTTGGAGCGTTCGATATTAAACGCTGCTGCTTCGGCATTAAACGGCGTGCCATCATGAAAGAGGACACCTTCACGCAAACCAATCGTTAAGGTGAGGCCATCATCGGACACTTCATAGCCCGTTGCCAGTTGCGGGATAATTTCCAAGTCAGGCGTAATATCAAACAATTTATCGCACAAACTCGCAAAAACAATCCGCCCCACATAAGTGCGTCCCAAGTCAGGGTCAAGAATATCTGGGTCTTCAGCTAAGCCAATGCGTACAGTTTGGGCGCTAGCCAGCGAAACCAAGGTAAGTAGCAAGATGATCAAGTATTTGTTCATCGTCATCCCCTTTCACAGTAAGCTAATGAGAGTGTATCTTTATCCACTAGCCTGCGAGGGGGAGGTGGCTTACAAAATTTTGACATCAAACTGTTCGCGCTAAGGGCGGTGGTCTTGGATTTGCATTTTGATGCGGTGTTTGACCAAAGCGACTTCATCATCGGTGAGTTGGTCATCACGATTAAGCAGGATGCTACGTGCGGCTTTTACCGTAGGTGTGCCAAGGACGATGACGTGATTAGCTCGAGCTGTCATATCAATAAACCAGCCTGGGAACGTTACAACTGGTATCACATCAAATTGTTTATTTGTGGTTTGAACTAATTCGCGTTTTACCCAATCAACCTGCTTCTTTACTTGATTGATTGGGTCAGGTTTATCAAGGGGTGCACCACATAGGAAAGAAACCTTCTGACCATCATATCGCAGCTTATAGTGCACCTTGCCACCTTGCTTCTTCTTCCATGGAGTTTTTGTTTCAACGACAAAGATGCCCTTCTTGCCAACTAGCAAATGGTCAATGTTAAACAGCATCTTTTTACCCTTTTTGAAACCACAAGGCACATCATGAAACACCGTGTAACCGTCTGCAATAAGCTGGTTAAGGTGTTCAGCAACAATACGCTCGCCATTACGTGCTTCTCGGAGTCGTTTTAATTTCCTTAGACGGCGACTGAGCGATGGAATCATCACAGCAAGCACGCTTAATGCAATGGCACTTGTCACAAGTGCAGTTAAAAAGGAATCTTCAGGACTAAAATATTGAAACCATGACCATCCCGCAATAGTCAAAGCAATAACGACGGTAACGACATCTGTATTCCAAACTAGTAAAGCATCATCCATCATTTGCTGTATTGACTGACCAGGGTATCGAAGCGAGTTCACGTCTTTATCTTTAAGTGGTGAAATAAGCTCACGGCGACGTTTCAAGCGTAGGCTGCGAAGTTGGTTGAGCATCGGTGCAGTTCCTTTCACGAGACGATGAGAAGACGATGTGCCACAACCCAGTCTACGCGTTTTTTGCGGTTTTGAAAAGACATAAAAAAAGGAGGGTTGCCCCTCCTCAGAAGTGAAGAATGTGGATGGTTACATACCAGCAAGTAGCTGCTCGCCACCACGTAAGATGGTGTACCACACACCGGGGAAAAGCCCCAGCAAGACGGTACCGAGAGCGGCAATGCCAATGGCGAGGTACGTCGCGGGGCTGGTGTGTTGCACGGCATCGTATTCAGCACTGCGGAAAAACATCGCTACGATGGGGCGGAAGTAATACACTACTGCCACGGCACTGGTGAGAATGCCAAACACCGCCAAGTAGGTGTAACCCGCATTGATAGCGGCTTGGAACACTAACACTTTGGCCGTAAATCCGGCTAGTGGCGGAATGCCAGCGAGCGATAACAAGAACAAAGTGAGCATGCCCGCAAGTAAAGGGCGTTGACCACCAAGACCTGCGAGGCGCTCCAAGGTATCGCCATGATCCTGATTGTCGGTAATGAGGGTGAGCACCGCAAACGCACCCGCGTTCATTAGCGTATAGGCCGTTAAGTACCAGATGATGGCACTAGCAGCCAGCGCACCAGAGAGCACTGCCATCCCCAAGTAACCTGCGTGGGCAACGGCTGAATACGCCAAAATGCGCTTGACACCGCGTTGTTGCAGGGCGGCCACGTTGCCAACTAACATGGTGAGCAGCAGCAAAAGCACCAATACTTGTACGAACAAGGGGCTGATTTGCGGGATGAGTAACGACACCAGCCGCAAGAAACCTGCAAACGCACCTGTTTTGACCACGACGCTCATGAACGCTGTCACTGAGGTAGGTGCGCCTGTATAGACGTCTGGTGCCCATTGGTGAAAAGGTACGAACGCCACTTTGAACCCAAGACCTGTTAACAAGAACATGGCAGCTAAGGTGGCTAAGCGCACCTGGTCGAACGACTCTTGGGCAAGGGCGCTTTGAATGCTTGCGTAGTCAAAGTAACCCGTTGCCCCGTAGGTAAGGGCGATACCGTAGATGAAAAACGCCGACGCAAACGCGCCAAGGAGAAAGTATTTGAGGCCGGCTTCTTCGGATTCACTGGCTTCTTGCCGCCAGGCTGAAAGTACATACACAGCCAGCGACATGATTTCTAAACCAAGTACCAAGGTGATGAGGTCACCTGCGGCGGCCATAATCATCGCCCCGGTGCTGCTGAGCAGAATCAAGGGGTAGTATTCGGGTTGCTCGAGCCCAGTGCGGCGCAGATAGTCAAAACTAATAAGAATGGCAATGACTGCCCCTAGTACGATCACCATGTTAAAACCGAGCGCCATGTCGTCGGCGAGGTAGCGTA
The DNA here is from genome assembly GCA_964550765.1 of uncultured bacterium. GTDB lineage: Bacteria > Deinococcota > Deinococci > Deinococcales > Trueperaceae > JBCCBI01. The sequence goes on along the minus strand of CAZKAZ010000031.1, from coordinate 19,448 downwards.
AGCCGAAACTGCTGAGGGGGTTACCTGCTCGAGCTTGCCCAAACAACACCACACTAAACGCAAACGACACCAGCAAACCGCCCATCGCTAAGCCCGCACTAATGCGCGTATCACTAACAAACAGCGCAAAAATGACAATAAACGACGCACTAATAAGCAGCACAAGCGGCGGTGAAAACGCCAACCAGTTGATATCAATCATGCTGACCTCCCAAGAACGTCTCAGGGGTGACCGCTAAAGTATCGGGCATCCTATCGTGAATCTCCTCGTCTTCTTCGGGTTCTTCTGGCGTGCTTTCTTCGCTTTCTGCTGGTTCACTGCCTTCTGCTGGTTCACCGCTCGAGCGACTCGGCACGCTTGGCAACTGCGCACTCAAAGTCGCTTGGGCATCGATGCGCGCAAGTTGCGGCGACGGGGCAATCCCCAACCACAAAATGCCAGCTACCACGGGCACAAGCACCAAAACCTCAAACCATGACGCGTCACTAGTGGCTTCTTGTTGTTCGCCTTGGTAAACACGCTGGAACATGTTTACGCCGTAAACGCCTGCAGCAATCACCGCCAGGGTAGCCAACACGCCCGCGAGCGGGAAAGCTTGATACGCCCCCATTAAGCTCATAAATTCACCCGGAAAATTGGATAAACCCGGTACGCCGATACTGGCAAACAGCACAAACATCGTTAAAGCAGATAGCGCAGGCGCACTTTTTGCCAAACCGCCGTAGGCGTTCATATCAAAGGTTTGCTTGCGTTCGTGCAACATCCCCGCAATAAGAAACAGCCCACCTGTGGACACCATCTGCGCGGCAATCAAGTACATCGCCCCACTGAGGCCAACGTTATTGAGAGCAAACACCCCCACACCAACGATTCCCATGTGCGACAGTGACGCGTACGCCAAAAAGCGTTTGAGGTTGTCTTGAGCGGTAGCAATCACCGCTGCGTACACAGCAGTAATGGCCGCCAAGGTGATGAGCGCAGGCGCAAACAGGTTAGCTGCCGCAGGTAGTAGCGGCAACGCCCAAGCAAAAAAGCCCCACGCGCCCACTTTGTAGAGCGTGCCTGCCACATCTGCTGCGCCTGAAGGATGGTTTTGTTCGTGAAAGTCCGGTAGCCACATGTGAAAGGGCATAAGGGGCACTTTGACAGCAAACGCGATGGCAAAACCTGCAAATAACCAAAGTTGCGTGCTGACAGCCAAGTCTGGGGTGACCGCCAACAAATCAGCAAGGCGGTAACTAGCGGCACCAGCTAGCGGACGCAGCGCCAAAATAGCAATTAACATCAAAAACGAACTCGTTACCGCATACACTAAGTATTTGAGGGTGGCTTCACGGCGTTTTTCGCCGCCCCAGGTGCCCAACATGATAAGGCTAGGGATGAGCGTAGCTTCCCAAAAGACGTAATACAGCAGCAAATCTTTGGCTAAAAATAGCCCATTGAGGCTGGCTTGCATCAAGAGCAACAGCGCCAAAAAGATACCTTTGGCGTGTTCAATTTTTTGACCAGCCACGACCACTGTGGGAATAACCATGAGTGCTGCCACGGTAATCAGTGGGCCAGCAGCACCACCGCTATCAATGGAAAAGTAGGCTTCGATGCCGGGTAACCAAGCGACCTCGAGCCGACTTGCCGGCACCAATACCGCTGCTGCCAAGGTTGCCGCACTACCAATGACGGCAATTGCTCGCTTGGCTACCGTCTCAAACGGCAGAAATAGCATCAGTGCAGTAGCGAGGGGTAACACAATCAGTAAGACACTCACCGACTACCTCCTGCAAACAGCACCATGAGGATGAGTAACGTAACGCCAGCTAACATTGCCGATGCGTACGCCCTTACAAAACCCGACTGGAACACGCTGAAAGCTTTAGACATGACCCCTACTGAACTAAACGAACCGCGAATACCGTCGTCGACGACATCTTGGTCGGTCTGTGAGGATACTCGAGCCCACTGTTCACCAGGTCGGGTAAATATTTGACGGTACGCTCGGTCGAACCCAAACGCATTTTGCGCCAAGCGGTCAAGCACGGCAAAACTTTCGCTAAAACGCTTAGCAGGTGCGCCGTTTTGGCTGTGATAGACCCAATAAGCGTAGCTCAGTCCGCCCAAACTGGCAGTGATAGATAAAAGCATCAAAATCCACTCGACAGCTACAGGAGGATGCGCAAACGTAACAGCAGTTTCTGTAACGGGCTCGAGCCACATCTCAAAGCGATTGGCTGCCAAAAATTCCGGCAGTCCCAAGTAACCTGCCAGCACACTCATAACCGCCAAAATCACCAACGGCACCGTCATCACCGCAGGTGACTCATGTAACTTGCGGCGGGTTTCTAAGTCGTAGCGCTCACTGCCAGCAAACACCAAGTAATACCAACGAAACATGTAAAACGCCGTCATGGCCGCACCAGCAAGCAGCAACAAGTAAAGCAAGTGATTGCCATAACCCGCTATCAAATCACTATTAAACGTCGCCGACAAAATGGCGTCTTTGCTGAAAAAACCCGCTAGTAACGGCACACCCGAAATGGCCAACACAGCCACGAGCGCCGTGGCATGGGTGATTGGTAGATGCTTGGCGAGTCCGCCCATCTTGCGCACGTCTTGTTCTTCATGCAGGGCGTGAATGACAGACCCAGCTGCTAAAAACAACAGGGCTTTGAAAAACGCGTGCGTAAATACATGGAACATCCCTGCCCAGTAGGCACCGACGCCCACGCCCACGAACATATACCCCAGTTGAGAAATGGTCGAATAGGCCAAAATTTTCTTGATGTCGGTTTGGGTAAACGCCGTTGCAGCAGCAATGATAGCCGTGAGCGCACCTACCCAAGCCACAGCAGCAGAAGCAGCAGGCGTTTGGGCGAACAGTGCCGCAGAACGGGCAACTAAATAAACACCAGCCGTCACCATGGTTGCCGCGTGAATCAGCGCAGATACCGGGGTAGGGCCAGCCATAGCATCAGGGAGCCACACTTGCAAGGGTAACTGGGCAGACTTACCTGCAGCCGCTAGCAAGAAAAACAAACCAATCACCGTGACGATGGTGCTACCTGACTCGAGCCCTTGGGCGGCTTCGCCTACTTCTGCGATGTTGAGCGTGCCGAACGCCATCACACAGGTAAACATCGCCAGCAAAAAGCCCACGTCCCCAATGCGGTTAACGATAAACGCTTTGCGAGCAGCATCAGCGTTTTCGGCGTTGGTGTACCAAAAGCCAATGAGCAAGTAGGAACAAACACCCACGCCTTCCCAACCCACAAAGGTGAGCAAGTAGGAATCAGCCAGTACCAACACCAACATGGCGGTAATGAACAAATTGAGGTAGCAAAAAAAGCGGCTGTAACCAGCGTCGCCGTGCATGTAGCCCATTGAGTAAACATGAATCAAAAAACCCACGCCGGTAACGAACAACATCATCAGCACACTCAAACGGTCGAGCATAAAGCCGAGTGACAAGTCAAAACCGCCCGCTTGCAAGTACGACCACAAGGGCACGTGCACGCTGTCAGCTTGCGTCAAACCAGCAAACGCCACGCACGCCAAAACAAACGCAATGCCCGTCATGGTGCTAGCGATAATGCCAGGGATAGGTTCTTTGAGTTTGCGGCCAAAAAGCCCGTTGGCGAGCGCTCCGAGGAGCGTCAGTAGCGGTGCAAAAACAGCAACAGCAATCATAGTTTAATACCTGCCAAACCGTCTACATCCGAAGAATTACGGTAACGGAAAATGGCCACCAAGATACCTAGACCCACGGCCACTTCAGCCGCAGCAATCGCCAAGATAATAAACACCGCTGCTTGACCAGAAAGCGCTACCGACGCTCCTGCAATGCTCCACTGGCGAGCATAAGCCACGAGGGCAAGGTTAGCGGCATTGAGCATGAGCTCTACGGACAAAAAGATCATAATGGCGCTGCGGCGGGTGAGCACGCCAAGGGCACCAATGGTGAAGATAATGGCACTGAGGGCGATGTAGTATTCGGTTGGTACCATAATTAACTTCCTACGGTCTCGAGCGGTCGCTCTTCTTGAGGCGAACTTGCCGCTGGTGCTCGGCTGGCGACTTTGCGCTCTACCAAACTGACAGCACCGATAATGCCTGTCAGCAAAAGCACCCCCACGAGTTGAAAGGCAAGCACAAAATCACTAAATAACGCCGTACCGATAGCATCAGGACCGCCACCGTCCATCGTGCTTTGAATGACCGCCGCATCAGGTAGGGGGCGTGGGTCGCTAGTCACCGCCACAATCAGGGCAATGCCTATCAGACCAGCCAACGTGTACGCCAGTGGCCGAAGCCACGTAAACGCCCCCGGGCCGGGGTCTTGTTGAACGTTTAAGAGCATAATGACAAACAAAAAGAGCACCATGATGGCACCCGCATAGACGATGACTTGAATCGAGGCCAAAAAGTGTGCTTCTAGCCCCACGTAAATTGTCGCTAAGGTCAGCAGGGTGCCAACCAACGACAGCGCCGCGTGTACCGGTTCTTTGAGGGTGATGACCCCCACGGCACCAACAATCATCAGCGCTGCGAGCAATGTGAAGACGATAATGGTCTCTACCTCCCCATCAAAAGGTTGGGCGGGAAGTCCCGCCCGTTTGTGTTAGTTTACACAATCTTCGTTTACCCAGTCAGTGTAACAAGTTTGCACGCGTCTCACGCGCTCCTTGTTGATTGCCCGTGGTTGTGTCACTAAAGTTAGTCGCCAAATTTAGTAGCCGACGCCCTCGAGCTCATCACGACCACCGGCTTCAAAACCAAGTTTGACGTCTTTGCCTTGGGCAGCAGCTTCACGGCGTTGCCACTTGCTGCCTTTGGTACCCACCAACAAATCAGGTTTGCCGTAGGTAAAGTCTTCGTAGCGAAAATCTGCTAGTTCAAACTCGTGACCCAACACAATCGCTCCCGTGGGGCAGGCTTCTTCGCACATGCCACAGAAAATACAGCGCAACATGTTGATTTCGTAAATTTTGGCGTAGCGTTCACCCGGGGCATGAGGATTGTCGGGGTCGTTTTCGGCGGCTTCTACATAAATGCAGTAAGACGGGCACGCGGCTGCACACAGACTACAACCGATGCACTTTTCTAAGCCATTAGGGTGGCGCAGTAAGTGATGACGTCCGCGAAAGCGCGGTTTGACGTCGGCGGGTTGCTCCGGATAACGCACGGTCACAGGCTTTTTGAACATATGCCCGAGTGTGATTCCCATGCCTTTGGCAATATCTAAAACGCTCACATGACCTCCTTTAGATAAAAATCAGTACGGCGCCTGTGATTAAAGCGCTCAGTAGGGCAATTTCAAAAATCCAAATCCAACCAAAACGCATCAGTTGGTCGTAGCGCATGCGCGGTAGCGTCCCGCGCAACCACATGAATAAAAACATAAACAGCGCCATTTTAGCAATGAGCCATACAAAAGGCACTTCAGACACGCCCGGAATGACGTAATCCAAAAATTGAGGCCCGCGCCAACCGCCCAAAAACAGGGTGCTCATAAACGCTGACGCCGTGAGCATGTTGACGTATTCGGCCATTTGGAAAAGTGCCCATTTGATGCTCGAGTACTCCGTCATGTAACCAGCAACAATCTCTTGTTCAGCTTCGGGCAAATCAAACGGGGTGCGGTTCACTTCGGCAATAGCAGAAATCAAAAAGGTGACAAACGCCACTGGCTGCAAGATGAGCAAAATGGTCGCACCTGCTTGCCAGTCCACAATCTCGCGCAAGTTGAGTGTACCCGTAATCATAATGACCCCGAGCACAGACAAACCCAAACCCAGTTCGTAGCTAATGAGTTGCGCCGACGAACGCAGTCCGCCCATGAGTGAATATTTGCTATTGGATGCCCAACCCGCCAAGAAAATACCGTACACACCAATGCTAGTCGCGGCAAACACGAACAACAGCCCGACGTCAAGATCCATAATCCACGGGTCATAGCCAAAAAAGCTGCCTGGCGGCCCCGCCGGAATTGCCCCAAACGCGGTGAGCGCAAAGGTGATGCTGACCATCGGTGCTAGGTAAAACACGAACTTATCAGCAGCGGACACCACAATGTCTTCTTTAAAAATCGACTTGATGGCATCAGCAATGGGTTGTAGCAAACCAAAAGGCCCCACGCGATTAGGTCCCATGCGGTGCTGCAAACGGGCAAGTACGCGCCGTTCGACAAGGGTGAGATAAGCAAATGCCCCGAGTAGCACCGTGCACAGGGTCATGCCTTTGAGAAAGGTGATGTAAAGCGGTTCCACTAGTCACCTACCTCGGCTGTCACGCTGCTCGTATCCGTTTGAATGGGTGGAGCGGGCATAACAGGGTCAGGGCGAGCACTCGACAGGTCAACGTTCGCTAACCCACAAGGTTGTTCGGGCACTGCAGGCACTAAACTCACGCCAGCAGGCACGCGTTCGTCAACCTTCACGACCAAGCGGCGGGTGACACCAGAAACGTCAATTTTGACCCGTTCACCTGCCTTGAGGCCGTGCTTACTAGCATCTTCAGGGTTGACCCTGAGCGCCAATGCACCTTGGGCAATCTGCAGGCGAGGGTTGCGCGAAAGGTATTCAGGACGTGACATGGTTGGCACGATAACAGCATTGGCCGACCTTTCGCTACTCGCGGGGCGTCCCTGATGATTGGAATGGTGATGGTGCGGGAGGCTTTCTGGCAGGGTACCTTCGCTGGGTAGATCCGCTAGGTCAAAATCAAGGGTCTCTTTGAGCGCCCGCCGCGCACTGCGCACGCTGCGCCCATCTAAGCGCGTCCCCAAGGCTTCACCGAGGGCTTTGACGACGCCAGTAAAGTCCTCAGCGGTGCCACTGTCAACAGCAACAGCGTTAAGGGGTAAGAAGCGTCCCTCGAGGTTCACAATCGCACCCTCTTTTTCGTAACCCGTCTTAGCAGGTAGCACCACATCGGCTAGCTCTGCCGTTTCGGTCATGAAGGTGTCGTGCACAACCAACAGGTCAAGGGCTTGGCGGCGGCTTACGAAGCGACTGGCTTGGGCAGGATTGAGATTGGAGAGGATTAACGCAGAAGCGTCCCCTAACACATCCCCCGTTGCTGTCTCCATCATTTCCAAGCCGCGACTGTTAGCCATAGGCGCCAGCGGCAAGACCTTACTCCCTGTGACCTTAGCCAGTTGATTGGCCAGTTCCGTGGCTTCGTTGCTTGCTAGCACCCAACCACCGTAGACAATCACCGCATCGTCGTTGTCTTGTAGTTGCTTCACCAAGGCAGCAATGGTCTCTTGATCGATGTTTAGCCCGTCTAACTCGGCGGCACCGCCTTCAGCAGTTGCCAGTAGTGCCCGCAGTAAGGCGATTTCGTGACCCACACCGTAGATGACTGCGCGACCAGCGTACTTCATCAAGTCCACCTGATACGGAGCAGCCACGCTTAAGATGTCGGTCTTTTTGGGCATATGCTCTTTGAGGCGCAAGTCGGCAATGGGAATCCCGTGCGCCATCGGTTCAGGTGGCGTGACCCCTTTGAGGGCATCTTTGATACGCAAATCCACAATGGGCACTTCTTCAGTGACATCAGCAAGCACAAATAACGCGTTGCTCGTTGCCACATCGTCCAAGGTGGCTTGGGTAGCACTCGGGGTGACGGCTGCTGGGGTTTTGGGGTAGTAGTCGTAGCTGCCGTTTACGTGACCTGCTAAGGCAGCTGCACCGACCGCTTCTTCAAGGGTCGCGTCCGCCCGAATGGCTATCCCAACACGCTTGGTTGCTGACAATTTTTCGGCAATAAACGCGCTAGCTTCTTCCCAAGACACTTCTTGGAATGTGCCGTCTTTTTTGATTAAGGGGGTCTCGAGGCGGTCTTCGGCATCAGCGTACTCATGCCCAAAACGCGTACCATCATCAATCCAGTCGTGGTTGATGCGGGTGTGACGGGCGGCTTTAATACGCTCAATGCGCCCCGTACGCGAGTCCACCATAATGGCACTGCCAGAACTGTCATCGGTACTCGTGGTGCGAGTATGACGGTATTCCCAGTTGCGCCCCCGGAAGCGGCTCGTGGCATCGAGTAACGCCCCAACCGGGCAGATATCAGTGATATTACCCGTGAAATTACTGGGCAGACCGTCATCAAGCGTGCCAATGTAGGTGTGACCGCCGCGTTCGATGAAGTCGAGTACCTCATCACCAGGAATTTCTTCGAAATAGCGCACGCAGCGTTTGCAGTGAATGCAACGTTCGCGGTCAAGGGTAATAAGGGGCGACAGCGCATGGTGTTTTTCTTGGTGACGCTTATCAAAGTCAAAACGCGACACGCCTTCGCCGTATTCATAGGCTCTATCTTGCAGTTCGCACGCGCCACCCTTATCACACACTGGGCAGTCAAGCGGGTGGTTGATGAGGGTGAATTCCATCATGCTCTTTTGGGCGTTTTTGGTCTCTTGACACTTGGTGTCGATGACCATGCCTTCCATGACGGCTGTGGTGCACGTCGCCATTGGTTTAGGAAACCAAAAGACTTTGGGTTCGCCCGTTTCTTCGTCCACAATCCATTCGCCTGTTGCCCGGTCTTTGCGGGGGGCACCCACTTTGGCGAGGCACAAACGGCACGCACCGATGGGTGACATGTACTCTTGCGAGCAAAAGTAAGGCACGTCGTAACCCGCTTGGAAAACCGCATCAATAGCAGACGTACCAGGTGGTAAGTCGAGTTCAATATCGTTAACGATTACTTTCATATCAGTCTTTCCACCACGTCGTGCGCGGATACTTGGAGACACCATGTTCAATGATGTATTCGTACTCATCACGGAAGTACTTGATGCTGGCGTCAATCGGCCACATGGCCGCGTCTGCGTGCACGCAAAAACCGGTGCCTTTGATGTTGTTGGACATATTTTCAATCAGTTCTAAGTCGCCCGCTTCGCCGCGCCCCATCACTAACTTTTGGAACATCTTAGGCATCCATGTCGCTACTCCTTCGCGGCAGGGGGTGCACTTACCGCAGGACTCGTGGCCGTAAAAGCGAATGCAGTTCCACATAAAATTGACAATGCACTTTTCTTTGGGGATGACAATGACCCCACCGGTACCGAGCATAGAGCCTTTTTTGGCAATGCCGTCGTAACTCATGGGTGCCGATAAAAATTCGTCGGTAAAAGGCATAAGTGGGGTGCTCGAGCCACCCGGAATAAACGCTTTGGCGTCTTCGCTAGGGCCACCTGCAAAGTCGTAGATTAACTCGCCAAAGGTAGCTCCCATGGGCATTTCGTACACACCCGGACGGTTCACGCAACCACTCACCTGATAGAGCTTAGTACCTTTGGAATCTTCGGTACCCATGCTGGCAAACCACTGTGCACCATGTTTGATGATGTGCACAGCACTGGTGATGCTGGTGACGTTGTTGATGGTCGTCGGGCGACCGTACACACCTGCTTGCGCTGGAAAAGGCGGTTTCATGCGAGGATTACCGCGCAAGCCTTCAAACGAGTTCATCAGGGCGGTTTCTTCGCCACAAATATACGCGCCAGCACCTCGGTGGACGATAATGTCAAAGTCGAAACCACTGCCGAAAACGTCTTTACCTAAATAACCAGCTTCACGGGCGTCTTTGACGGCATTAACGAGTCGTTCGTAACCAAGGTGATACTCACCGCGAATATAAACGATGCCAATAGTAGCACTCATGGCATAACCCGCAATCATCAAACCCTCAATGAGTTGATGGGGGTCGTCTTCTAAGATATAGCGGTCTTTGAACGACCCTGGTTCGGATTCGTCGGCGTTACAGAGAATAAACCGCTGCCGCCCGTCGGGTTTGGGCATAAACGACCATTTAACGCCCGTCGGGAAACCTGCCCCACCGCGCCCACGCAAACCAGACTTTTTGACTTCGTTGACGACGTCATCAGGTTGCATGGTAGTGAGAGCTTTTTTAGCAGCTTGGTAGCCTTCGTGACCCAAATAATAATCAAGTGTCCAAGCGTTTTCGATGCCAACGTGTTCATACAAGGTGACTTTGTAACGGGCATCGTGACGACTGGTGATGGCTTGCGGTTTATCAGCAACGGCCTCGCTCACGCGTTACCTCCTTCTTGAGCGGCTTCAGCACCCGGGGACTTGACGGGCTTAGCTTTTTCGGCAGCCACGTTATCGCCGCCGCGTTCGCGCCAAGGTTCGGGTAGAGTGTCTGCACGCATGGCTTCAAGGAGATGTTTGCATCTCGAGCGCGTCACACACTCAAAATACGTATCGTTCACTTGCAACACCGGCGCTGTGCCACAAGAACCCAAGCACTCTACTTTCTGCAAGCTAAACCGGCCTTCTTTGTCGGTTTCGCCGTTGACAATACCCAGTTCATCCACCAGATAGTCATACATCTCGTCAGACCCAGCTAACGAGCACGACAAAGTAGCACACACCTGCAAGTGATACTTACCCACGGGCTGTTCGTGATAGGTCGAGTAAAAACTCATCACCCCTTTGACTTCAGTCGGGTGCATGTCCAAGATGGTGGCAATTTCGGCGATGCGGGCTTCGCTTACATGCCGTTCTGCCCGTTGCACTTCCCACAAAAGCGGCATCACCGCACTGCGCCGCCCGTAGTCGGGGTAGCGTCCGAGAATTTCATCAACGAGGTCTTGTTTATCAGCAAAAAACGGTTTGATGGTTGGAAGTTCAGTCATATTACTTGTCTACATCACCCATCACGGGGTCTAGGCTGGCGATGTTGGCAACCATATCAGCAAACACCCCACCGATGCAGGCGGGTTCTAGGCTTTGCAAGTTAATCAAACTCGGCACACGCACCTTGACGCGATACGGCATGCTGCCGCCATCACTGACAAGATAATAACCCAGTTCGCCCCTAGCGCTTTCTGTAGGCACATATACCTCACCCCTGGGCGGGTGGAAACCTTCGGTAGCCAACTTAAAGTGAAAAATAACTGCTTCCATGCTGGTTTCAAGTTCTTGGCGGGGCGGCAAACTGATGCGTCTGTCGGGGTCTTTGACAGGGCCAGGTTCTAGGGCGTCTAGGGCTTGTTCGACAATTTTGAGGCTTTCAGCGAGTTCCTCGAGCCGCACCATAAACCGCGCTTGCACGTCACCCTTACTTGAGGTTGGCACGTCAAAGTCGTAGTTTTCGTAGCCACTGTAGGGTTGCGCTTTGCGAAAATCCAAATTCACCCCGCTCGCGCGCAGGGATGGCCCCGTGAGACCGTAGTCGAGGGCGGTTTCTCGAGATAACACCCCAACGCCCTTGGTGCGGTTCACAAAGATGTCATTTTTGGCAAACATCCCCCGATATTGGTCAATCATCTTGGGAAAACTTGCCAAGAAGCTGCGCACAGCGTCGGTAAAACCTTCAGGAATGTCTCTGGACAGGCCACCGACCCGAAAATACCCGTAGTTCATGCGCACGCCGCAGACCATCTCGAACAAATCCAAAATCTGCTCACGTTCGCGCATGGTGTAAAAGAACAAGGTCAGTGCGCCCATATCCAAAATACCGGTACCAAAAAACACCAAGTGGCTAGCAATGCGGTTGAGTTCATTCAAAATCACCCGCACCTGTTGCGCTCTTACTGGCACTTGCGCGTCAAGCAGTTTTTCTACTGAAAGCACATAAGCAAGGTCGTGACCAAAACCGTGCAAGTAGTCCATACGGTTGGAATAAGTCACCCCCTGTTGGTAGGTGCGGTGTTCCATGGTCTTTTCGAAGCCGGTGTGCAAATAGCCAATTTGGGGCACGATGCGCTTGACGGTTTCACCGTCTAGGTCAACGACAACCCGCAAGACCCCGTGCGTACTCGGGTGTTGTGGCCCCACGTTGAGGCGCATCAACTTGGTTTCAAATTCACCAGCAGATGATACCTCTGTCACCGTCACACCGGGTTGGGTCATGATTTGTTCGGCGGTTGTCTCTGTGCCAAAGTCATCAGGTTTTTTGACCGTCATTTACGCCTCCTCGCTCGAGTCTGTGCTGTAACCTTTGCGCATGCCACCTTGATGTCCCGACAAGCCCGCGTCTTGCCCGGTTAACCCTGCCCGAAACGCAGCGGGGTCAATAAAACGCCCTTCGTTAAACAGGGTGGGCGTTTCGCCAATAGGAAAGTCTTTGCGATGCGGGTGACCGTCTAGGTCTTCAGGGGTAATGAGCTTGCGCAAGTCAGGATGACCGTCAAATTCAATACCAAACATGTCATAGACTTCACGTTCCATAAAATTAGCACCATGCCACAAGTGGGTAATGGTCGGTAACACGTCACCTTCTGCCACGTTAACGCGAATGAAGATGCGCTCGTTGGCGCTGACACTGTACAGGTTGTAGGCCACACTAAAACGCTTGCCTTGGTGTTGAGGGTATTTGAGGTAGTCAATGCCAAAAATATCGGAAATCATCTCAAAGCCAGCGTCTTTGGCCGTCTTAATGGCGGCGACGATGTGTTCACTATCTACGGTGACGCTGACCATGCGCTTAAACTCGGCGGGTTTGCCACCCATCGGTTTGAGGTCTGCAACGACGCGTTCAACCAAACTCATGCTTTCCAACCTTCAACCATGGGCAGTTCGATACCCTGTTGGTCAAATGCTTCACCACGCACTTTTTTCTGCAGTTGCATGACCGCGTATACCAACGCTTCCGGACGCGGCGGACAACCGGGCACAAACACATCAACGGGCACAACTGAATCCACATTTTGCACGATGGCGTAGTTGTTGAACATGCCCCCCGAAGACGCGCACGCCCCCATGGAAATTACCCACTTGGGGTCAGGCATTTGGTCGTAAACGCGGCGCATGACCGGTGCCATCTTTTTGGACAAGCGGCCTGCTACAATCATTACATCAGACTGACGCGGGCTGGCCCGAAACACTTCCGAACCAAAGCGGGCGAGGTCGTTGCGGGAATTGGTTGACTGCATCATTTCAATGGCGCAACAAGCCAAACCAAACGTCGCCGGCCAGAGGCTATTAGAGCGCCCCCACGCGACCAATTTTTCTAGTGACGAAAATAGAATACCTTCGTTCTCGAGCTCTTGGACGTCTTTTTCAAACAGGTCTTGTAATGCCATAGTCTCTCACTTCCAGTTGAGGACGCCTTTTTTAAGGATATATACGTAGCCAACGGCGAGAATGGCAACGAAAATCAGGGCGTTAACAAATAAAAATACGGGCGCAGCCCGGAATTTGACGGCTAAGGGATAAAAGAATGCCGTCTCAATATCAAAAATGATAAACAGCATGGCCACCAAATAAAAGTGAATCGGAAAGCGTTCTCGAGCATTCCCCTCAACCGGATTCCCCGATTCGTAGGCTTCTAGTTTGACGGTGCTGTGCTTTTTGGGCCCAAGCACCCCTCCAACCACAATGGCGAGCACACCAATGGTGCCTGCTGCCAAAAACATCATGAGCAGATGGAAATACACACAAAACTCCTTTCCTAAAACGGCTTATTTCACGTTATTCATGCGGTGTGTTGTGGTGCGTGATATTGCGACAACATGCACACCAACGCGGCTTTCTAGCGGTAGGGTTTCTAACAAAAAATCCGACAAACCACTTCGTGTAGCTTTTCACAATCATGCTAGGCATTAGTTTATCATCGTGGCTAGCACGCAAACAAGAGAAACGACCAGCAAACACACCTGCAGGCAGCGCTACCACTCGGTGCACGTCTTGTTTAGGGGGTGTTGCCGTCGCTTGACTCGGCTGAGTTGGATAAACCTTGTTTGGATAAATCTGGGCTGGGTAGACCGCGTAACACCAATTCAGGTTCACGAATGCGCCACCCAGTGAGGGCTTCGGCTTGTTCTTTGATGAACTGGGTAATGGGTTTGCCATCGACCATAATCACAGGTACGTCGATGCTTTCGCCTGTCTCTTCACAAATCAAGTGATGGTGGTCGTGGACGTTGCTATCAAACAGCGTTTCGCCTGCTAGGCCTTTAAACTCACGCACCAACCCCGCCTCACTCAAGGCGTTGAGGTTGAGATAAACTGTCGACAAGCTGACGTTATGACCGCGTTCTTTGAGGTCTAAATAGAGCCTGTCGGCGCTGACATGGCGGTCTTGCTCGAGAAAATATCCCAACATGAGTGCTCGAGGCTTGCTGTAACGTAAGCCGTGCGCTTTGAGCCGTTCACGCAAGTCCGGCGCGTCTTGGGCAGATGTTTTTTGTGCAGACGCAGCAGACGCAGTGGTCTTCGTTGATTGCATAATTTTGGCGTCACCTCTTTTGGTTCAAAATATATTGGTTATTTTTTAGTAAAGTGGCGCGGGGCACTAACATAACTTTGCCTATTAGCCTAGCATATTCACCTGAACAACAGACGTGTGCGCTAGCGCATTCTCACCTTCACAGCAGAGACATCCACAGCAGAGACATCCACAACAGAGGCAGGCGTGCAGACATCCGTCAATTACATCAGGGCACACAATAAAGCACACAACCGCTAAGCGTGTGTGCGTCAAGGGTAAGCTAACCCTGACTCGCCCCTGACAGGTCATGTTTTATATACACCCCAAGCCCCACCCGTTTAACGAGCTACCAACACCCGTGACGCCATCACCAACCTGTGCTAATGCCTTTGTTAATGCTTATGCCCCTATTCGGGATAAATATTGGGACTTGGTAACCTCACCTTGATAACCTCACGGTGACATCAATGTGACATCACCGCTTTAACTCACACCCCGTGTGTCTTGGACTAGCTATGATGAGAGATAGGTAGCATGCTGTTATGACGTCAGTAATCTTCGTTAATAGCATTTTTTAGATAATATTTATAAAACATTTGTTCAAGTGTGTGATTTTTGTGGCTGCCGGTAATTAGCGTGATAGGAGCAGCACGAACATGGCCTATGTTTTGGTTAGGTTGACTTGGTTAAGTTGACGTAGTGGGATTATAAGTTGACGTAGTGGGATTATCTGTGTGGGATTATCTGTTGAAGTAGTTTATTGATTGGGGTCATAGACTTGAGAGGTCATAGACTTGAGGGGTCATAGACTTGAGGGGTTATAGACATTGAGAGGACATGGTTGTGGTAGGCGAAACCATCTTGCACTACGAACTGCTCGAGAAACTCGGTGAAGGCGGTGCAGGAACGGTGTACCGCGCCCAAGATACCCGCTTGGGGCGCTTGGTAGCGCTGAAGTTTTTGTCGGCGCGTTACGCCAAAGACAGCCGTGCCAAAGAACGTTTTATGCGTGAAGCCCAAGCGGCTGCCCGTTTAGACCATCCCAACATTGGCGTTACCCACAGCATCGAAGAAGACCGTGACAAGTTTTTTATCGTCATGGCCCACTACGAAGGGCAAACCTTGGCTACCCGCTTAGAGACGGGCGCACTGAACGTCATTGACGCCATTAGTTTTGCTTCGCAAACCGCCAAAGGCCTCGCCAAAGCCCACGAAGAAGGCATCGTACACCGCGATATTAAACCCGCCAACTTAATGATTACCCGCGACAGGTTAATCAAGATTTTGGACTTTGGCATCGCCAAGTTTGATGGCATCAGCGGCCTCACCCAAGCGGGTGGTTTTTTGGGCACGTTAGCGTATATGTCTCCTGAACAGATGCGTGGCCAAACCATTGACCACCGCGTCGATGTGTGGGCGCTTGGGGTGGTGCTCTATGAGATGCTCGCGGGCGAAACACCATTTGCCAACGCCGATAACTTTAGTGCGTTACTGCTCAATATTCTGTCGCACGACCCCACGCCTCTCAGTGACGTGCGTGCTGACTTGCCTGCTGATATCGATCAGGTCATCAACAAAGCCCTTGCCAAAGAACCTCAAGAACGCTACGCGTCGGTGCAAGCATTTGCTGAAGACTTGTTGGCACTGCAACATGGTTCTACTCCCACAGCAAGGTATGAACCGCCTGCTAAGTTGGTAACAGCAGAAAGGCACGCTCGAGATGAACGCGCCTCCAACAACATCCCCCGTCAGACGGCGGCACTCATTGGTAGGCAAGACGAACTAGCTGTCATCAACTTGCACTTGGACCATCCGCAGTGTCGGGTGTTAACGATTTTTGGCCAAGGCGGTATTGGTAAAACCCGTTTGGCGCTCGAGGTCGCTAGTGAACAGGTTGAGCTTGGGGTGTTTGATGGGGTGTATTACGTCCCCCTCGATGACGCTCGCAGCGGCGATGACTTGATACAGGCGCTGGCTTCAGCCCTCGATTTGCCCTCGAGCGAAACCCGCTTTGAAGCCATCAGCCGCCACATTGCTGACCAACGCTTGCTGCTGATTTTGGATAACTTCGAGCACCTCATGGACGAAGCCATGCTCCCTGCCGACCTGATTAGCACCTGCAGCGCCCTCAAGGTGATGATTGTTTCCCGAGAACGCCTCAATATCGCTGAAGAGTGGGTTGTGCCGCTCTTGGGGTTGCCGCTGCCAGCCTACGAAAGCAACATCGAACAAGCCTTGGCGTCAGGGGCGGTGCAGCTTTTTGTGCAACGGGCACGCCGAGCCAAGTTGAGTTTTAACCTCAACAAAGACGAACTGCCTGCGGTGATTTCGATTTGTCACCGCTTGCAAGGCTCGCCCTTGGCGTTAGAACTGGCCGCTGTGTGGGTCAAGATGATGTCTTGTGATGACATTGCCCGCGAAATTGAACAAGACTTAGACTTTTTGGCCACCTCTGCGCGCAACGTCACCAAACGCCACCGCAGCATTCGCACGGTGTTTGAATATTCTTGGCGACTGCTCGACACCAGCGAAACTGACGCCTTAGCTAAGTTGGCAGTGTTTAAGCGTGGTTTTCGTAAAGAAGCCGCCCAAGCAGTCGCTGGGGCAAGTTTGCCGGTGTTGATTTCGCTTGTGGACAAGTCGCTGTTACAAGTCAGTGACGACTGGCGCTACGAGTGGCACTCGCTGCTCTATCAATACGCCGAAGAAAAACTGGCTGAAAACGCCACCATCGAAACCGACACCCGCCACAAACACAGCCGTTACTACTTGGCGCAACTGCACGAACATGGCGTCAGAGGCAGCGAACACCTGCGAGCACTCGCAGAAGAAAAAGACAACTTGGCTGCCGCTTGGTATTGGGCCATTGCCCAACAAGACGAAACGCACATTGCCGATAATGCCAAACTGTTGGCGCTGTTACTCATGCGCATTAACGGGGCAGCCCTTGCCCTCGAGCTCCTCAACATAGCCATACGCGACTTTGCCGCAGCGGACACTTGCGCCCCTTTGCAACTAGCCTATGGGCATGTGCTCGAGCGCTGCGGACGCTTGCAAGACGCCCAAAAGGCCGCCAAGCAGGCATTACAACTCTACAAAAATCAACCCAGTACAGCGCCAGGCAATGCCGACAGCGCCCAAATCGACGCCCTATTGCTGCTAGCGCGCTGTTGGATGCGCGTCGGTAATACCGATGACGCTCGGGGCTTGCTCGAGCAAGCCCGCGATATGGCGAGCACATCAGTCTCGCGCAAACTAGCCGATGTGCTGTCAAATTTGGGGCGGGTACTCTTGCTCACAGGTGATGTCAGCGACGCTGAAGCGCACTTTCAACGCGCTTTAGAACTGTTGCAAGATTCCGGCGATGACTACCAAGCGGCAGCCGTACTAGCAGACTTGGGTATTTTGCACTTGCGCTACGCTGCCCCTCAACAAGCCAAAGCCAGCCTAGAAGTCGCCGCTGACCTCGCCAAGCGCATCTTTGACCGCCCCCGTTACATCGACATCCAAGCCCGCTTGGCGCACACAGCGTTTGTTTTGGCTGAATATGACCACGCCGAAGCCAGCGCCAAAAGTGCTCTTGAGAACCTCGCCGATGCTCCCCTGCTCGATGTACGCAGTGACCTTGAAGCTTTGCTTGCTCGCGTCAACTTGGTCGAAGGCGATTTACCTGCCGCCCAACGTCATATCAAGTGTGCTATCGACCTCGCTTGGCAAGCTGGTGCCAACGCTCAGGTGCTTGAACACTTGGTGACCATTGCTGAATTGCACGTCAACCAAGCCCGCTTAGACCACGCGGCTACCTTGCTACACACGGTGCTTGCGAGCAGCCAAACACACTATTTAGACAAGCGACGCGCCTGGCGGGTGCTCGAGAACGTCAGCGAATACCTAGACGTCACCGCCCTGCGCAACGCCGAAGCCGAAGGCCAACACGCCAACCTCGAGACCCTAGTTGAGTACATCCTACAAGGTTCATAGTCTCACAAAGTTGATAGCTTACAAAAGAATGACTCACAAAAGACAGCACTCGAGGTCATATCTCACAACCTCAGACCTCACAAGCAAACCTCAAGCGTAAACAGTCAAGATTGAACACGCAAATTGCCTGCCAAAATTGCCCATCAGGTGCAACACATCAACCTCACATCAATACCACCAAACCCACAACGGCGAACGCCATCATTGACACGTGACAATTTAAGCGTGTTGCGGGGGTGAAGCTGTTATAGTGGAAAATATGAATGAAGTGGTGCAGGGCGTCGAGGTAGCACGCGAGGGAACACGTTGTGCCGACGAGGAGCAGGCGCTTTTCGCCGTCACCGGGGCAAATAACGATGTAACTGACATGGCAACTGACATGGCAAATAACGATGTAACTGACATGACAACCAACAGGCTGACCGCTACTAGGTTAATGACTGGGTTAGCGCTTGGGTTTGCAGGGACATCTTTAACAGGGACATCTTTTGCAGGGACATCTTCTGCGCGGACATCTTTTACAGGGACATCGCTCGAGGTCACACATGGCTAGAGGCGGCGTGGCCATTTTTGCTGATTGGACGAGTTTCAAACAGCAACTCGAAGCCGAATACCACACCGAACCAGATATCAATAAACTGCTGACGGCGCTCGAGCGCTTGGGACCGCGCATCGTCGCAAAAGCCTACGCCGATTGGACCAACAGCTTGTTTCAAGCCGACGGTCTGGCTTTGCACAAACACGGCATCGAAGCCATTCATGTCGACATGCCTGATGAAGAGGCTAGCAACAATACTAATGACAACGCCAGTCACCGTGCCAACGTGCGCCTAGCGGCTGAAACAGTTGACCTATGCCACACTCGAGGCGAACTGACAGTGTTCGTCATCATCAGTGGCGACGAAGAACTGACCCACGTGGCTAACGTCATCAAACGCAATCGCCGCCGGGTGGTGGTGGTGCGCGTGAGCGATGTGGGTGCCAATGCCCTCAGTGACAGCGCCGACGAAACCCTCTACTACGACCGCGATATTGCTGGCTTATTACAAGGTGACGACGGCGACTTGCCACCGACGGTTGACCGCGCTGGCCTCGCAGATGCGTTTGGCTGGGCGGAAGAACTGCTCAAGCAAGCCAAGAGCAAAGGCTTATCACTGGCTAACCTCGAGCACGTCATGTTGCACCTTTACAACTTCAATCCCGGCAGTTTTGATTTAACCTTTCAGGACTTCATGGCTCAGATGCAACAAGCAGGCCGCGTCGAAATCAGTCAAGAAGGGCAAAC
>CAZKAZ010000030.1:22432-55508 GCA_964550765.1 uncultured bacterium | reverse complement strand
GAAACGGAAGAAAGTCTGTAGGACTTTTTGAAGTGTTTAGTTGGAATCCGTATTACTGCTGTAACGTCTAAAAACATGAGGCGACCCCATGAGCGGTCGCCTTTTTGCATTATGTTCGTTGGAATATGTTCGGAAAGTTTAGTTGTCGTCCTCAATATTGCTGCCCGTAATCGACTGACGGTAAGGGGTATCTTTGGGGACTTGATAGGGCGTGCGAGCGTACAAGTTGGTCATATCATAGAGCGCCGGAGCAAGCCAGTCTTCTAACATCTCCCAACTAAAACGCCAACTCCAGTTGCCGCCTGCTTTACCGGGGAGGTTCATGCGGGCTTCGGTGCCAAGTCGCAAAATGTCTTGCAACGGGGCAATGGCAAACACGGCTACTGTTGAAAACGCCATGCGCACAAACTCCCAGGCAATGTCTTGGTCATCTCGAGCTAGGTAGCGGCGCACGAAGTCTTTTTCTGCTGGGCTGGTTTGGGCATACCATCCCAAGGTGGTGTCGTTATCGTGCGTGCCTGTGTACACCACCGTTTTGGGTATGTAGTTATGAGGCAAGTAGGGGTCGTAAGGATCACCTGCAAAAGCAAAATGCAATACCCGCATGCCAGGCAAATTGTTGTCGTCACGAAGTTTTTCCACAGCAGGGGTAATGACGCCCAAGTCTTCAGCGATGATGGGTAAATCACCAAGTTCGCGCTTGAGGGCATCGAAAAAGTCTTGCCCAGGCCCGCGCACCCAGCGGCCTTTGACTGCCGTGGGTTCTGAAGCGGGAATTTCCCAGTAGGCTTCAAACCCGCGAAAGTGATCAACGCGGATAATATCGAAAAAGTCTAACGTTGACTTAAAGCGACTCACCCACCAAGCATAACCATTGTCTTTCATCACCTTCCAGCGGTAAAGAGGGTTACCCCAACGTTGGCCAGTTTCACTGAAGTAATCTGGTGGCACGCCTGCAATCACCGTGGGGTTGCCGTCAGTATCCAAATAAAACTGCTCGCGGTTGCCCCAAGTATCCGCAGAATCATAGGCCACAAAAATGGGAATATCGCCGATGATTTTGATGCCTTTGCTGTTGGCATAATCCTTGACCGAAAGCCACTGACTGTAAAAGAGCCACTGCCAGTAGACCTGTTTGTCAATGTTGTCTTTGTGAACGCGTTTGTATTCTGCTAGGGCGTCTGGCTGGCGCAAGCGGATGGCTTCGTCCCACTCGTTCCACGCTCTACCGCCATGGGCTTCTTTACAGGCCATAAACAGCGCATAATCCTCGAGCCAATACCCCTGCGCCCTTCTAAAAGCATCAATAGAGGCTTGCTGTTCTGGGGTGGCTACCGCTTTGAAATGATGAAACGAGGTGTCGAGCATACCCAACTTAAAGGGAATCACCGCCCCATAATCCACGTGACTCTCAGGGAACGTCGGCGCATCTGAAAGTGCACCTTCTGGTAGTAACCCTTGCTCTTCTAGCAGGTGCATGCTGATTAAATACGGATTGCCCGCAAAAGCACTAAAACACTGATAGGGGCTATCGCCAAAACCGGTAGGTCCTAACGGCATCACCTGCCACAGTTGCTGACCAGCGGCTTCTAAAAACTCAATCCAGTTAAACGCTTGTCCCAAATCACCGATGCCATATTCACCTGGCAGGGATGTAGGATGCAACAAAATTCCCGAAGCTCGTTCAAACACAACGCGTCCTCCTCTTCGACCTATTCATGAACATCCTAGCCATGATGGCCTTTCACGTGATGATGCTGTAACAATCATCTAAAGAATGAATCACCATAACCGCTAACCCTAGCAGCGTCAATGACGCAAAAATTCACACAAAAAATAGCCTGACGCCTCATTCATGCTGACGTCAGACATATCAATCAACCAAGCTTACTTTTCAAACGGTTTGCCAATGGCTTTAGGTGGCGTTGCCCGCCCAATGAACCCTGCTAGCACCAACATGGTGAGAATAAAGGGGATGCTTTGCACCAAAGTTGAAGGCAACAGTGCCCCACCCCCCAAGACGGTTGCGGCGGCTTCAAACGACCCAAACAAAAGCGTCGCCCCAAGTACGCCCAAGGGATGCCACTTACCAAAAATTAAAGCAGCCAGGGCAATGAACCCACGTCCACCTGCCATTTCGGCAATAAACTGATTGAAATTACCAATCGACAAATACGCCCCACCAAGGCCACCTAGCACACCTGAAAGGGTCACGCCCAAATAGCGCATACGCTGCACATCGATACCGACGCTGTCGGCGGCTTCGGGTTTTTCACCTACGGCACGTAAGCGCAAACCAAAAGGACTTTTGAAGAGCACATACCACGTGATGGGTACTAGCAAAAACGCCAAAAACACCAGCGGACTGACGCGAAAATCTCCCCCACCCCACATGGGCAAACGGTTGACGACAGGGGTGCTCGAGGTTGAATTGCTATATAACCCACCCAAAATCACCGACGGCACACCAATAGCCATGAGGTTAATGGCGGTACCAGAAATAATCTGATCGGCTTTGTAGCGAATGGAAATAAACGCGTGCAGTAAGCCTGCTAGCCCACCCACAATCATGGCAGCAATGACCCCTAACCACGGCGCGATAGGTACAGACGCCACGGGGTTGTTTTGCAAAAAGGGCGCTTCGACCAGTTGGGTGGTGATGGCTGCTGCCATCGCCCCAAAAATAATGATGCCTTCTAGGGCGATATTCACCACCCCAGAACGCTCACTGAACATACCCCCAAGTGAAGCAAACAACAGCGGCGTAGTAGCGCGAATAGCAGAACCAACAAGGGTAACAAGCAACAGTCTATCCATGATTGACTCCGGTCTGGTTGGGTTCGGTCGGTAGGTTGTCGAGATGATCGGGAGAAGGATGTTCAGGGTCTTCGCTAGGGTCTTGACTGGGGTCTGCTTTGGCAGCGGCGCGGCGTTCGGCTCGAGCCGCCCGTTTAATCGGGTTGGTAAACCACTCGGGTAAAAAGCCCTTAGCGGCAATAAACAGCACCACAAGCGCCAACAGCATGTTCACCACATCGCGGCTCAGTTGGTCATAGGTAATACTTAACACTGACCCACCGCTTTTGAGCACCCCAAACAAAAACGCCGAAAGCACCACCCCAAGGGGTGTGTTACCGCCCAAAAGTGCCACCGCGATACCGTCAAAACCATCACCAGTAGGTAGCGACACCCGCAAAGAATATTCTTCAAGTGCGCCCCCCAACACGTAATGACAAGCGGTTAAGCCAGCGAGCGCCCCACTGATACTCATGGCCAGAACTGTGTTACGGGCAATATCCGCACCACCATATTCGGCGGCTTTCGGCGATAAGCCCACCGCCCGCAGCTCAAAACCCCATTTGGTCTTCCACAAGAGCAGATACACCAACACCGCAGCGGCAATGGCAATCACAAAGGACACGTTGAGCTGTGTCGGTGGAATGGCAGTTTGCACGTCGGCAAGGCCAGCAAACGCCAACACAAAATAACCCGGATAGACAACGGCAATCATAGCTAACACCCGCCTGCGCCAAGGGCGAAACTGTTCACCAAAACGCGGCAAAAAGACGAGTAGCAACACCGCTACCACCATCATGATTGGCAAAGCAACATCGATGGGAATGACGTTAACACCCGGGTTTTGCTCGAGGTCAATACCCAAAAGGGCAGGTAACTGCGGCAAACGGCTACCCTCGTCTAAAAGTTGCGTTTTGGGTTCTGAACCAGGCACCTTAAACGGCAAACGAAAACTGACCGTACTATCACTCGCCCTAGGAATCCCCACGATAATACTCACAATCACCAGGGCAATACCAAAACCTGCCATGGTCAAACGCGGTTTTTGCCACAAGGTGTTTTTGAGAAGCGGCACTGCCAACGACAACAAGTAGCTCACCAGCGCCAAGATGCTAAAAATCAGCACCGCTAGCGTGATGCGCCACGCGGGAGCAGCAAATTGGTGTTCTGAAGACAGCAAAAAAAGCAGTAACGACGCGGCAATGTAGTTGAGCAAAATGGTGTTGATAACTTCGTTGGCACCAAAACGGGCTTTGAGCCAACCCGGCAGTGCACCCCACATACCGCCCCCAAGGGCGGCAGCCAACACCGCGAGCGGCAAGACAAACAGTTTTGAACCGGGTACGTACACGCCTACCAACATGGCAAACACCGCTCCGAGCACCATCTGACCGGGCGCACCAATGTTAAACAGCCCCGAACGGAAACTGAACGCCACCGCTAGCCCTGTAAAAATCAAGGGCGTAGCAAACTTGAGGGCTTCTAAAAACCCTGCCAAGCTACCAAGTGACACCGCAAAAAGAATCTCGTAGGCATACCACAATGTGTCGAAGCGACCTACCAAGTAACCAAAGAAGCTCAGGCTAATATCATCACCTGCGGGCGTCGGTTGCAAAATGAGCACCACGAACGCCGCAGCGACTAACGCCAGCAGAATAGAAATCGCAGGTACAGCAATGCGCTCCAAAGCACGGTCAAAGAACGTATCTACCACCGCAAAATAACGGCCACTAGCTAGCAAGGTAATGATACCTGTGAGAATGACCAGAAAACTGCCCCAACCAAGCCCAGCGTTGTTATAGGGCAAGCGCCGCACGTTCACGCCAGCGTCCCTTGCTGCTGCTAGTGAGGTTTCTAAGGGTACATCGTTAGCAGCATCCAACACGGCCTCGAGCCCAGGCACATCCATGCGGTCATTGGGGTCGGCAAGGTCTTCGGTAATTTCAGCAACAAAAGCGGTCACTCGAGCTTCATTGGTAACCTGCTGCAACTCACCCAAACTCACCCCAGCGGCAACAAGCAACACCAACCCAGCTACCGCCCACACCGCAAAACGCCACTGCCGCGCCAACCAACACGCGCCCAAAATAGCAAGCAGGGCAATAAGTACCACCCACAAGGTCGTCACAGCTGAAGGTAACGCCAGCGGCTCAGTGCGCCCACTGAAGTCAATCACCCGGTTAGGCAAAAGCAACACCGTGCTACGCGCCCGTGTTGCCCGACTCAGTGCCACCCATGGGGCACACCACAAGCTCAGCAGGGTAACAACAGCCAAGCCACCGACGGTAAGTTTCTCATTCATGCTGTTATTTTATAAGGTTTGCCTAGCAGGCATGGGCAATTGTATGCTCGAGCAAAGCCTTTATGAACACCACGGCACGTTTTTAATAGAAGATATTGTATAATGAGACAAAAGGGTTTATTTAATTTTCAATGTATGAGTTTTTATTTGGATTGCTTTACTGGTCTTTGTTATCGAGGGTAGGTTGGTCAAGCTCGAGCACCATCTCATTACTGAGGGTAAACCCCAAACTTTCATACAACGCTTTGCCCTGCGTTGCTGCGTGCAAGCGCACCCGGTGACAACCGAGTTCACGCAAATAGTCGCGGCAAGCACTCACTAACAAGCGGGCAATCCCCCGCCGCCGCGCTTGAGGGACGACCCGCACTCCCCAGATGTAACCGTGCATACGTTTGTCCATTGTAAACACCCACGGGTACAACCCCTCAAACCGCTGACAAGCGGCCACCCCAAGCACCTGTGCTTCGTCGCTATGTTGATGGGAAGCAGGTTGGTTGGCAACGATGGTGTCTTCGGGTGGCATTTCGGCAATGAAGGCACCAAAGTCAAGGTGCTCGCGGGCATGGGCAATGAAAGCAACGGTTTGCTCGAGCCACTGTTCGCTGAGTTGCGCCGTCATGTTGTAATCTGCCCACATATCAAAATAAAACTGCGCAATCACAGGGTCATCTTCAGGCGTTGCTACCCGTAACAGCACCCCAGAAGGATGGATGACCGTCGGCTGTTCCCGCACGTTAAGCGCAAACGGCGTGCGCTCTACTTCTTGCTGTGTTTCTTTATCTTCTTGGGTTGCGGGTTCATCAGCACGCTTGACGGTCATCACCTCCCTCCAATCAGTATGTAACGACTAGCCGCTCTCACAGCATAGCGCGAGTCACGAATGGACACCCTTAAAAAATGTCACGTCGTGCACTACTTGGCTGCTATTCAAGGAAGCTTACTAGGGTGTAACTACCTGTTTGAAAATTAACACTCGTCACAACAACAACATAGGCATTACCCGCTTCAATCTCAACGTCGAGTAACACCGAACCATCCTCACTGGCTTCGTTGTTAGCAGCGACAATGATCCCCTCAGAGAGGACTAACAACTCACCTGCAAAGTCACTGGCCAAGTCAAGCAACAACACCCCACTACCAGCCTGCGGCGCTAAGACATAAGCATCAGCAAAACTATTGTCATAGATGATGAAGTCAGTTTCCTCGAGCGAACCCACTTGCTCACCGGCTACTGGCAAGCGTTGCAACATATTTGGTGCAGGTATGTTAGCTAGCGGGTCGACAAACGACACGAACACCCCCCGCGCCCGCAGGGTATCAAGGGCGGCAATACTCGCAGCCGTCAAGGGGTTGTCGCTCAATAGAAGCTCTGAACCTTCACCAAGGTCACTTTGCAAGAGGGGGCGAACGTCGCTAATTTCGTTGAACTCGAGATTAACCAACTCGAGCGCTCCCAACCCTGCTAAGGGCGTCACATCAGCAATCAGGTTGCCCTCGAGGTCAAGTTCACGTAACGCAGGCAGACCTACTACCGGACTGGGGTCACTGATAGACCCAAAGGGTGCTGCCAACACTTCAAGATTCGTGAGGTTAGCCAGCGGACGCAAGTCACTGATGTCGCTACTAAAAGCCACATCGAGCACCAGCAAGTTGGCTAAGCCTGCCAAAGGACGAAGGTCACTCACTTGACTTTCAGAGAGAATGAGCTCCTCGAGCTTATCAAGTCCAGCGAGCGGGCTAAGGTCACTAAAGGGATTGCCAGAAACATCCAAATATGCCAAGTTTACTGCTGCTTCAAGGCCACTCAAACTGGTGATGTCCGCATAACTGGCGTCTAGCCACACCACACTCTCGAGGTCGAGCTTGGTGAGTTGATCTACGGGTTTACCCACTTCTTCAGCGAGGGCGGCAGCCAGGTTGGCGTCAGCTACTTGGGCGGGTTCGTTGGCGACTGGCCGCAAAGCAAGGGTATATGCCCCCAAGTCGCTACCATCCAAAGCGTTGGCGATGATGACATACGCTTGATCAGGAGCAGTCGCAAAGCGCACCCCGGTGTCGCCTTCGGTAACGAAATCGCCTTCTTCGGTGAGTACTAGCACGTAACTGGGCACGGTGCTGTCAAGTTGGATGTCGATGCCTTGGCTCGAGCCCGTAGCAGCCAAGGTGT
The DNA here is from genome assembly GCA_964550765.1 of uncultured bacterium. GTDB lineage: Bacteria > Deinococcota > Deinococci > Deinococcales > Trueperaceae > JBCCBI01. The sequence goes on along the minus strand of CAZKAZ010000030.1, from coordinate 48,243 downwards.
ACACGTCGACGGGCACCCCATACAAACGGGTGTCGTCTTCACTGAACGTCCCCGTGATGGTTTGCGGCACGCTCACAGGCACTGACCCAGCTAAGAATTCAGCTTCGTCGATACCGTAAAAACAATCTGCCCCAGAAGCCAAAATGGCAGCGATGTCAGCACGATCTGCCGAACCGTCTTGCAAATCAAGGGCGTTGTCTTCTACGTAAATTACGTCACCCGAACCAAAACCACCCCGCTGAGCATTGCGCACCAAGGGCGATAAGTCGGCGATTTGATTGCCTGCTAGGTCAAGTTCATTCAAATTGGCTAAATTCTCTAAGGGGCTAAGGTCGCTGATAGCGTTGTCGTAGAGGAGCAGTTGCTCGAGATTCGTAGCCGCTTCTAACCCGCGCAAATCACGAATACCAGCTAGTGACGCGTCCAGATAGCGCAAACGGCGCATATCCACATTGGTCAGTTCGCCTGCTGCCTTACCAAGTTCTGTGCGAATGGCGTCTTCTAAATTGGGGTCAGCAATGGTCACTGGCGTGCTGGTACTGACATCAGCGAGGTCAAGGGTGAAGTCTTCGTCACGTAGTACATCTGCCCTTGTCACCACATATCCCGCCCTGTCGGGACTGGTTTTGCTAGCAAACACAAAATCATCGAGTACCGGGTCGTAAGCTTCTGCTACGAAGGTGTAGGGCACATTGCTCACCGGCACCAACAAGCGGTAGCGACCTTGGGCGTCAGTCACAGCAAAGTTATAGGCTAGGGTGTCATCACTATCGAGCACAATATACACAAACGCATCAGCGACGGGATTACCTGCACTGTCACTGACCACCCCACTGCGATAGGCCAAGCCCAGCGGCACCGTGCCAAACTGCAGCGTTCCTTGGGGTTGCCCTGATAAGGCAGCGAGGTCAAACGTAGGATGTAACGGGAAATTTACCTCTTTATCAGCAAATAAACTAGCGTCACTGAGAATCACTGAGAGTCTATCACCCGTGAGGGCGTCGCGGCGCACCGTGCGGCTAAAACGGCCTTGTTCGTTGAGGTTGGTAGCAGCAATAAACTCGTCTTCACTATCGGCAGTGGGCTCGAGCAGTAGCGCCACTGCATTGCGAAACAGCAAGTTTTCAGCCACATCGGTACCAAGGGTTGCCCCGCGCCAATCAATATCACCCTGAACAGTGAGGGTGTCGGGTGCTTGACCGCAATTGGCAAAACTGCCATCTTGAAAACCCGCTGCCGCGTTGCGCAGGGGCACAATGACACTGGCATCACGCAGTCGCGCCGCGTCTTGGCTTAAGTCTCCTTGATTATCAAAACTAAAGTCACCAACATTGAGTGAACCCATAAAACCACTTTCAGGCACATCAAGAATGACCGGTTGACGGTTGCCCGCACGTTCGTATTGCAAGGGCGCAAGACACACCCAGGTGTTAGCACGCCGTTCGGCAATCACCAAACCGACAATACGCCCCGCCGGAGCAGGCACGGCAAAACGTCCACTTTCATCGATAGTGCTATCGGCAATGACCTCTCCTGCAGCGGTAACCGCCACAACGGACTTGCCCGCAAACCCTACTAAACTACCGCGCTGCTGCTGGGCAAGTTCGACGAGAGCCATATTTTTGCCGCGCACAGGCGCCCGACCACTGGCACTGGTTGCATGACTGTTAAACCCTTGGTTGGCTTTACTCAGCGATGAACCAGTCAGAATCACCACCACATTGCGGCTTTGCTCATCAACAAACCCTACTAATTCCGTCTCTTCACCCGGTTCGGGGTCTGGATCGGGGTCTGGGTCTGGATCGGGGTCTGGATCGGTACTCGTCACCGACACTTGCACTGTCCGCGTCAGATTACCAACGGTCAGTACCGCATCAAACGTACCTGTATCACTGTAGGTATGGGATTGGTTGCTGGTCTGTTGGCAGTTGGCAAGGTCATACGCAGCGCTACCATCACCGGGCGTCAGTTGACACGACGGTGCCGCCACACCTGTTGGCACGTTAAGCGTCCAAGCAAAGGTCACTGCTAAGGGTGCTTCGCCGTTGGTCGGACTGCCTGTGAAGGTGACAATATTCACTGTGCCAGGGTTAGGGGTGTCACCCCCACCTCCGCACGCCATTAAAATAAGTAGGATGCCAGCAAACCAGCGTTTCATATCCTGCCCCCAAGTGCCTTAATTAAGGCGAGTTTAGCAAACGCCACATGAACAGATGTGAAAAGCCCCCACCCCTTGGCATCTTCTGCCACTAGATGGAAGACAAGTCCCTGTCTGTGCGCCGTGCTTCGTGGCATACTACAAACATGATTCAATTTGGAACTGGGGCAAACCATACCCCACCTGCTAGCCTCATGGCTGAGGTCGTGCGCGAACTTACCGCTGTTATTGATGGTGACGTGCGCTTTGACGACAAAACCCGCGCCCTGTATGCCACTGATGCTAGCCCCTACGAAATCCGCCCGCATGGGGTGGTACTGCCCAAAAACGTCAGTGACGTTAAACATACCCTCGAGATAGCCAACCGCTTCGGTCTGGCCATTTTGCCGCGGGGGGGCGGCACCAGCTTAGCGGGTCAAACCGTCGCCGAAGCGATCATCTTGGATTTTTCTAAGTACATGACCCGCATTTTGGACTTTGACGCGGCAGCGCAGACGGTCAAGGTCGAACCGGGCATCGTCCGCGACAACCTCAACAACACCCTCAAACCCTACGCCCTGCAGTTCACGCCCGATATTTCTACGACGGCCCAAGCCAACATCGGCGGCATGGTCGCCAACAACTCAGCGGGCACGCGTTCAATTAAGTACGGCAAATCCGTCGATCAGGTGATCGCCATGACGGTGATGCTCATGGACGGTAGCATCGTTGAGCTAAAAGAAGTGGACGAGGACACGCTTAAAGCCAAGCTCGAGCAACCTGACCTCGAGGGCAACATCTACCGCACCGTTCACAGCGTCATTACTGAACACGCGGGCGAAATCGAAGACCGCTACCCCAAAGTGATGCGGCGGGTAGGCGGTTACAACTTGGACGAATTTACCAACGGCAAGCCGTTTAACCTCGCTAAACTGGTGTCAGGTTCTGAAGGCACGTTGGCGCTTATTTTAGACGTGACACTACAACTTTATCCTGTCCCCAAACACCGCTTACTGGCCTTGGTGCACTTTGAGACGCTCGAGGATGCCCTTACGGCGGTGCAGTACATTAACCGTCACAACCCTTCGGCAGTGGAGATTTTGGACAATCACCTGTTTAATTTGGGCAAACAAAACCCTGCCCTCGCGCCGCTATTAACGTGGCTCGAGGGTGAACCTGCGGCTGTGCTGATGGTTGAGTTTGATGGCGAAACTGAAGAAGCCATGCTGGCTGGTCTGCAGGCAATGCAACAAGACCCCAAGGTGCAAGAACTGAGTTATTACACGCACCTAGCACGCAATGCGCAAGAACAAGAAGAAGTCTTAGATTTTCGGCGCGGTGGTCTGGGCATTTACGCGACGGTTAAGGGCGACCAAAAACCGGTGCCCTTTATTGAAGATTCGTCCATTCCCGTCGAGCACTTACCCAAGTACATCCCCGAAGTGTTAAGCGTGTGCGAAAAATACGGCGTCAAAGCAGTCATCTATGCTCACGCTTCTGTCGGGGTGATTCACATTCGCCCCCACCTCAACCTCAAAGACGAACAGGGTATCAAAACCTTTCAAGCTATCAGCGAAGACACCTTCGCGTTGGTCAAAAAGTACGGCGGCTCGTGGAGTGGTGAACACGGCGACGGTTTGATTCGTTCGTATCAAAACCAAAACCTATTTGGTGATGTTTTATACGAAGATTTTCGTGCTATTAAGCGGGCGTTTGACCCCGAATGGCGCTTGAATCCGGGCAAAATCGTTGACGCCCCCGCTATGACCGAAAACTTGCGCTACGGTAGCAACTACGCCGAAAGCACCCGCTTGCCGCTCAAAACCTACTTTGACTTCAGTGACGACGAGGGCTACTTGGGTGCCATCGAAGCCTGCACAGGCGTGGGCAAGTGCCGCAAAACCAGTACCGGCACCATGTGCCCTAGTTACATGGCGACGCGGGATGAAGACCACTCCACTAGGGGACGGGCAAACATCTTGCGCGAAGCCATCAGCGGACGGCTGCCGGGCGGGTTAACCTCACAAGAAGTGTATGACGTGCTTGACTTGTGTCTCGAGTGCAAAGCCTGCAAAGCCGAATGTCCGTCGCAAGTAGACATGGCCAAAATCAAATACGAGTTTTTGCAGCACTACTACGACGACCACGGTGTGCCCCTAGCAGCTCGAGCCGTGGGCAACGTCGCCAAAATCGCTCCCTTAGCTCAAAAACTTGCCCCCATTTCCAACGCTTTTTTACCGCTTAAGAGTGTACGGTTTTTATTAGAGAAACTCATCAAGGTAGATAAGCGCCGCGTGCTGCCCCTCTATGCTGACGAGGACTTTGCCACGTGGTTTAAGCGCCGTGAACAAGCAACCGCCGATACACCCACTGATTCACGCCCCGTCGTAGCACTGTTTGCCGATACTTGGACGATGTACAACGAACCCGAGGTCGGTAAAGCCGCCGTCAAGGTGCTTGAAGCCCTTGGCTACGCGGTTGAACTGGTGACGTATGGTTGCTGCGGACGGCCACAAATTTCTAAGGGTCTCCTCAAAGCGGTCAAACCATTGGCGCAAAAAAATGTCAACGCCCTTTATCCCTACGTTGAGCGGGGCATTCCCATCGTTGGCTTAGAACCTTCGTGTGTAACAGCGTTCGTGGATGATTATCAAGACCTTGTACCGGGCGAAAAAACCCAAGCTGTGGGCAAGCAAATCAAGATGATTGACCAGTTTTTGGCCAAAGAATGGACGCAAGGCCGCGTGCACCCCGAGCAGGTTTTCCACAAAAACGGCACACCCATGATGCTCCACGGTCACTGCCAGCAGCGGGCAACGTTTGGTACAACCAGCAGCAATGCCCTACTGAAGTGGATTTCCGAAGACGTTCACGAAGTTGATTCGGGTTGTTGCGGTATGGCAGGGTCGTTTGGTTACGGGCATCATGATGTCTCCATGACCATCGGCGAACAGCGTTTGTTTCCGGCGGTGCGTGAGCATTGCGCTCAAAAATCGAATGGTGAAAAACAGGGTGAAGTGGTCGCGTGTGGGTTTAGTTGCCGTCACCAAATTAAAGACGGCACGCAAACTAGAGCGAAACACTTGGTAGAAGTGATGGCGGATAATCTCGAGGCAGGAGATTAAACATCACCTCATTCATGTAGCCACCGCCTTGTCTTAGCGCGACGCAGTGTCTATTGCCAGCGCTATTGCCAGCACTATCAAAACAATAAAAAGACCTCAGTCTCGAGCGTACTGAGGTCTTATTTTTATGTTTGACTTTTTACGTTCGCCGCAGGCCGTGTGCCTACTGCTTGTTCATAGTGATGGGGCTGCTTGCTGTAACACCAAAGAGTTCTAAGGTTGCTTCGCCCGTGATGGTGTCGTCGTTTTGCAACGTGCCTGCAATTTGCAAAGCAGCAGGTTGCATGGGATTACCAATATCGACCTCGAGCACGACCTGCGTGCCATTGAGCGTACCAGTAACAAAACTCGCATCACCTTGACGGCGGCTTTCAATCGTCGTACCTGCGGGTTGCGACAGGGTAATGACCACTTCGTTGACAGCTTCGATGTTGGTGGCAATCACGCCCGCGTTTTCCTCGAGGGTCACGTTAAACGTCACTTCCCCTGCGACTGTGGTGGTATCACTGCTGCCAGAAAATGCTTCTGTGGCTGTCCACTGCCCGGTAATGGGCGAAGTCGTCATGGGTGGAGGTGGGGGGGGCGTGTCGCTGCCGTCATCACTGTCTCCACACGCGACTAGCACCAGTGACATGACGCATAAAACACAGAGTACAACGCGATGTTTGAAGTTGAGCATAATGATGTCTCCTTATGGTTGTTTTGAGCGCACAGGACGCGTTTTAACAAGTTACCACAAACGTGATGACCCGTAGATTAGACAACCCGTAGATGAGACAATAAGCAGCTTAGTCGTGAGCGTGGGCGCTTCTATTGCTGCGGTTGCGCTGATATTTTTTGCGCTTGTCAAAACCGCCCTTGCGACCTTTGTAGCCCTTGCCGCGACCTTTGCCGCCTTGGTCTTGGGGTGATACTAAGTTTTGGGGCGGTTGGGTGGCTTGGCTAATGTGCCAACCATCAACTTCGTGGTTAATCGCTAAAGCCTCGTGTTCATCCGTAGGTACATCAGCAAACGCACCCCCGTGACTGAGCAAAATGCGACCCACGTTTTGCACGCCTGCTTCTTTGAGTACCCGCACGACTTGCCCCACACTGCGCACTTCACCGCGGAGTGACAAGGTGGTTTGGCCTTCTTCGCCCGTGAGCAAACTGCGCTGCGCGGGTGCGCCCCCTAAGAACGCTGCTAGCAGACCAGACAAGGTGTCGTGGTCGCCGTCTTGGATGAGGCGTTGGGCGAGGTCAGTCCAGATGGCTTTGTCGCCGTCGGGTTGTTGTTTGGCAAGCCCAAGCGCACGTTGTAACTTGGCGTCGCGTACTTGTTCGGGAAGTGGTGGGGCGCTGCGTTCAAAACGGCGCGAGAGGTTACGCTCGAGCTGCCCAATTTGCTTGCGTTCGCGGTTACTGGCCAAAATCACCACGTGACCGGCTCTGCCTGCCCGTCCGGTGCGGCCAGAACGGTGCTGATAATTAGCAGCATCATCTGGGAGGCGGTAGTGCACTACCAAATCAACTTGGGGAATATCTAACCCACGCGCAGCCACGTTGGTACCAACGAGTGCCGTGAGTAAGCCCTTGCGAAAGCGTCCCAACACGTCTTCACGTTGTACCTGGTTGAGGTCTCCATGCAGCGACTCCACCCGGTGACCATCAGCGACAAGCATATCGCGCAAAGAATCCACTTCGGCTTTGGTGTTGGTAAAAATAATCGCCCCTTCACCACCATGCACGTGCAACACATCAGAAAGCACCGCTGCCCGCACGCTCATTTCTGCTTCCATGACGGTTTCGCGGTAACTGACGCTATCGCCGCCCATGACATCGACGTGATTGGCTGATTGGGTATGACCGCGCACCAAACGCTGCGTCCACTTGGGTAAGGTTGCTGAAAAAATCAACGTTTGCCGCTCACTCGGGGTGGCTGCCAAAATGGTTTCAACATCTTCTTTGAACCCCATCGACAGCATCTCATCAGCTTCGTCTAGTACGGCAACTTTCACCTGAGACAAGTCCAGTGCGCCGCGTTTGAGGTAATCGAGCGCCCGCCCTGGGGTGGCTACGACCACGTCACAACCTTGTGAGAGCGCCCGCAGTTGCTGACCGTAACCCGTACCGCCGTAAATGGTGACGATATCGAGGTGAGCGGCTACCCATGCCAATTCGCCGGTGACTTGCAATGCCAGTTCCCTTGTAGGGGTTACGACGAGGGCTCGAGGCGCACGACCTTTATCTCGAGCTGCTGCTAGGTGCGTGGCAATCGGCAAGCCAAACGCCAAGGTCTTACCGGTACCCGTTCTGGCTTGGCCAATAATATCTTCGCCAGCGAGCGACAAGGACAAGGTTTCGGTTTGAATGGGAGTAGGCGTGATGATACCACGGGTGTTTAGTGCCTCGAGCACACGCTCAGGCAGGGGGTAGTTATTAAACATAGGTCATCCTTTCAGGAGACAAGGTCGAAGTTAGCAAAACGTCGATAAGACGTTTACCAAGGGCGTGTGTATCAGGTTCGATAACACGACCCTTCGCGCATCACATGCTGTATGTTGATGCTTTTCCTCGCACATCCTGAAAACACCCAAAAAAACGCAGCGCTTTCGCAGCAAGCGCCGTGTGACTTTCGTTCAAGTTAGGCACATTGGGTAAAATTTGCACCGAGCAGCACTGTCTCTATCGTCGTCCTTATCGTCAAGAAGTCGGGTTGTCAAGAAGTATTGTCGGGCTATTCGCAAACCAGTTTCGCAAGCGCACTCAGGAACTGGCGAGGTCAGATGTAAGCTTACGGGTGAAATGCCGCGCCGTCAAGGGCAATACGCACTAATGGCGTTAAGCACACCCCGATAACATAGCAACAGCACACCTCAACACCAACTGTCTAAATAAACCAGACCGTCTAAACTAGGCCGTCTAAACTAGGCCGTCTACTAGAACTAAACCAGGCCGTCTACCTAAACCAGGCCGTCTACTAGAAGCATTTGCGCTTCGGCAATACCTTCACGGGCTTTGCGGGCTTGTTGGTATTCAGCAGAATGATAAAACGCTTTGGCGCTGGCCATATCGGGAAATTCGATGACCACCACTCGAGCTGTCTCAGGGTCGCCCTCGAGCACCTCAACGTCTCCCCCACGCACCACAAACTTGCCCCCGTAAGCCGCCAGAATTGCTGGCGTTTGACTCATATAATCGCGCCTGTAAGCGTCCATATCGTGAATCGTCGCCCGATAAATCAGATAAGCCGCCATTATGCTAGCACCCTAACGCAACACCTTGTCTCGCTCTAAGCGATCTGCCAAAAAGCGACCTTGAATCTGCACCCGCTGGGCGTCGTTTTCGTACAGACTGTCAGCAACGTCTTCCATGGTGTCTTCGATGAGGGTCAGTTGCTCGAGCAAGTTTTCTTCGGCGGTTTTGCCGTCAGATAAGCGGTATTCCCTAGCTTGACGGGCAGGCAAGCTGAGATAGGTGTTGACCGTTTCTGGAAAGTACGCCACAGCGGTTTGCCTAAGCGTGTAGGCGTCGTAATCAAGGGCGATGTTGTCGCGGCTGATTTGTGGGAGGACTTCTTCAAACAGGCTGTGAATGCGCATGATTTTGTCGTAGACAGGCTGCGAGATTTGCCGCTGCAAATACTTAAAGCGCACGGTGTTGGTGAGTTGCTCGAGGGCGTCCATCACTGGGTCAACCGCAGGCTCAGACGCAGCAGGTGCAGCGTGCGGGTCAGCGGGTTCGGTGGTCACTTCGGCAACAGGTGGTTCTAGGGGCGTCGTTGCCCACAAAAACACATACACCCAAAACGCCACTACAAAAAACGGCGGTAATAACATAATCACCCGCAACACCATGCGCACGGCTGGCACGTTGATACGCAACATGCGCGCAATGCCACCTGTCACGCCTGCAAGGACGCGATGTCTGCGGTCACGCATGAAACGCGGTGTGGTTTTGGGTTTGTTGACTTGCGGACGCCGCCTGGCTGATACAGTAACGGGTGCAGCTGGCTCGAGGGGCATGACCGCCCACAAAAACACGTACACCCAAAACGTCACCGTCAAAATGGGCGGAAAAACAAACGCAATGCGTAGTAACACCCGCACCGGTTTGGTGTTTATTCCCAAAAAGCGGGCGATACCGCCTGTCACCCCGGCAATTACGCGGTTCGTTCGGTCACGCTGGAAAATCACTTTGCTAGTTTAGCACGCGCACCTTATACACTGCTTGCAGTGGGCTTGCAGTGGGCTTGCGGTGGGCTTGCGGTGGGCTTGCGGTGGGCTTGCAGTACGTTGCTTGTCAGCAAAGACGCTCACTAGGTATCCTAGGTTGTCACCGTTGGTGAACTGTCACAAAAGCAAAGATTGATACTAGACCTCTTGCAAAAGTATCAACCGAACCATGCAACAGCCCTTTGTCATCAGCAACAAATTGATTTTTGCAAGAGCTTTACTGTCATACGGTGATTACATATAGTGATTAACGCAGCCGAATAGTCTGTGCTGCTGCAGTGAAAGGAGTCCCTCTTATGTCTCAAGCCTCTCCCCAAGCGTGGACAATGACCATTTTGCGCATCACCATAGGGTTTATCTTTTATGCCCACGGCATCGATAAACTTTTTGCCCTAGACAGTGTGCGTGGTTTGTTTACCCTGTTGGAATTGCCCGAGCCAGCGTTTTCAGCGTTGGCCATTACTTTGGTTGAGTTGCTCGGTGGCGTGCTGTTGATTACTGGCATCGGCACGCGCTATGTGGCGGCCATTTTCGTGTTCAGTTCGCTCATTGCCATGAGCAGCGCCCACCTCAGCAACGGTTTTTTCAACAGCAACGGTGGCGTCGAATACACTCTGTTACTGTCGGTGGCCAACGCTGCACTGTGTGCAGACGGGGCGACGTTTTTGAGTGCTGAACCCTACTTGGCCAAACCGCTGAGTTGGTTGATTAAAACCGTCAACGACATTGCCAACCGCCTTGTGCCCTTACAGCAGATAAATAAGTAACCCGTCCCTCAGTAAACATATGTTGAGTAAATGTGCGTTAGGTAAAGGTGTGTCAATTAGCTTACCAAAACAGGCAATATATCGACCAAGAAAATGGATTATCCAATCGGGGTGTTTGTGCAAATCGGGGTGTTTGTGTAAGAAGTCTACTGGTCTTGTTTGGCACACCAAAACACACCCTTGACGTACAGCTTGAAGGGAAAACATCACCTCGAGCACCTCACGCACCTGTCTCCTATGTGTTATCCACGTTCGTCTCGCCTGTTTAGAAGATAGGACACCAGCACCACACCAAACACCCCAGCAAGACATAAACCCTAGCAAGGACATGAAAGATGCGCGGCACATTGACCACCGCGCATCTGAGTATTTATGAAATGTTCTGTTCGGGCGCTAAGACGCCTGTAAGGTCGCCAGACTTGGACGCTGGCTGCGTGCTTCGCGGCGTGCTTTGGGGTTTAGGCCAATCATCAAGAAGAAGTTCTCGAGGGCGTTTTCTTTGCCCTTGATGGCGACGTGCTCGTCTTCTGGTGTCCCGGTGACGAACGGCAACTGACGGTAGACCTCGAGCGCCCGCGCAATCACATCTTGCGGCAAGCCTTCTTCGGCAATACTCGTCAGTTCGGCGTAGACTTCCCGACGCGCTTCTGCGTGCGTGCGAAACACCTCTGGATTGGCCGTTTCCTCAGCCCGCAATAAATCTTGTTTGGCGATGCGTTTGTAGTGTTTCAGCCCCTTCAAGATCTCATCTAGCGACAGCACAGTAGTTGCGTCCATGCCCTTCTCCTTTTCTCCTAGCAGCATGATTTGCACTACACAGCCCGCTTGCTAGGTCGCGTCACTGCGTGCAGCGCGGCTCTGAGACGGACAGCGTATCTGTTCTGAAGAACGCCCAGCGTGGGCAGACACATCACCACAGACACATAACCAAGGTATTGATGACGCTCTCGAGATATCACTGCATACAATCAGCACATGGTGTTATTAAGCACATGGTGTTATTGGCTACATAGTGCTATTTAACAAATAGTGTCATTCATTCGAATGCTGACTCTACCGTTGGTCCATCTCACGAGGTGCTCACTATCATACGCCAAAGCAAGCCAGAAGATGTTAGCGCATATCTTGACAAAAAGGACAGTAACCTTGTGTGTAGCTACGTGTGTGGCTACGTATATAACTACCAATATAACTACCAAGCGCGTGACTACTAATGTGTGTAATGTGTGTTCAGGCTTTAAGTTTTTTGAGGGGCACGGGCGGCACGTGTTTTTGCTCGAGCAAATCCCCTCGGTAACGGGTCAAATCACTAATGTCGCCTGCTTCACTATTAAAGCCACAACTGCGGCACTCGAGGTCTGTATCCCCTTCGGTATACACATAGGTCACCGTGTCTTGACTGCCACACTGAGGGCAAGGCTCAGCCCGCCTTTCACCTTCGGCATCAAGATATGACGTATTGAATTTTTTCTGAGACTCGTCGGACATGGTGGCCTTTCTGAGTGGGTAAAAAACGAATGGCATACGCGGCGCAATACATCAGCGCCATACAGCAAGCATAAAACACACCCCAAGAACGCACAAATCAGCACATGTACGAGTGTGGCGTCAACGTCTACAGTGCACAGCGTCTACAGTGCAAGCGTCTACAGTGCAAACGAAATACACGGGCGTAAAGCGCATCGGCACATGAAAGACGCGTGTGCGTGGCTGTGTGGACATTAGGACGGGGCAGGAAGCAGGGTATCGCGTTCGGCGAGTAATTCGCGGGCGTGCGCCCTAGCAGTATCACTGACACTACCAGAGAGCATGCGAGCCAGTTCGCGTTCACGTTCATCACTATCTAACTGGCGCACCTGGGTGGTGGTGCGGCCATCTTGTTGTTGTTTTTCAACTACAAAGTGCTTATCAGCAAACGCGGCTACTTGGGCGAGGTGGGTCACGACCAACACCTGATGGTCACGAGCGAGGGTTGCTAGCAAACGACCGACCACTCGAGCGGTCTGCCCGCCGATACCTGCGTCTACTTCATCAAAAATAAGCGTCGGCGAGTCGGTGCCTGTAACGACATTGAGCGCCAACATCACCCGCGACAGCTCCCCACCTGAGGCCACCTGTGCCAACGATGCCAAGGGTTCACCGAGGTTAGCACTGAAGATAAAACGCACCTCATCGCTGCCGTAGCTGAGCAAGCGGTCGTGGGGGATTACCTCCACCACAAATTGTGCGTGGGACATCCCTAAGGGTTGCAGTTCGCTACTTACCCGCTCCGACAAATGCTGAGCACGTTGCTGACGGGCAGCCGTAAGACGCGCCGCCAACTCACGCAAACGTTCGCTCAGGGTGTTGTGTTCGCGTTGCAAGCTAGATAAATCAGCATCGGCGTTTTCTAAGCGCCCCAACTCCTCAGCGGCTTGATGACGGTACGCTAGCACTGCTTCTAAGGTATCACCGTACTTGCTCTTGAGGGTTTCTAACAAGGTCAAACGGGTTTCGAGCCGTTCCAGTTCTCCCGGTTCTAACTCAAAATCGGCAGCAAACTCACTCAACGTATCGGTAGTGGCTTGCAAACTCGCCAACGTATCAGCCAGTTCTTGACTCAACGCCGCCACATCAGGGTGATATTTGGCGACTGAGCGCAAACTGTCAGCGGCTTCTGCTACTAAGTCGTTGGCGTTGATATCAGCTTCTGATAGTAAAGCGGCAGCTCGAGCAGTTTGTTGCAAAATGCGTTCGCCATGCCGTAATTGTTTCACTCGAGCTTCGAGGGTGTCTTCTTCGTCAGGTTTGAAAGCGGCGGCGTCAATTTCGTCTACTTGATAACGCAACACATCAATGCGCCGGGCGCGTTCGCGCACATCACCCTGCAAGGTCGTGAGGGCTTTATCAACTTGTTGGTAGCGAGCAAAAGTCGTCTGGTAGTGCCCTAGCAGCTCACGCCCCTGACTGTCTAAGGTGCGGTCAAGAAGCTGCCTTTGCGCCCGACTGTCAAGCAGCGTCTGTGAAGCGTGCTGCCCAAAAATGGCTACTAGCTTTTCGCCTACTCGAGCAAGTTCACCTACCGTGACCACTTCACCGTTGAGGCGAGCAGTGCTGCCTTTACCCGGTTGCACCCGCCGCGCCAACACTTCGATGTCGTGTAAATCAATATCGTGTATATCGAGCGTGTCTGCTGTTTCTGCGTCAGAGAGATGCCGCAAGCCTTCACCAACAGCAAAATATCCCTGTACCAACGCCCACTTTGCCCCTTGGCGCACTAAACTGCTGTCAGCACGTCCGCCGGTAAGCAGCGCCAAGGCGTCTACTAAAATCGACTTGCCCGCGCCCGTTTCGCCAGTGAGCACGTTAAAACCTGCACCTAGCTCGAGGCGCAGGCTGTCAACAATAGCAAGGTCAGAAAGCTCGAGCACCTGCAACACGCTTGTCAGTATAAGCGCCTAGGGTGCTAGCGTTGTAGTGTATTCGGCTACGCTACGCACGGGTTTAGGTATTCATGAGCCTCAAATATCACAGTAAGCCCTTAGCAGCTAATTCGTCTCGAGCCACCTCTAGCACTTGCGTTTTGGCTTGCGCCAAGGGTGCATCAATCGTGGCACCAGCAGCGGCTACATGCCCACCACCGCCCAAGCGCACACAGATGGCTTGCGCCGACACCTCACCACGACTGCGCACCGAAATCTTGACGTGCCTACTTCCGTCATTACTGCGCCGTTCTTTGAACAAAATCGCCAGTTGCACCCCTTCGGCGTAGCGAATTTGCCCCACAAAATCATCGGAATCGTCTTCACTATCAGCCAGTTTGTCGCGCATGTCCAAGGTGACATCAGCAGTAGCCACGAGGCCGCCAAGCGGAAACGCCACCGTGTTCATAACCCACCCGAGCATCTTGAAATAATCCGGATGCCGCCACTGCAGGCGGTCAGTTAGTTCAGCATAGGCCACGCCCTTGTCGATAAGTTCAGCGACTGCCTGAAGCACCTCGGGAGTGGTGTTAGAAAAACGCAAGTTGCCCGTGTCAGTAAGAATGCCCGTTAAGCACGGGGTGGCGATTTCTGCTGTCCAAGTGACGCCTAAAGCGTCGATGATGTCTTTGACCATTTGGGCAGTCGCGGCTTTGTCGGGGACGACGCAAGCAATATCACCAAAGCGGTTGTTAGTACCGTGGTGGTCAACGTTGATGAGTTTACTGGCACCGTCACTAGGGGTGCCCTCGAGCCGCGGCAAATCCGCTACATCCAACACACCCAACAGCGCACCGGCAGGAAGTTGCTCGAGCGGCTTGGACAGTTCGCCTTCTTCTACCAAAAACGCCAAAAAACGCGGCGGGGTGAGGGGCAAGGTGACATCCTTACCGAGTTGTTCTAACGCCCGCTTGAGCGCCAAGGTACTCCCCAGCGCATCCCCATCGGGGTCAACATGGGCGGCTAAGACAATCGGCCCTGACCACTCGCGCAAGGTGTTGGCAATAGTGTGGATAATCTGTAGGTACTGTGGGTCGCCTTGATTGTTTGTTGGTTTACTGGAAACGTTCGCCTGATTCATGCCCTGCACTATAGCCCGTGCCATCCCCTAGCCTGTGTGATGACCTAGTGTGACTGGCAGGTGGGAACGGGGCAGGTGGGAACGGGGCAGGTAGGAACAGGGCAGGTAGGGATGGGGTATAGATAGGGATAGGGCAGGACGGGATTAGTGGGCAGGTCATTAGTGGACAGGTCATTAGTCATGTAGACGGGATAGCAGAGGAAAACGCATGTAGGAGGGCTCGAGCCATCGCCTAGCCATTACTCACGCCACTACTTACGAACGTACCCACAGCCATTGCTTTTGTCGAACCGCACCCGAAAATCTTCACGAAGATATGCTAGCTTAAAACAAATGACACAGTGCTCAGTCTTGTTTACGTCGCCATTACCTCGATTATTGCGTGGCGGCACGACCCTGTCATCTACCCACCCACAACCAACGACCACCACCGCACCACACGTCTTGGACGTCTTGGGTCATCATGTCACCTAGGCCGCAACGCTATCGGGGGGCATGGTTGCTGTTGGCGTTGCTACTCGCTGTTGCTGCGTTCGTCACCGCGCCCTTACAAACTGAAAACGCCCGCCGCCCGTTTAGTCCCTTCAATCCCCGAGATGACTTAGGGTTCGTCTCCAGGCAACCACCAGAAGTGACTGCCCCTACGGGCATCCTCAACACCGTTTACAAAACCGCTCGACCAGCGGCACTTCGCATCGAAGTGCGTTCGTCAGGTGTGTTTGTACCATTTGTCGAAGGCATCGGCACGGGCTTTTTTATCTCGCCAACAGGCCAAGTGTTAACCGCTTATCACGTAGTGGAGCGGGTGCGTGGTGATTTGATAGGGGTTGACGCTGACGACAACGAGTACGCCCTCGAGCTACTAGCTTTCGATGCCTACCTCGATGTTGCCCTCTTGCAAGCTGAGGTTGACGAACCCGTCGCTCACTTGCCCCTCAACGACGACAACGTGCGGGTAGGTAGTGAGATTGTTGCCATTGGTAACAGTCGGGGGGACTTTTTAGAAGCTCGAGCCGGTCAAGTCACCCGTTTGGGCGTTGAAGCCGCTAGGGCTGACTTTGCTTCTGGCACCATCGAACTCACTGCTGCGCTTGCCCCAGGTGATTCTGGCGGGCCTGTTTTGAACGAACGCGGTGAGGTGATTGGCGTGGTTAGTTACATCAGTTTTATGCCCGGCACCGAAGGGGGCTTCGTGCCGCCGTTTTTGCGCGATTTAGGTTTACTGCCCGATTTTGCATCATATGCCGTGCCGGTAGCCCGCTCTAGCGACTTGTTTGGCCGTTTACAAGCAGGCGATAAGCGTGACGTGCCGGTAATTGGCTTTTCGCTGTACGAAGACTATGTGCCTCGAGCTGACAACCGCAACTTAGGACCACTAGCAGGCCCTATTGTCTACCGGGTGCAACCTGCTAGCCCGGCTGAAGCCGCTGGTTTACGCAGTTTGCAAGAACAGGTCGTGCGCAGCGACACCGACACCATCATCGGCAGGCGCATCGTGGCAGATGTGATTGTGGCGGTTAATGATGAGCGCACCCGCAACTTCAACGAGCTTTTAGCTAGCGTACGCAGCAAACGCATTGGCGAGACCGTCACCCTGCAAGTGCAACGCGGCAACGAGACCATCTTCTTGCAGCTCGAGCTAGGCGCCAAAGCCGAAGTGTTCCGCTAGCTAGCCGCGTGTTGCTACGTTTGTGTGGCGTCTCGGGTGGCATCTACTAGGGGTGGCATCTACTAGGGGTGGCATCTGGGGGATGCTTGCGGTATTTCTCAGAGCCAGCAGACAGGTTGCGTCATCCGTTGATTGTTGTCCCTGCTACTTGCAATGTACGGCACGTCCCGAATCGTACCTGACTTGGCTAGCACAACGCTATCTCGATAGCAACAACACACCGCAGACCCTTGACAAACCGTTGATGACAAACCGTTGATGACAAACCGTTGAACCGCACGAACATCCGTTTTACAAGCAAAAAAAATGACCCCAGCAAGACTGGGGTTTTTTGGTGGGCGATAGTGGATTTGAACCACTGACCTCGTCGTTATCAGCGACGCGCTCTAACCAACTGAGCTAATCGCCCGCAAAACGAAAGGTAGCGTAGCACATCGCTAAAAATTTCGTCAAGCCCTTTGCGAGCCAAAAACCATCTTGAGACTGACACCCGCCTGACACAGCCTTGTCAAAATGTGAGAGTTTGCAAGTTTAGCGCATAAAGATAAGATGCACTGACACCCTTGGATGAGCGTTAAGCTAGTGACAATGCGGCTCGAGGCACTTTGCAAAATTGCGCCAACGTGCTACATTTTTAGTATGTAGCTTACCTGCGTAATTTCCCATACAGCTATCGTTGACTGCCTGCGCTCCCGTGTGCGTTTGTCACGCTCTGTAGCTCATTCTGGCTCAGGGTTGTGTATTGTTTGATTAGGTTGTGACCGAGCGTTAGGAGGCTGTTTTCTTGTGCTCAGTCACATGTTGCTTTGCTGTTTATCAGCGTGTCCAATGACAATGTTTGACCAGTTTGTTTTGGGGGCATCTGTTATTTCATGCGGCAGTTTTATACAGCAACAGGACCTAGCGCGGTTCGCGGCAGTCGTTCGCATTACTATCTGTCTCGCAGGAGGAACTCATGAAGCCCCTCGTTACACTGCAAGGTCAAAGCCTACGCGATCAAAGCAAGCATCACTACAAGCAACACAGCAAGCGGCACAAGCAACCAGATAAAAAAGTGCGCGTTCGTACCCTCGACGAACTTCGCCCCTATGTGCGCAAAGGCTGGTACCGGGTTGCCCCGCACGCTCACAAACACGCTTTGTGTGAAGGCTTTACTGAACAGGACATCGTGGCTGCTATGTTGTACGGACGCGAACTGGTGCGCTATTTGGAAGATGAACGCTTGTTGACACTTGGTTTTATTCGGCCAAGCCCACAAGTAAGTATTCCGCTGCATGTCGTGCTCGAGTACAGCAAGCCCCGCTGGGTAGACGTGGTGACGGCTTTCGTCCCCAAAGACGCCCACCGTGTCATCTCTCGCACGCGTCTCGCTGAGATGCTGCGCTACGACCGAGAGGAGCGCGAGGCTGCTTGAGACCCACCATTAGGAACATCACAACGTAACTATCGCATATCACAACATCAAACGTGACCCAACGTTCGGGCGAGTTTACCTGTGTCTGCACACGTTTATGCTGCACGTGTTTGCGTTGCATGCTACGTGTTTACAGTGTTTACAATATTTACAGTGGCGGCAGGTTATAGATGCGGCGGGCGTTGGCGTCGGTTTGTTGCTCGAGCACCGCTACGTCAACCTCGCGTAACTGGGCAACGAAAGCCGCTGTGTGACGCACATAACTGGGTTGGTTGGGTTTGCCGCGTTTGGGTACGGGAGCGAGGTAGGGGCTGTCCGTTTCTACTAAGATGCACGCTTCTGGAACGACTTTGGCGCTTGCTTGAATAGCAGGGGCTTTTTTGAAGGTGACGTTGCCTGCAAATGACACCATCAAGCCTAGGGCGAGGCCTGTCTCGAGCAAGCCTTCATCGCCGTTAAAACAATGCAAAATGCCCCGGTGACAGTCAGCTTCTTGCAGCCTTTGGGCGGTTTCTGCTGAGGCGTTGCGGGCGCCTTGTTTGTCACGCACGTGCAAGATGAGGGGTTTCTCGAGCTTACTAGCCAATTCAGCTTGCCAAAAAAAACTTTCCCGTTGGGCTTCTGGGCTAGCAGCATCCCAGTAGTAATCAAAACCAGATTCACCGATGGCGACGACTTTGGGGTGGGTAGCAAGCTCGGTGATGGCAGCTCGAGCGTCCGCGTCTTGTATTTGCTCGGCGTTGGTCGGGTGTAATCCCACAGCCGCAAACACCCGTTTGTGCTGTTCGGCAAGTGCAACTGCCCGCTGGCAACTAGCCGGGTCAATGCCGATGGTGATAGCGGCAGCGAGCCCTTCTGCTTCAGCGAACGCCGCTCGAATAACCGCGTCGGTGTCTTTACAACGATCAAGATGACAATGCGTATCAATCATGCTTGACCTTACTACGCGTTTACACGGCAATGAACGGTAATGACCACATGGCAATAACGATGAGCAATAACAAGGCGATAGCACAACGCGACAACCATCTTGTCAAAGCAACGCGCAGAGACAGCACGAGCAGCCCGCGTGAGGTTAAAATGGCGTAATGTTCTTCCCACGCAGTGCACACAAAAACGTCACAGCAAAAGTAGTTATCATACCCAAGCGCTCGGTTAAGCCATGTTAAGCGGCTTGCATCATGGTCATAAAAAGACTGTTAATGTGTAGCAGAACTAAGGGAGGTCGCTGATGGAAAGCAGTCAGCACAACATTGATGTTAAAAACCTCTCTAATCAAGAACTTCACGACGTTTTTGCAAAGTGCAACAAGGCCATTGCTGAAGGTACGGCTACCTTACAAGATTATGAGCTGTTTGTATTGTGCCAAAAGGAAATCAGCGAGCGCACTTGGAGTTAGTCGTTTGCGTTAACGTTGCTATTTTTCTTATGTGACATTTTCTTATGTGACAGGCAGCACCCAAAGGCACGCAACCACCAAAACAATCCTTGTGGACGTCCCTTGTGTAAATCGGTTTTTAAGCGAGTCGATTTTTGCAGGTGAACTATTTTACGGGTCAACTATGTGGTGGTTTTGGTGTCTTTTTACGGTTAACCTTGTTCACGCGTGTTGCCTTAGGAGGTTTCATGTTTCACTCTTCACCCAATATCCCCCCTATCAAGGCATCATCACGGTGGCTTTTGACTTTATGGAGGCCTTTGACTTCATGGGGGTCTTTGACCAACGTACGGCGTTTTGCTTGCTTGTTGATGCTAAGTCTGCTCAGCCAATTTGCTGCTGCCCAAAGCAACCATGATTACGCCGCACAAGGGTATGCGTCTTGGTATGGTCCTGGATTTTACAACCGCTTAACAGCCAACGGTGAAGTATTTGACGCTTGGGAGATGACCGCAGCCCACTTGACGTTACCTTTTGATACTCGAGTGCGTGTAACCAACTTAGATAACGGCGCACACGTCACTGTCCGCATCAACGACCGTGGGCCTTACACGGACAACCGCATCATTGACCTGTCGCAGGGTGCCGCCGAAGAACTAGGCATGTTGCGCAGTGGCGTGGTGCCCGTGCGGGTTGAAGTGCTTGGGGTGCGTGAAGTGAACGTGTCCGTGCAAGACAACCAACAAGCTTTAGCTGAAGCGCAAGCAACTGCCGATGACATTGACCGCGCTAGCTATCAAGCGGCACTCGCTAGCTACCTCGAGGGCTACACCGTGGTGTCTGCAGAACACCAAGAAGGCGAACTGTTACTACTACGTTCTGACGTATATGACTCATTGATTATCGTGCGGGTTGCCGAACAAGCGGCGCTCGAGCACAGCGACCTGTTGGTGTCTAACCTGCTCTACCAAAAACTTGGCAACCAAGTGTACGTCGTCACCGAGACTAACTGAAACTCACTGACTGCACCCAACAGATTTTACCTGCTCGTTTTAGCAATTCCACGTGTCGTTTCTACAGTTTATCTCTACGGTTACTGATGTTTATCAATGTCACTTATCAATGTCACATCGACATAAAACCCGTTCCACTGTGTAGACGTCAATCATGGACATGCTATTTTATGCACCCAAACGTTCACCGACTTGGCTAAGCACCTCGTGGGCAAACATATTCACACCATAACCGCGTGGCAAACGCACCAGCAGTTTGTCGTGTTTATCGCAGGCCGATTTAACTTCGCCAAATACGTGGCTTGACCAGCGAATGAGCAGAGCAACCAGCACCACGTCATCGCGGATGAGTTTGGCCGTAAAGTCGTAGATGCTTTGGTGTGAGGTGGTTTTAATCCAGTCGATACGGCAGTTGAAGTATTGCTCGAGGGCAGCGCTTTTGTTGGCTCGAGGATCGCCACCAATAATGACGATGGTGCGCCCAGCAACGTACGGCTCGAGGCGTCTTACCTCGTCACTAATGGCAGTGTCACTGATGGCAGTATCGTTCGGTGTTTGCTGAGCGTCATCACGAACTGGCGCGGCGTTTGACGAGGCGTTGGCGGCCAATATCTCATCTTCAAACACCGCACTGATGGTTTCTAGGTAGTCGCGTTCTTCATCGTCCAATTCAGGTGTGTCGTGCAAATCCAGCAATGGACGCACGTCGTCGCGAATATCAGCAGGCAAATGCGGCCTGTCGTCGTCACCTTGCCAAAATGGCTCGAGGCTAGCTAGCACGCTCTGCCACTGATGGTTAGCGTTGTGGGGGCGCTCGAGCAACTTACTCACGTGATAACGCAGTTTGTTGCGCTGGCTTTGGCGTTGTTTGTCAGCGTCCCGGCGCTGTTCAATGGCAGCTTGCAAAGCATCGAGTTGTCGCCGATAGTCAGCCGACTTCGCAGGATCAGCCCCATCGGCGAGGCGCATGTGCGGCAAGTAATGCTGTTCGCGTTCACCGTAGTACTTCAGTTCTTGATAGACCACTTTTTGGTCACTGTCGAACCAATTGTCTTGACTATTAACCGATGTGACCGCTAAGCGCAGCGCAGATTGCACAGTAGCCACTAATTGCGCTATGTCGCGTCCTTCCGGTTCGTTGTAACCATCTTCCCACAGCGTCATGGTGTCGGCGGTCAAGTCCAACAAATCTGCAACATCGGCCAGTTGCGGGTTTTGCGGGTTGACGTAATCGCGGTTGAACATCCACAGCAAACAGTCTGTCTTTTTGGCTTCGCTAATTAGCGCGTGGCGTTCATCCAAAGCAGCCACATCATCGGTAAGGGCGTGGTGCTCGAGCCAACGACATGCTCGAGCCTTGAGGCGCAAATGACTGGCAATTCGCTGCGGGTCATACGCGGTTTCGTCTGTCAGTTCAGCAGACACCACCTCAGCCGTTTGACTGCCAAAACGGTTAAGCAGATGATCAATATCCGCTGCGCTCGCGGGTTCTACTACGGGTGCATCATCGTTTTTGCGAGCGTCAATGTCTTTGCTAGCGTCAATACCAGCATCTTGCTTATCACCCATCTTGGGCTGACTGACTGTAGGTTGCCCCCCGGTCTGTTCACGGGCTGCAACGTCAGCAACAGCAACATTATTAACAGCAACGTCAGCAACACCGACACCATCAGCTTCAGGCAACGCCGCTAGTAGCGCCTGCGCCAATTGACGCAAGGTGTGTGCTAAGGCGTCATTGGTTTGGGCATGGGCAATGAGGTCAGCCGTTGCCTGCAAAAACGCTGCCTCGAGCGCGGGTTCAGGCTTGTCTGAGGAGGCATCGGGCGTACCGTCGTGGGTTTGGTCAATTAACGTCGACATACTTCACCGAGTTCGGGCTAAACGTATCGGTTGGTTGTCGACATAGCGTGCGGCTCATTAAAATAAGATTTTACCACAAATAAAGATTTTTGACATTCATCAAATCTAAAAAATCGCCAGCGGGGAATTGTGTACCTTCTGGCGGATAGTTGTATTGTCTTTTCTACGTCTGCTTATGCCGTTCTTGAAGTCGTTCTCTCCACCATTATCCGAATCACGTGTAAGGTTATGATTGGCAGTATTTTTGTGCATTACGCCACTAGAAAAATGGTACGGATAGATGCTTTATTATTGCTTGATTATCGCCTATAAGACACATCATTCAACACAGCACCAGCCGACTTAACGTAACCAACGACATTACACACCACCAATGTCAATATCAGATGAATGCCACCTTAACGCCCTTACGCTAACGCCCTTACGATGCACTTATTTCGCTGAACAGCCATCCAACCGAGCCACCCCACGCTTTAACCAACACTGTGCCTATGTACTGCTTACCGCTGTACTGCTCACCGCTGTACTGCTTACTGCGCACTCACCAAGTCCGGACGCAGCACTGTCGCCCCACGCAGATAGATATGCTTCATGTCGGTTTGTGCTTTTTGGGTGTTGAGTTGCAGCATGATGCGAATTGCCAAAGGAAGCTTATTGGGCACAGGGATTTCCTGATTGCACATCAGTGGCACGGTGGTCATGCCGATGCGGCGGGCGGCTTCGGCGGGAAAGGCGCTCGTTAAATCGGGGGTAGTGGTGAAAAAAATCGACCCGATGGGTTCAAAGTCAGTAATGTCGTTGGCCTCGAGCATGGCCTGCAGCAACTCCGCTGTGGCGTCCAAGATGGCTTCGGGGGTGTCTTCTGTGACGGTCGTTGCCCCGCGAATACCGCGCAACCAGTAGGCTTTTTCCATGCAATTAGTGTAACAGACGAACGTGAAGCACATGAACAGGCTGTGCCATCAGGTCAATTTGTATACACCCACTTTGTACACTCACTTATTGTGTACGCCCCCTGACTCGAGCACTACTCGAGCACCGTCACCCCCAAAATCAGCGGATTGGCCATTGTGCCTTGGCTCGTTAGGGCAATGTGACTAATGGGGCGCTCGGGAAAAGGATTCGTCCACATGAGCAGGTCAGCCGACACAGGTAAGCCAGTCGCTGTTTCGCCCCGCCAAACTTGTTGTAAGTTCATGGCGATAACTTCCAATTCTGTCCAAGCGCTAATGTTGACACCGTAGAACAAAGGAATGGGGCTGCTCGAGCCATCTTGGTAATGCACCACATAACGCCCAATTTCTTCGCCCGTTTCGGGAACAGCCCAGCCAGTTGTGTGCAAAAAGGCGATTTGTCTTGCAGCAGTATTCACCTCAAGGTTGACCCTCTCAGGATCTTCTTGCACGCGGCGGTGCTGCCCTTGCAAACCAATCACTGCCCCAAGCTGAAAACGCACCCCAGCAATAACCCGTTCGCTACTACTTTCACTACCCCCATCACTGCTATCGTCACTGCTCTCGTCAAGGAGTGCAGCCATATCAAAATCTGCCCCGCGTCCTAGCCAATCACCCTGTTGGGCGCTCAGGTGGCGGTTGGCCACAGGCGTTAAGTTGACGAGGTAGCCTGCTCGGGGTGCACTGTCCGCTTGACCCAACCACGCCTGCCGAAACCACGCCTGCCGAAACCGTGCCGGTGCGTCACCTAAAGCGGGCGCAGACGGCTGCCAAAAGTGCTGCGCGGCGTGCAAATAGGCGTAGGCTTGCGGATACTGTCCGGCCAACAAACTGCTGTTGCCAAAGTAGCCTGTCCAGCGGGTTAGCACCATGCCTTGCACCGTGCCTTGAACATTGTCATTATTTTGGCGGCGTTGGGCGGTGTATTGGGCATAACTGCGGATATTGTCCGGGTCGTACCAAGACGCCCCCAAGACAGCAAAACCGGCGTCGCTCAAGGTGTCGATCGTGGGGTAACTAGCAGCGGGGTTGTAGTTCCAACTAGTGACAATAATGTCATTGGGAAACTCTCCCAAACGCGGCTGCACGTCCGGGGCGAGCAGCACATCGTGCCACATCATGGTGCGCACCCCGGCTGCGGCTAGGTGGGCGTGTAAACGGCGGGTATCGGCAATGAACGCGTCAGCAAAAGACACGTTACTGGCGGGAAAAGGGACAACGTTGCGCACTTCGTCATGACCGATGTGAAAATAACGTGGGTTAAATAGCTCGAGCACCTCATCCACAATCGGCAAAAGCACCTCGTAAGTGCGTGGCTCAAGCGGATTATAAGCAAAACGCGACTGCGCATTGGGGTCAAGCAAAAGGTCATTATTTTGCCCGTTTTGAAACAGCCACTCAACATGCCCAAAGGTCTCCAAAAGTGGAATCACTTCTAGGCCGTATGCTCGTGCTGTCTCGAGGTTTTGCCGCACTAAATCTTTGGGGGCACTCCCCGGCATCCGCAAGCTAGGCGCACTGTCCCAAGCGATGTAATTGCTCATAACTAGCAGAGCGTTAAACTTGTGGGCAGCTAGTAGCGGAATGAGTTGTTCGTTTAAGGCGGCGTTTCGGTCTAGGTAAATCATGGCGACGCGCCAAGGATGTGCCGGATAGTCCCGGATGACGCGAGCAGGCATAGTGGGGGCAAGTAGTTGCTGCAAACTCATCAGACCA
The DNA here is from genome assembly GCA_964550765.1 of uncultured bacterium. Taxonomy (GTDB): domain Bacteria; phylum Deinococcota; class Deinococci; order Deinococcales; family Trueperaceae; genus JBCCBI01. The sequence continues at coordinate 23,455 of CAZKAZ010000030.1, read as the reverse complement.
TACAGCGCCCCCCTAGCATCCGCCGCAATAATGTCAATCCCTGCTGAATCGGTGGCACTATTAGTGGCATTAATCGCCAAAACATAGCCCTCAGGACGGTCAACAGCGGTTACGTCTAACCTTTGTAAACGGGTGGTACTGGCATCATCTGCCAAGGTCATCACGCGAACGAAAGCGCCGTTGAAGGCAGTGGACATGTCAGCTTGGGTGGTTAGCTGCACGCCTACTGTCTCGAAAGTGCGTTGCACGTCCTCGAGCGTCCGCACCAACAAAAGTTCATTATGCAAACTTTCGGACAGTGCCAACGTCACTCTATCTGGCAAGGTGAGCGTTCCAGACGTTAACCTGTCTTCTTGCGGGCTGGGAATGAGACGTGAGACACCCGTCACAGGCGTGTACGCATCGAGAACATAGGTCAAGTGATTGTCCGCTAATCCCAAAGATAGGCACAACATCAATCCCAATGTCAGCAGATGACGTAACCAACAGTTTTGTGAAGACGTCAACGTCGATGGTTTTTTCATCAGAAAATGCGTGTCGAAGTGAAACATTACAACCTCGAGTTCCAAAACAGTGCCGCGTCTTTAAGGGCTTGTTCGGGGGGTTTTTGGCCGTAGAACGCGGCTTCCATGTTTTCCATAAATACTTCATAGAGGTCTTGGGGGTTGGGAACGTCCAAGGTAAGGTCTCGAGCCAACGGCAGTTGCGACACCTGTAAACGCCGCGCTTGGGTCTCGAGGTCGTCACCTTCGGCGTTAAAAAATGCGTCCTCAGCAGCAGTCAAAGTAGTGGGATAGACAGGGGTGGCTCGAGCCAACGTCAACTGAGCGTCTGTGCCAGCAATAAACCGCGCCAGTTGCAACGCCGATGTTAACGGTGCGCCCCTCGGAATGGCTAACCCCATTAACGGCGCGTGCACAACGCCAGCTTCGGCTTCAACGCCAGCTTCAAGCCCACTTTCAGCAGCTAGGGGATCAGCAGCTAGGGGATCAGCAGCTAGGGGATAGGGCGCGAGGCTGGTTT
>CAZKAZ010000030.1:0-22422 GCA_964550765.1 uncultured bacterium | reverse complement strand
TGGGCATCTGCGCCAGCAATAAAACGTGCGAGTTGTACGGCTGGTGCTTGCGGTACGCCCTTGGGAATGGCTAACCCCATTAGCGGCGCGTGAATGGCACTGGTGTCACCCGTTTCTGGATAAGGCGCAAGGCTGGTTTGGGCGTAGATGTCGGGGCTAGCCTCGCGGACGCGGGTGAGCAGTTGCGGGCCACTAATGAGCATAGCCAGTTGGCCGTTTTGGTAGCGCTCGAGTGCCCCCACATAACCTCGGAGCAAAGCATCTTCAGAAAAATAACCCGCTTGAAACAAATCAACATATTCGGTGAGCAGTTCAATGTGCACTGGACTATCAAAAAGTGCCGTGAAACCATCGTCACTGAGAATGGGCAAACCAGCTTCAGCAAAACGGTAGAGCATGCGCTGCGCGCCCACGTTGGGCATAAACCCGTCAACGCCAGTGGCATCTTTAATGTGCCGAGCGGCGGCGAAAAGCTCGGCTCGAGTCGTTGGTGGCACATCTGGGTCAAGCCCTGCCTCAAGAAACAACTCGCGGTTCATCATCAGTAGCGGCGGGGCGATGTACCAAGGCAGACCGTAAGCGTCACCTGACACCCGAAACGCGTCCACCATGTTGGGAAAGTAACCCGCAAGGGCAGGTAGCTCGAGCGGCTGCAAGTCGCCCCGTTCAACAAACTCGAGTAGCAACGGCACATTGAGGTTCACCACATCGGGAGCGTTGCCACTAGCCAGGGCGTTTTGCAGTTCAAAATAAAGGGCATCCCCCGAAAAATCGCGCCACTGCACGGTGACATCAAAAGCAGCTTGATAATCGGCCAAGATGGTGTTCATGGTGTCAGTAAAGGTGGGGCTAAGGCCAATCGTCCACAAAGTTTGCGAACGCGTCTGCGCTAACCCCACACTTGCAAGTAGCCAGATAATGAGTCCTACTCGCAAAAAAACAGGTAGTACATTCGTGGTAAATAGCTTAGTGGATAGCTTGATGGATAGCTTGGTAAATAGCGTAATCACGCGGTTATTGTAAGACTTACCAAGGGATGTTTTGCCGCGAAGAACCGCGAGGCGCATTCATGAATGGCACATCCCGCTCACCAAAATCGCACCCCAATGTACACAGCCTCTCATCAAAGGTTTGTTACACTTGATGAAATGATGACATATAGGCTCGAGCGTTTACTCTATCTGCCAGTGTTCTATCTGCCAGTGTTCTATTTGTTAGCGCGTGGCGTGTTACCATGTTGCCACGCACCCGCTAGCAAGGGTAACCCTCAGCCATTGGGGGACGAGATTATCACCATGACCAAGCCCATCGCACACACGCCCATCACACTCAGACACGCCTCGGTGCCGCGCCGCTTTTTTGCGAGCGGGAACCTGCGGCTTCGTTGTGACGTCTGTGACGTCTTTGATGTGGGGCAGGGCTATGATACGCAGGGCTATGATGCAGAGAGAAAAAGCGACCAATACAATAGCCACACATGGGGGAATTATGGCGGGTGAATATCATTATTCGCTGACGCGGGTGTGCTTGGCATCCGAGCGGCTCACCTTACCCAAGCGGTTAGCAGAGCTGTTTCCGGACAAAGGCGAAATCACCGCAATAGACGTCAAAAGTGGTGACACGTTGACGCTTCAGATGCACCCGCCGCGTTATCTCGAGGGCTTGGGGCGCTTTTTTCGCCGTCATGATCTTGAAGTGAACGACGACATTATTATTGAACCCTTAGAAGATGGTCGTTTTGCGCTTAGTGTCAGACAGCGCCCCCGCAAACCCAAAGAAGCCGACCAAGATACCGCACGGCGCTTGGCAGACTTAGTGATTGACGTAAACACACCCTTGTCTGAAGCGGAAATTCGCACGTTAGCAGGTAACGTACCTGAGTCTGTTGATGTGTCACTCACGTTGGGTAGTGACCCACGCCTCGAGAAAGTGCAAGGCCGCTGGCAAGCCCGCCGCGCTGCCCCTGAGATAGACACCTCAACAGACACCTCAACAGACACCTCAACAGACACAGCGACACCAGCACGCCCCGCAGCAGCAACGCCAACAGCAGAAGGGGGCACACCTCAAGCCACAACATCCACCACAACTCACCCGACAACGACAGCGGGTGAACATCAAGTAGCGGATACAGCCACCAGTGATGCGGCGGAGTTGGAATTGATTGAGCTCGAGGGCATGCCAGACTTTGACCCCGAAGACGAACAAGAACACATTAGCGAACATGTCAAAGCCATCCCGCGCACCCAAAGCAACGACATGCCGCAGCACCTGGGGCTCAATTCTCGAGATACCCGCGATGTCTCGAGCTACAGCCGCGCCCGCAGCTACTTGAGCCAATTAGGCTTTCGGGTCGAAACCTTATCTCGAGATCAGTTTATTGCCAACGCTGACCTTGGCAGACACCATTACAGCGTGTTGGTGCACCCATTAAGTGAAGGAGGCCGTTTGGATTGGGGCAGTTTGCTCACCCAGCGGCGCGAAGTAGCCAGCACCTATTTGGCGGTATTGGGGCACAAACAAGACCTAACCCGCTTGACATCTCCGGCGGCAGCAGCCCGGGCTACCTGTTGGTCGTGGGACGCCCTCGAAACGGCCATCGAACTGGCCAAAAGCGTTCCCATCAGCCCATTTGACCTAGAGTCGCACTTTGCTAAAGACGGCTTGATTGAAGACAGTATGACGCGGTTTAAGGCCAACGTGAACCAGCGCATCGCCGAACGGGGTATTTTTTCGGCAGTGTTACGCAGTCTAGCCGCCATGAAAGCACCATCGGTGTTTATGCTCGATGAAGTTATCGAAGCCACCACCATGCGCAGCGACGCTAGCAGCGAACAACACGAGATGATGAAAGCCCAAGTACTCGCTGTGTTAGAACGCCTCAGCCACGCACCCTTTCAGCTGGTGAGCCGCGTTGATCACGGGGAGTTTTGCTTGCGTTATAGCGTTAGCGAAGGCCTTTTGCACTTATCAGAATACGCGTTGTCACTGCGAGCGCACTTGCCCTCGAGGCGTACTGAACGCTTGAGTGGCTTACCAGAAAGTGACAGCGACAACGAAGAAAGCACCACCACCGACACCGTACAAGCGTTGCGCTCTTAAGGCTAACAACAGATATTCAGTTTTGCATAGCCCCACGCAGGTTCGTGGGCGACAATGGTGTGTGTCTCGAGGCGTGTTTCACATCATCTTTTTGTTGTTGCCTGTCTTGTTGTTGCCTGTCTTGTTGAGTGCTTGTGGCGAGGTCATTGGCAGCGCAACTAATGGTGACGAGGACAGTGACGCGCCGTTAGTTGTGCCTTTGTTGCAGTCTTTTACGATTGAAGGCTTGCAAGAAGGTGACGTGCTGCTCAGTCCCAATAGCAACCGTAACAGTGTGGAAATCGAGACCATCACCGTGGCAACGACGCGGGCGACGCTCGAGGTACGCTTGGCGCGCCTGCTTCCTTCGGGCATTCTTGCCCCTGAAGTGCGTTGCGATGTTTTACCCCTCGCCCTCAGCGCGGCTGGTGGTTCATCAACACAGACCTTCACTTGGCGGGTAGCAGGTTTACCCAACGGCGTTTACCGCTTTCGGATACAACTCAGTGATGACGCAGGCAACAGCAGCCAAACGCAAAGTAGCGTGTCTGTGGTGCGCATAGGCTTTGCGAGCAACACACCCTGCCCCCTTGCGCCTTAACGGATGGCGGTTTCACCATGAGCCAACCTATGAGCCAATCTATGAGCCAATCTACCCTACTCCCTCACCTTGGCAACACACAGGCTGTTGTGGCTAACGTACGTCCATGTGCCGTCAGGTATCCGTTGTTTCATCGGTTGGTGTGTTTCCTCACCGACACTGACAGTTACATCTGTATTAACAATCTCACTTTTATTTACAATCGCGTCTTCGCCGACAATTATATCTTTATCGACAACTATGTTCATACTAACCAACGCGTGGACTGTTGGGCTAACGACGCCCTAAAGCCTGAAAAAACGATACTTGAAAAAACGATGCCTGAAAAAATCAAACCCGACAAAGGACATCAGCAACCATGAAGTCTCTGTGGACACCTTGGACTGCTTTGATTCTCATCTTACTCGTCCTTGGGGTGGCAATTTTGAACGGTGTCATCAACTTCGATGCCCCCGATGTGGGCTTGACGGGCAACGACATTCGCCCACCCAATGTGCGCAGTTTTCGCATTAACGGTGTGCGCGTCGGTGACGTGATTGCAGTCATTGACAGCGTGGTGCTCACCCCTGCTAAGCTCGAGGATCCCGACAGCATGACCACAGGCAACACCATCACTTTTGACGCCGACATCAGCGACGAAAACCGCGTGGTAGAAGCCACTTTGACCTTGTTTCGGTTGCGACCTTTGCCCATGAGCCCGATGGTATATGAGACGTTTGACTTGTTAGAGGCAGCGTATCGGCTCGAGTGGGACGCTAGTGACGCACCCAACGGTTTGTACGGGGTAAGCATCAAAGTCATCGACGAAAACCAAAACGAAGCCACTGTCTTTCCTAATGTGCAACTGGCATTGTTACGCTTCGGTGGACAAGCGAGCAACACATCAGCCCCCCCCGCAGCAAACGCCACAACAAGCACCCCAGCAACAGGCACACCAGCAACAGGCACACCAACAAGCGGCACAACCACTACGTCACCGACATCTACACCAACAAGTAGCACGCCTGCTACCACCCCTGCACCTGCTAACCGCACCACCACCCCAGCGGTAGCAACGCAGCCCCGTCAAACGAACGTCACGTTGCGCCGCCGAGATTTGGTGTTTGCCGTATTAACGACTGTGTTTGCCCTGCTTTTTATCGCGGCGAGCAGGTTGTTTCTCTCGCGCTGGTCGAACTAACGCGAGGTTTTGCTAACGCGAGGTTTTGGTCAATTCTGGATGCAAGCCTTGTAGCGCGTTGACATTAGGCGATTGCGCGTGGGCGCTCGTAATGGCAGCCAAGGTCGCAAGGGCACCTTCATATGTCGTCACGTACGCCACGCCATTTTCTAAGGCGTTACGCAATTCGGCAGTGTGCTCGAGGTCAATCAACAAGTCATACTCTGGCAAGGCAGCTGGGTCACTGGGCGTGTCGAGTAAAGTAAATCCCAAGTCTATAAGCTGCTTTTTGAGGTCATCTGCTTCGCCAATGAACAATGCTTTACTGCCTTGAGCTATCGGCAGTTTGACATTGGCACCGAGTTGGGCTTTGTAGAACGCCATATCTGCATCAGCGTCAATGCCCATACTCTCGCCAGTTGAGCGCATTTCTGGGGCCAGAATCGGCAAAAACTGGCGAAACTTCAAAAATGGCAACACCGCTTCTTTGACGCTGTAAACACTCGGCACAGGCATCGCTGTAAAATTCAAGTCAACAAGCGTCTTGCCAGCAGCAATCAAGGCCGCATACTTGGCCAAGGGTACACCGATGGCTTTGGACAAATACGGAATGGTGCGGCTGGCTCTAGGATTGGCTTCAATAACTAGCACCTCATCGCCACGAATGACGTACTGCACGTTGAGCAAGCCTTTGACGCCTATCTCGAGCGCCAACTTTTCGGTATAGGCAATGATGGTTTTTTGCACCTTGTCACTCAACGTCACTGGCGGGGTGATGCACGCGCTATCGCCCGAGTGGATGCCCGCGTGTTCGATGTGTTCCATGATGCCAGCAACCACAGCACGTTCACCGTCGCAGAGGGCGTCAACGTCGACTTCTTTAGCCCCTTGGATAAAGTCATCCACCAAAATCGAGGGCGCATCAGGCAGGTCAGCGTAGACGCGCTCGAGATACTGCCGCAGTTCGTCTTCGCTATAGACCGTGAGCATCGCCCGCCCACCGAGCACATAACTTGGCCGCACCATCACCGGATAACCAATATCAGCCGCCAGCTTGTAGGCTTCTTCAGGAGATGACGCCACGCCCCCTTGCGGTTGCGGAATATCAAGCGACTGACACAAATTGTGAAAACTGTCGCGGTCTTCGGCAAAGTGAATGGCGTCAGCGGGTGTCCCCCAAATGGGCACGCCAGCATCGCTCAAGGGCTGAGCCAGTTTCAGAGGCGTCTGCCCGCCGAGTTGCACGATGACCCCAATGGGCTGCTCGTGATCGATGATGTTCATGACGTTTTCAAAGGTGAGCGGTTCAAAGTAGAGCCTGTCAGCGGTGTCGTAGTCAGTTGAGACCGTTTCGGGGTTGCTGTTAACCATAATCGTTTCAAAACCCGCTTCGCGCAGCGCCCACACCGCGTGCACGGTGGCATAGTCAAACTCGACCCCTTGGCCAATGCGGTTGGGGCCTGAACCGAGGATGACCACTTTGGGGCGGTCAGAACTGACCACTTCGTCTTCGTATTCGTAGGTGCTGTAGTGGTAAGGCGTGTAGGCTTCAAACTCGGCTGCGCAGGTGTCCACCGTTTTGAAAACGGGCCGTAACACCGCCGTGCGAATGCGTCTGACCTCGAGCGCCGTCTCCCCTTTGAGCACCCCAATCTGGGCGTCACTAAACCCATACCGCTTCACCTCGCGCCACATGCGTTCTGACCAATCACTAAGCGCAGGCAACTCAGCAATGGCTGCTTCGGCATGGGCAATTTCTTGTAATTGCGACAAAAACCACATGTCGATGCTGGTTTTGGCGTGCAGCGCCCGGCGACTTTTACCGCGCCTGAGTAACTCTAAGAGCGCCAAGATGCGTTTGGGGTTAGGGGTGAGGTGTTGCTCGAGCACCTCATCATCAGCCTCAGCAAAGTCAGCTTTGATGTCTAGCTCGAGTGACGCCAAGGCTTTCAGAAACGACTCTTTGAAGGTACGCCCAATGCTCATCACCTCCCCCACGCTATGCATCTGCGTGCCCAGGGCAGTACTAGCACCCGGAAACTTTTCAAACGCAAAACGCGGAATCTTAGTCACCACATAGTCAATTGACGGTTCAAAGGCGGCTTTGGTGCGGCGGGTGATGTCGTTGGGCAGTTCGTCAAGGTGATAACCCACCGCGAGCAGGGCAGCAATTTTGGCAATGGGATAACCCGTGGCTTTTGAGGCGAGCGCCGAGGAACGCGACACACGCGGGTTCATCTCAATCACCACAATGTCGCCATTTTCGGGGTTTACCGCAAACTGAATGTTGCTGCCGCCTGTGTCCACGCCAATTTCTCGGATGATGTCAATCGAATAGTCACGCAGTTGTTGATATTCTTTGTCAGATAAGGTTTGTGCTGGGGCCACGGTGATGGAGTCACCTGTGTGCACCCCCATGGGGTCGATGTTTTCAATCGAGCAAATAATCACCACAGTGTCGTTGTGGTCACGCATGACTTCTAGTTCAAACTCTTTCCAACCCAATACCGACTGTTCGACTTGCACGGTGTGCACTGGCGAATCGTGTAAGCCTTGGCGCACCACTTGGCGAAATTCTGTTTCATCAAAAGCAATGCCGCCCCCGGTACCGCCGAGGGTGTAACTGGGACGCACGATCATAGGGTAGCCAATGCCGCTGGCAAACTCGAGCGCTTCTTCTAGCGTCGACACCATCTTGCCCGCAGGCGTTTTGATGCCGATTTTGTGCATCGCTTGCTGAAACAGCGCTCGGTCTTCACCTTTTTGGATGGCGTCGTAATTCGCACCAATCAGTTCCACGTTGTGCTTGGCCAAAATGCCCTGTTCGTGTAGCGTCTTAGCCAAGTTGAGAGCAGTTTGCCCGCCAAGGGTCGGTAGCAGCGCCTCAGGACGCTCAGCAACGATGACTTTTTCAGCAAATTCTGGCGTTAAGGGTTCAATATAGGTCTTATCTGCCACGTCTGGATCGGTCATAATCGTTGCGGGGTTGCTGTTAATCAGCACCACTTCAAAACCTTCAGCACGTAAGGCTTTACAGGCTTGGGTACCCGAATAGTCAAACTCAGCTGCTTGACCAATGACAATAGGACCAGACCCTAGAATGAGAATTTTTTTAATGTCGGTACGTTTGGGCATGCATATCACCTAGTCTCGAGATGCCGTTAATATTCGCCGTTTACGTGCCAAACGCTGGCACGAGATGCGGTTAGCGGGGCAAAAACGCGCCCATCTCAGGCAAATATTCCCTCCGAGACAAGCAACGTTGACACCTCATCAGTTACAATGCTCGAGCATAACACGCATCTTTATACGCACTTAAAGCGTTTTGCTACAAGAAGTTGCGGTTTCATTGACGCGTTTGCCACCTCAGCTACCAACCTCACCAGTCATGCAACACACGCCGCACATCGATGATTTGCCCTAGGTGATGGGCGTTGTGGTCAGCGGCAATCAGCAACTGTCGCAGCGGGGTATGGCCAGGTGTACCGGGGAACACCTCGGTGAGGTCGACGGTTTCCGCTAGTTCAATCAGCGCATCACGGTCTGCAAAAAACGCGTCACACGTCGCTTGCCACGTTTGTTCACCGAAATCTTCTGGCACTTCACACCAATAACCTTCTGGCCACGGGGGCGAAGGATGCGCGGGGTCACGGGTGTAATCAAGAATGTCGCGCTGGGCGATGCGCATGTGCTCTAAAATTTCCCAGATGGACTTTAACGCCTCAGGGCGGCGGGTGGCGTTTGCTAGTGACAGGTCTTTCAGGGCATACTCGAGCGTCACGTGGGCTTGACCTTCACGTAGTAACGCAATCACCTCTCGGCGCACGGCTGGCATATCCATGGTGGCAGCCTAACGCACTTTGGCCATCAAAAGCGTCACGGCGTCACGTTGCTACTTACCTGCTAACCATCCTGCTGGCCGTGATGGTGAGATGGTGAGATGGTGACGTTGTACGTTGTGCCTGGTGACGTTGCGCCCTTCATGACCCCTTCATGACCCTTCCATGACCCTTCCATGACAACGTTACTTACGCTTCTGCCCACGCCCTAAACGTTTGCCCTAAACGTTTTGAGCAAACACAAGAGGAACACCCCGTGTTTTCGTATCGTGTTTTGTGTTTTCAATACACTTGACGCTGCTTGGCGTAGCGCGTAACATGGTTACTTTGTAGGCTTGTCACAAACGTCACCATGCGTGAACCTTGTAGATGAGTTAGGCCTTGCGCATAGGTATCGTGTCAGGCATCAGCATCAAATCAGTTATTAGGTCAAGCAGGCAATCCCTGCACTTACAGCCCTGCGCTTGTAACCCCCGAGGAGGAATCGTGGCAAAAGAAGGTCCGCGTATCAAAATCAAGATGGTCAGCACGGCAGACACGGGGTATTTTTACACCACCACCAAAAACCGTCGCACGACCACCGAAAAACTGCAACTCAAAAAGTACGACCCCGTCGCACGTAAGCATGTGGCGTTCAAGGAGGCAAAGATTTAATATGGCTAAAAAGAGCTGGATTGCCAAAGACAAAAAACGTCAAAAAATGATTGAGAAGTACGCTGAAAAACGCCGCCAACTCAAAGAAGAAGGCGATTATGCTGCGTTAGCACAACTTCCCCGTGACTCGAGCATTACCCGCCGCAGTAACCGCTGTGCGGTGACAGGTCGCAAACACGGTTACATGCGTCACTTCGGGGTATCGCGCATTGTGTTTCGTGAACTGGCACACCAAGGCAAATTGCCTGGTATCACCAAGGCAAGCTGGTAAGACATTTACGCATAAGTCACTTACGCATAAGTCACTTATTCAGTGGACGCGCAAGCTCACCCGCAGGTGGGCTTTTTTGTTGGCGGGTTCTCAGTAGCCCTAACAATTCCACGTGTCGTTGCCATCGTTGTTGATGTTTATCAACTACTTATGTTTACCAACTGCTTATGTCTACCAACCCGTTACATCGACATAAAACGCGTTCAATTGTGTAGGCGTCAGTCGTGGAAATGCCACTTCATGTACGGTCATACCTTATGTATGGTCATACCTTAAACTCACGCGTCAGGTTCTGCACCAAGGCTTGTCCACCCGCCGTCTACCTCGAGCGTCGTACCTGTTATCTGCTTGGCTTCGTCGGATGCCAAAAAGAGTGCTGCCGCCGCAATATCTTCTGGTGTCCCTACCCGGCCAGATGGCAGCAATTTTCCCCACGAGCCGGCGTAATCGGGTAATTCTTGGCGGGTGCGCTCGGTCAGCGTGGCACCGGGGGCGATGGCGTTGACGGTGATGCCAAATTGACCTAGCTCGAGCGCTAACGACTTGGCTAGCATTCGCAAAGCGGCTTTGGTCATGCTGTAGACCGATAAACCCTCGAGCGCCAGTGTTCCCACACAGGACGACATCAAAATAATTCGCCCGCGCTTTTGTTGTCGCATCACTTCGGTGGCCGCTTGCGCCAGAAAATAACTACCTTTGAGATTTACGCCCATGACCTTATCAAACGCTGCGGGGCTAGTTTCCAAAAACGGTTTAAACAAGGTGATACCCGCGTTGGCCACCACCACATCAAGGCTGCCAAAGTGGGCTGTAGCCGTGGGCACTAAGTTTTTTACCGTGGTCATATCTGAAACGTCACCGGGGTAGCTGATAATGCGTCCGGGGTGGTTTTCTGCCAAAGACGTAACCGCGCGTGCGGCGGCTTGTTCGTCCACATCGTTCAAGACAACATTAGCACCCGCTTGCAAAAACCCTTCACAAATACCGTAACCAATGCCAATCGCCGCCCCCGTAACGATAACCGTGCGCCCTTGTTGCTGCGCTTGTTGACTCATAGAAACTCCCTTAAGCAGATATCATCTGACCAAAGCCGGGTAATACATCATTGATAAGTTATGTCGGTAAGTTATCTTGTGTGAGATGTAACTTGCCAAGGCTGTCGTAAACCAGTCTGGGCACATAATGTGGCACAGTTTACCTCGCGTACGTCCGTCATGCCCTGTCCTATGTGCTTCACCGTCACAAGCTTCACTGTCACAAGCTTCACTGTCACAAACTTCACTGTCACAAGCTTCACTATCACAAGCTTCACTGTCACCAGACGATGAACCGATGCTGAGCTTGCTTTATCGTGTCAGTTATCTTGACGGGGTATCGTGAAATCATATCCATGCAGGAGGTAACATGTTTACACACACGCGTATTTACCTACTAAGCTGTTTGTTGAGTTTGTTGGCAAGCAGCAGCGCCCAAGACAATTCCGCCAACCCCGTGTCCGTTGCTCTAGAAATTTATGTCGTCAGTGAAGTAACTGCTGCTGATGGCAGTATCAGTGAACGTTTTGAGCAAGCCGACAGCGCCCGACCCGGGCAAACGGTGGAATATCGCCTGATTGTCACCAACCAAGACGACACCACCCTGCCTGAGGGAACGGTGGTCGTTACTGGCCCCATACCGCAGAGCACGACGTTTATTGCTGGCAGTGCTACGCCAAGTTCAGCGGATGTGCTCACCGAATATTCACTCGAGGGCAGCACCTTTAGCGAACCACCCCTGTTTACAACGAACGACAGTGGCGAGCAGGTTACTGCCGATCCGGCTGTTTACCGAGCGGTGCGCTGGACGTTACTGACACCGTTTGAACCGGGTGAACAGATGACGTTGGTGTATCGGGTGACGGTGGAATGACGGTGGAATGACGGTGGAATGATGGTGGAATGATGGTGGAATAACGTAGCTAGCTTTAATCAGGATACTCGAGCCGTTGGTCATTTCTAAACTGGCGGCTTTTTTGGTGACTGGTGATGCTCGAGCCACTGTCTTTTTACTGTCTTTGAGGTTTTATGACTCGAGCACTTCCACCTCGTCAATGGTCAGTTCGTTGCGCACGTCGCCTGTGTTGACGGTGCTTTTGGGTTCAATGAGCATGACCCACGTTTCTTTTGACGTTTCTGGCTTGTGGCGCACACCCTTAGGAACGACTAGCAACTCGCCCGGCTCGAGCGTCACCGTGCCGTCTTCAAAATGAAGCATCAATTCGCCTGCAACGACATAAAACAACTCATCTTCGTCGGCGTGAGCATGCCAGACAAATTCCCCTTGAAACTTGGCGATTTTGATGTGACAATCGGCGACGTTTGCGAGCAACTTGGGCGACCAGGTGTCAGAGAATGTAGCAAAGGCTGCCTCGAGGTTGACTTTGGGCGGTAACATAGCCGCACCATACCGCACGATAAAGTGACTTATGAAGCGAACGTTACTGGTTATTCTGGCGCACCCTGACGACGAATCTTTTGGGCTTGGTGGCACCATTGCCAAGTGTGCTGATGAGGGCATTGACGTGTACTTGATATGCGCAACAAGGGGCGAATCAGGCAAAATCACCGACCCAGACATCGCCCCTGATACCCCCAAAGGCCCTTTGCGCGAAGCTGAACTGAACGCGTCGTGTCAGATTTTAGGCATCAACCCGCCGATTTTTTTGGGTTATCACGACTCAGGTAGGTTAGAACGCAGCCAACACGACAACCCTGATGCTTTTATGAACGCCGCTGACGAAACGGTAGAAAAGCAACTTTTGGACCACATCAGCCACATTCGCCCGCAGGTGATGCTCACCTTTGACCCACACGGCATCTATGGTCACATTGACCACATCAAAATTCATCGGGCGGCCACGGCGGCGTTTTGGTCGGCAGGTGGGGTGATGCAACCCGCGCCTAGAAGGCTTTATTACGCGGTGATGGGCAGTGAGCAAATGCAAGCGCTGCAGGATGCTCGAGATACCTCAACGCTGAGTGCGTTAGACCCCAAGGTGTACGGCGTATCAGCAGATAGTTATGCCTACGAAGCCGACATCAGTGCTTTTGCCGAACAAAAAGAAGCCTCCGTCAGGGCGCACAAGTCGCAAGTGGGTCCCAATTCGTCGTTTGCCGACTTTAACCGCGAAAGTGACATGTGGCAAGCGATGTTTATGCACGAACAACTCGTCTTGGGTGGTTTGCGGGGCAGTTTTCCCGACATGCCCGTTGATGACTTGTTTGCTGGCCTCGAGTAACGGGTACATTTTCCGAATGAACCGCACGCTAAACTAGTCTTATGCCTATCGGTTTTGCTGCTCCGGCTTTTTTGTGGACGCTTTTGGCAGTACCCGCAGTGATTGCTTTGCACTTTATTCGCAAACAGCGCAAGCAAAAACGGGTCTCGGCCAGTTTTTTGTGGCGCGATGCCAAACGCATTGCCCAAAGGCGGCGGCGCTTTTCGCTGTCGTGGTTACTCGCAGCGCAACTAGCGTTTGTAATGCTCGCAGGCTTGGCGCTTGCAAGGCCTTATTGGCGCAATGACGCGGCGGTGGCACGGGCGTTTATTATCGACGCGTCTGCTAGTATGGTGGCTCGAGACAGCGACGGCGTTCGGCTCGAGAAAGCCATCAACCAAGCCCAAAGCCTACTGCGCCGCAGCGGACAAGTGGCCATCATTCGGGCAGGCCGCGATGCCAGTGTATGGTTGGCAGCAACGGATGACCCTGCTGACGTGCGTGAGGCACTGGCCAATATCCAAGCGGGGGACGTGAGTAGTGACCTGGTGCGAGCTACTGACCTTGCCCGTTCGCTACTGCCGGAAGCAGAAGTGCACGTTTTTAGCGACAGCACCCCCGAAAACCCCAGCGGCAGCATCACCTGGCACAACGTTGGTTTGGACGGACAAAACCTCGGTATCAGTGCGTTTGACTTGCGCTATCAACAAGCGTTTGTATCAGTCATTAGCAACCATCCGCGCCCGCAAGAAGTGGTGCTCGAGATCTACCAAGTTGACCCCGACAACCCCACACAAAGCGGTCAGATGTTGGTGAGCAGTTCGCTGTTGGTGCCTGCGAGCGGGCAAACCAACGTGGCGTTTCCTTTAACCAGCGAACAAGGATTGTACCGCGCCCGCTTACAAGTACCCGACTGGGACGCCTTACCCCTTGATGACGAAGCCTACGCGGGCAGCCGCAACTTAACCATTTTGTTGCGTCCGCGCAGCCAGATTATTGAACGGGCACTGAGAGCCATTCCTAACGTCGAGGTGCGTTTCGTGCAGCGTTTGCCAGCGTCACTCGAGCCCTACGACATCATCACCTTAATCGGCGGCGTCCCTGAGACACTCGCGCCGGGTCGTTATATCCTCTTTCCCGACGCCCAAGGCGAACCTGCTTACGAAACCGTGGCTGACTGGGATCGCAGTGACCCGTTACTGCGTTTTGCAGACCTTTCGGGGGTGGTAGTGGCTACTTCAGAAGATGCGTTCATGCCTAGCCTCGAGTGGCAACCCATCGCCGAAAGTCAATCGCTCGCATCCGTCATTGCCAAAACCAGCAACTTAGACGACACCACCGATGCGGCAGTAGAAGCGGTGGCGTTTTCGTTTCACCCCACCCAAAACGACATGGTGCGGCGGGTGGCGTTTCCGATTGTCATGACCAACATTATCGAGCGTTACCGCAGCGAAAGCCGTTTACCCCTCGGGACGATTTTGCCAGCTGATAGCGGGGCAAGGCGGGTGCTCGAGCCAGGCCTTTACACCTTAGACGGCAGGCTTTACAGCGCCAGCTTGCTTGATGCTAGCGAGTCGCGTTTGCAGGTGGCTCGAGCGGCAGTTGCCGAAGAAGAATCTACAGAAACCCCCGACACTTCTGTGACGAGTGAACAGCGGCTCGAGGTGGCTTATATCTTGGTGGTCATTGCCCTATTGCTACTCGTTGCCGAATGGTGGTTATGGTCGCGGGGCAGGACAGCCGCTTCGGCATAATCAAGAACCAAAAAACAATGCTGCGTTTGTGTTGTCAGCGTTGTGTTGTCAAATGGTTGTCGAATAACGACACGCTAACCCCCATCACGCTGATAGACACAGGTGTTGTTAAGGGGAGATGCACTCGAGCCAAAAAAACCCGAGCCAAAAAAACGGGGACATGATTCTGCCCCCGCGTGAATGATAGTTCGTGTTGATTGATAGTTGGTGTTGGTTTAGTCGTCGTCTTTGAATTCGGTTGCCAGTGTGGTCACGGTGGACTTGGCATCGCCGAAGAGCATGCGGGTATTGTCTTTGAAGAAGAGTGGGTTTTGCACGCCCGAAAAACCAGGGTTCATCGAACGCTTGAGCACAAAGACCGTGCGGGCTTCGTCCACGTTGATAATGGGCATGCCATACAAAGGGCTGCTTTTGTCTTCTTTGGCAGACGGGTTCACCACGTCGTTGGCACCAATCACAATGGCTACATCGACAGTGTCCATCTGCGGGTTGACGTCATCAGGGCCTACGAGTTGCTCATACGGCACGTTGGCTTCCGCTAAGAGCACGTTCATGTGTCCGGGCATGCGGCCTGCTACGGGGTGGATAGCATAACTGACTTCAGCGCCGTTTTCTTCTAACAGAGTGGCCAACTCACGCACGGCGTGTTGCGCTTGGGCGACGGCCATCCCGTAACCCGGTACGATGATGACGCGGCTCGCTGCCTCGAGAATATAGTAGGCATCGTCTGCCGTAATGGGTTTGACTTCCCCTTCTTGTTGGGCGCTGCTTTCTTGTGCCACACCGCCAAAACCACCAAAGAGCACATTGGCTAAAGAGCGGTTCATGGCTTTACACATGATGTTCGTAAGAATTAACCCACTTGCGCCCACCAAAGAACCCGCCACAATGAGGACGTTGTTTTCAATGATGAAACCAGCAGCACTAGCAGCCAAACCAGAGTAGCTATTGAGCAGCGAAATGACAATGGGCATATCCGCGCCACCAATGGGAATGACCGCCAACACCCCAAGGGCTAGGGCAATGAGAATAACCACCAAAAAAATCAAGTAGACAAACGGATGACGGCTGCCGCTAGTGGCAATATAGATAATTCCCAACAGCACCCCGAGGGCAAGCAAGCCTGCGTTGTACACCTGTTGATTGGCAAACAAAATGGGTCTGCCGGGCAAGCGTCCTGCGAGCTTACCGAACGCCACTAGACTGCCCGAGAACGTCACGCCGCCAATCAGCACCGCCAAAATCACCGCGAGGGCAATGGCGGGGTTGGTGGTAATGCCACGGCTGTATTCTGCCCAACCAACAAGCAAACTGGCAATACCACCCGAACCGTTAAACAGCGCCACCATTTCAGGCATGGCGGTCATCTTGACGAATCGCGCTGCCACCACACCGATAGCACCACCAATAATCAAGCCCGTAAACACCCACGGCAAACTGATGCCTGCTTGCAACAACGTGGCAATGACTGCGACCAACATCCCAATGGCAGATACGCGATTACCGCGCCGCGCCGTGTCGGGGTTACCGAGCATCTTAAGGCCATAGATAAACAAAATCGACGCCGCGATGTAACTGATGTTGATAATAAACGCAATCATGACTTCTCCTTGTCCTTACGAAAAAGGTTGACGATACGTTCAATGGGGTTGCTACCTGACGCACTAGGCGCGGGAGAAGCCGCTTTGCTTTGACCTTTGTGGAACATTCCCAACATGCGGTCAGTCACTAAGTAACCGCCAACCACGTTGATGGTGGCAAAAATGAGCGCCAGAATACCCAAAAAGTTGCTAAAACTGCCACCCACTTCAGTGGCTACCATCGCCCCGACGATAGTCACGCCAGAAATAGCATTAGCACCAGACATGAGCGGGGTGTGCAACTGACTAGGGACTTTGTTGATAAGCTCGAAACCCAAAAAGATGGCGAGCACGAACGTAAACAGGTGTAAAACAGTGATTTCAACAGCCATGACAAACCTCCTACGGATTGTGAACCCTCGTTGTGAACCCTCGTTGTGAACCCTCGTTGTGAACCCTCGTTGTGAACTCTTGGTTATGCGCTTTCGATAGCCGTGCGCACCCGCTCGTCGCGGATGGTGCCTTCAAAGGTGAGTAGGGCACTTTGGGTGATGGCATCTTCTAGGTCAAGGGTCAACGCAGCCGCGTCTTTGTCCCAGAGGTGCTCGAGCAAGTTAGCCACATTGCTGGCGTACATCTGCGAGGCGTCTTTGGCCACCCTACCGGGCATGTTGGCTAGCCCCACAATGGTCACCCCATTCACCACGACATCTTCGTCGGCTTGGGTACCTTCGACGTTGCCACCCGTAGACGCCGCCAAATCAACAATGATGCTGCCCGCTTTCATGCCCGCTACCATATCAGCAGTCACGATGCGCGGTGCAGGCCGTCCGAACACTTGCGCGGTCGTGACGATAATGTCGGCGTTAGCGCAGTATTTGGCCATCTGCTGACGTTGTTTGGCAAGTTGTTCTTCGGTTAGGGCTTTGGCGTAGCCTTGGCTGGTTTCGCCTGTTTCACCCACGTCGATGCTGGCAAATTTTGCCCCTAGTGAGGCTACTTGTTCAGCCACACTCGGGCGGGTGTCATAAGCTTCTACCCTTGCGCCCAAACGTTTGGCAGTCGCAATGGCTTGCAAGCCAGCAACACCTACCCCAATGATGAACACCCTAGCTGGGGCGATGGTACCTGCGGGTGTTGACATCATGGGTAAGGCTTTGCCCGCTTTGTCAGCAGCAGTAATCACAGCAGCATAGCCAGCGAGGCTCGCTTGTGAGCTTAACGCGTCCATCTTTTGGGCATAGGTTGAACGCGGAATCAGTTCCATCGCAAACGCACTGAGTTTTTTGTGCGCTAAGTGCTTAATGAGGTCATGTTCTCTGAAAGGGTCAAGAAAACTGACCACACCCGCGCCATCTTTGAGTTTGTCGAGGGTGTCTTGGGCAGGTGGACGCAAACTCACCAGCATGTCTGCACTAGCAAGGGCGTCATCGCGTGAGGCCACATTTGCCCCAACTTCGCGGTAGGCATCGTCACTGTAGTGCAAACGTTCGCCGAAGCCCTGCTCGAGCGTCACCTTAGCACCCAACTTGATTAACTTAGCGCACGCTGCTGGTGTTAAGGCAATGCGCGTTTCTTTGTCATCGGTCTCCCGAACTGCCACAATATGTTGCATGAAGGCATTGTACACGGATGGCTCGAGCTATTTCCGTGTTAGGTGCTGTTATGTTGGCGGTGTTGCCCCCTTACAGCGAATAGCCGCCACTCTTATCATCGCGGACAATTTGACCACTGCGCAAAACAATCGTGCGTCGCCGCAACTGATCCACAAGTTCGCGGGCGTGCGTGGCTACAAGCACCGTCGTGCCTTTGATGTTGATGTCGTTGAGGAGCTGAATAATCTCCCAACCCGTGTCGGGATCTAAGTTGCCCGTGGGTTCATCACACAAGAGCAGGGGTGGGTTAATGACCATGGCTCTAGCAATAGCTACCCGCTGCTGTTCGCCAAGGGATAACTCAATAGGATAGGCTTTGCGCTTGTGCGCCAGACCCACTTGCCGCAAAAATGTCATCGCTCGCTGTTCTAAGTTGCCGCGTTGCCCGGTGGCCCTAAGCGCAAAAATCAAGTTGTCGAGGCTGCTCATGTGTGCAAGCAAACGGTGGTCTTGAAACACCATGCCAATTTTGCGCCGCAACATAGGTAACTGGCTTTGCCTCACCCGGCTCAAATCTTCACCCAAAAGGTGCACCGTGCCTTCGCTGGGCGTCACCCGCCGCAAAATGAGCGACAGCAACGTGGACTTGCCCGCGCCAGAATGCCCGGTGATGTAAAGAAATTCGCCTTTTTCGATGCGGAAAGTGACGTCTTTGAGGGCGTGGGTGTGGGTTCTAGGGTAGGTTTTGGTGACATGTTGAAAGCGGATGACATCACTACTCGTGCGCATCAATAGGCCTCGAGCGTCTGCTTGAGCAGCGCCAATGCCGCCTCACTATCAATCGTTTCGGCAATGTTCACGTTGGCACTTTCTTCTTCGCGTACGCCCCGCCTGTCCACTACCGTCATCCCGCGCGTAAACGTACCGTGCAGTTCGATGTCCACGTGGCGTTTTTTGAAGGTAAACATATCTGGATGGGTCACAGTCATCACCGCACAAGGGTCGTGCAAGGGGGCTTGGGGGACGCCAAAAAACTTGTTGGCGTAGGCTTGGCTGTAGTACTCGAGCATATCAGTGGCAAACAGCGCCACATCGTTACCAATGTGCCGCAACATGGTGATGTCTTTTTCATAAAGCGTAAACTGATGGGTCAAATCAAGGCCGCACATAATCACCGGCGCACCCGAGCGAAACACCACATCGGCGGCTTCGGGGTCGTGCCAGATATTAAATTCGGCAGTGACTGTCACGTTGCCAAAGTCCTGCCCGCCGCCCATAATAGCGATGCCTGCCACTTTACTAGCAATATCTGGGGCATGCCGGAGGGCGAGGGCAATATTGGTGAGTGGCCCTGTCGGAATAAGCCACACCTCAGGCGTACTGCGTACCGTCTCAATAATAAAATCCACCGCGTGTTTACGCTCGGCAGTGCGGGTAAGCTCGGGAAGTTCAGGGCCACCTAGACCCGTTTCGCCGTGAATAAATTCGGCGTGTTTGGGTTCTGCTACCAGTGGGCGGTCAGCACCTGCAAACACCGGCACATCAAGACCGAGAATTTGGGCGGTAATGAGGGCGTTGTGGGTGGTCAAAGGTAGCGCCACGTTGCCACCTACCGCAGTGATACCGAGCAGGTCGCTGTGTTGGGCGGCCACCATAATGGCAATGGCGTCGTCGTGGCCGGGGTCGCAGTCGAGAATGAGTTTCGGGGTGTTGGGCATGATGGTGATTGTACCAAGCAAGGGCGCTCGGCTTTCGTCACGAGTAGTGTGTCACCAGATGACGCCCCCTAGCTGCCTCCTCGAGCACACGCTTAACCTTGCACTTCCATCACTTTAACAACTGACTTACACAAGTGGCATGTGCTTGGTGAAGGTCACTCGAGCCACCGTGCCACCTGTCGGCTGGTTCTCGAGCGTCAAATCAGCATTCAGTTGATTGGTAAGGGTAGCAATAATGACCATACCGAGGCTGTCTTTGTCTGCTGCCCCTACAGGCACACCCACACCGTTGTCTATCAGCTCAAAGATGACGTTGTTATCCTCGAGCAGCAAGCGCACCGTGAGTTCATCACCTGCTTGCGGCGTGACAAAAGCATGCTTAAAAGCATTGGTCAAAAGTTCATTGGCCACCAGCATCAACGGAATAGCTT
This sequence comes from uncultured bacterium, assembly GCA_964550765.1. Taxonomy (GTDB): domain Bacteria; phylum Deinococcota; class Deinococci; order Deinococcales; family Trueperaceae; genus JBCCBI01. Next base: position 2,483 of record CAZKAZ010000030.1, on the reverse strand, counting down.
GGTGAACATCAAGGGTTACATGGGCAATGTCACTGTTGATTGTGATGGGTGTGTCGCGCAAGCCCTTGGTGAGCCCCTCGAGCACATAGTGCAGTTGTTCCCCTGCGTCAATATCGCCACTTTCTGGCATTTGGTAGAGCGCCCGGTGGATGCTAGCTAGCAAGTTGATGCGTTTACTGCTTTCGACTAAGGCTTGTTGCGCCATCTCATCACCGATGCGCCGCGACTGAATCGACAACATGCTGGAAATAAGTTGCATGTTGTTTTTGGTACGGTGATGCACTTCTTTGAGGAGCATTTCTTTATCGGCTAAGGCTTTTTCCAAAGCAGCTTGGGCGTGTTTGCGGTCAGTGACGTCTTGATAACTCGACAGACACACCTCAGGCAGGCCTTGGGCATCATAAAACGACACTTTGCTCACATCACACCAAAACACGCTGCCATCGCGGTTGAAATAGCGCTTCTCGTTGTGACGTGTGTGCGTACTGTTAGGGGCAGCTCGAGGCGGCATAAAGTCATGTGGATTGTCAGGGTGGTTGGCAGCACGCCCCAGCGCACGATAATCCACCAAAGACATCAAAGGTTCAAGCTCAGCCAACGCACTATCGGCGAACAATATCTCAAACGTGTTGTTTGTTTCGATGTGTACCGTCTGCTTGCTTGTCCCCATGAACGTTACCATCTGATGCGCAACTGAATTGGCGGCAAAAAAGTGACGAAATTTGGCTTCACTGTCTAACAGGGCTTGTTCAGTGCGTTTGCGTTTGGTGATGTCTTGCACCGTGGCAAACGTCAACACCAGTTCACCTTGGTCGTTACGTACTGACACGCTCATGAGGTCACCCCAGATGATGCTGCCGTAGCGGTTGAGGTAGCGCTTTTCCATACGGTAGCTGTTGCGTGTGCCCGCGAGTATCTCTTCAAAGTAACGCTTCTCGCGCTCAGTATCTTCTGCGGGTGACAAAGCCGTCAACATGCGTTTCGTACCTTCGAGTGTCCCCAATTCAGCTTGATAATCGGCAAAGGCCGTGTCTTTAACGAAGTCAGCAAAAGCATCGTTGTAAACAAAGCCTTGCTTGCCTGCTGTAAAGGTGAACATGGTGCAAGGGTAGGTGCTGTTCTCAAAAAAAGCACGGAACTTGGCTTCGCTTTCGATGAGGGCGTGCTCGAGCTGCTTGCGTTCGGTGATATTGGTTGCGTATACCGTAATGCGCTCACCCGCTGGATATACCCGCACGTCTGCCCACTCACCTGAAGTGAGTGTCTTGGCTTCAAAAAAGACAGGTTTTTGACTGTCAAATGCTTGTTGGTAGTGCTGAGCAAACGTTGAATCACGATGTTGGGGAAACACCTCAAAATAGTTGCGTCCAAGAATATCAGGAACGCGTTCCAATACCACCGGGTTGGCATAAACATATGTCCAGTTGTGGTCTAACACACTGACCCCATCGGTGATGCTATTGAGGATGGTTTCTTTTTCTGCTAGCGCCTGCGCTAGGTCGGCACGTGTGGTTTCTAGCTCAGTGATATCGCGGCTATAAGCAATCAAACCACCTTGAAACGGATACATCGTGATGTCGAGGATATGCCCGACCAATTTGGGGTGATTGGCATGCGCCCGCACCCGCTGCGGCTTTTGTTCACGAAGAGTCTTGACATAGGCTTGGTGAAACGGATGCTGTTCGGATAGATGCGCCGTATCCCACACGGTGTACTTACGAATACTTTCGGGGGTTTCTTCAAGCAGCTCGAGCATCACCTCATTGGCATACAAAAAGCGGTAGTTACTATCGAGAATAAACAAGTAATCGCTAATGCTTTCCAAAATGGCATTGCGCTGACCAAAAAGCGCCTCTTCACGCACTTCGGCAGCCTCGAGCTGCTGCTGTTGATACTTGCGTTCGGTGATGTCTTCGATGTTAAGCACAAGCTGATCGGCTACTGGTGAGGCGTGCACACCAAACCAAACTACATCAAACTGGTCATCTTCGTGTAAGGTTTCAAAATAAACGGGTTCACGCGTTTGCATGGCATGCTGCAAAGCAGCACCTACGCGGTTGTGTTGCCCATGAGCAAACATCTGCCACAGGTTCTGCCCCAACAGGTCACCCGCGGGCATCTTGGCAAACTGTGCAGTAGCCTCGTTGACGTACACAAAATACCCCTGCGCGTCAAGCACGCACAGCCCCAGCGCACCACGGTGCATGTAAAAGTCCTCTGTTGAAGGGATAGCATCATCAACACTGTCTGCAATGCTGTCCATCACGGCAGTGGCACGGCTAGATTCGGGCTGTGGCTCGAGGCTTGTGTTTGCATCATCGTCTGGCTGAAGCGTCAAGACAGGTTGTTCGGAAGATGTCGCTCGTTTTTCTGTTGATTGTTCCGTTGGGACTGCAGTTGGCGTTTTGATGGGGGTCTCGACGGGTTCTAGCCACAACAGGACATGCTCGAGCAACCCCGCCGCGTCATAATCTGCTGTAAAA
>CAZKAZ010000029.1:0-55942 GCA_964550765.1 uncultured bacterium | reverse complement strand
TACCCCAACTTCAACCGCTGCCGCATCTTCTGCAGCAAATTCTCGTTGTCGTCTTGTTGTTGTTTGGGTGGTTTGGGTCTGCCCTTGAAGCCGGTAGTCGTCTCGTCAGCAGATTTCATGATGCGATGGGTGTGATCGACAACTTCTCCCAAGCGCCAGCGGGGAGCGTGCGGGCGGATGTAACGTGGTTCGGGTAAAAGTCCTTTTTGAACATAAACCCATACTGTTTGGTTGGTTTCAACGCCAACGAACTTAGCAACTTGCTTTACGTTGAGTTCTTGATACCTTTCGTATGCACTCATTGTCGTGGAAGGTAAGTCACTCATTTCTCCATGTTACAAGAAATTTTAGACGACAGGATTTGATGTTCTTTCCGCATTGTGAAGCAATAGTGTACTTGTGTTTTAACACGACCAAAACCGTTTTATCATGACTTAACTGGCGTCTGCACGAAGCGTGTCACTGTGTCAAATCACTATTTTGTCCGTGATGGACGGTGCAAGTCTTGGTTGTCCGCTTGTTCCATATGGTAGAGTAAATTATTGTTTAAGTGACCAACGCCAATTTCATTATGAAGTGATAACCATGTCTACCACCACCTTTAGTTTGTATGGGTTGTGGGCAATTGCGAGGCTGCATGTTATGGATTTTTATAAAGGATTTAAAACATATCTCAAACAAGAACGAGGGCGTAGCGATAAAACCATCGAAGCCTACCTTGGTGACATCGACCGCTTTGCCCGCTGGTTAGAACCACACTTGCAACCCCCCATCGACTGGTGCGAAATCAAGACTAACCATATTCGCTTGTATCTTAGTGACTTGGAGGCTAGCCCGAGTTATTTTCATCGGGTGCACTCGAGCCTCAACGCGTGGTTCTCCTACTTAGTGGAGGTGGCAGAATTGCGTAGTGATAATCCTGTTGCCAAAGTCAACAAACCCAAAAAAGCGCAACACCACCCGCCAGCCCTATCCCTATCCGACGTGCGCCGCTTGGTTGAAACCGCTTTTGAAACCTCACGCCCGGCAGAACGCATCCGCAACTGGACCCTGGTGACGTTCTTAGTCAACACTGGCTTGCGCATCTCCGAATTTGTGAACCTCAACATCACTGACATCAAACACAAAGAAGGCTATCCCCACAGCATTACGGTCATTGGCAAAGGCAACAAACAACGCACCGTGGTGCTCTCGGAAAACGCCAAAACAGCCCTGTATCAGTGGCTCAAAGAACGCAAACGCCTCATTTACGAACTTCCTCCTACTGCAGAACGCGACGCCGTGTGGCTGGTGCCTGCCGGACGCTACCGAGGCAAACGCGTGACAGCAGGGGCAGTGCGCAAGTTGCTCATTAAGTTGGGCAAACTGGCAGGCATACAACAAGATATCTACCCGCACCTGTTAAGACACACCTTTGCTACCGAAGCCGTGCGCGGTGGGGCGCGACTTCATACCCTCAAAGAAGCCCTTGGGCACAGCCGTTTAGACACGACGGGCATTTACTTGCACGCAGACGAAGCGGAACTGGAAGCGATGGCGGCGGTGCTGCCGGATGTGTTGGGGTCGTAAAGCTGCTACTTGCAGGCGGACGAAGCAGAACTGACGTTGGTGGCGGCCAGTCTGCCGGACTTTTTGGGGGGCGGAAGCGTGAGGGGGAGGAGTAACCTGCACGTACCCAACGGCATGCCCGTGTAAATGTTGTAGGAATCAGCTTTTGAAAGTGGGCGATTGTTTATGCAGTCTGTCCCGCGTGGTATTTTGAGACAGTTCATACCAAGGAGGCAAAACATGTCAGTTGGGAAGCGCGTTTTAAGCAGTTTGTTGGTGTTGGGTGTGTTAAGTCTTGCCCTCGCACAAGGCAATTTACGCATTGCGATTGCCGGAGAAGAAACCTCACTCGACATTCACGCCACGCCGTCAACCACGACCTATCACAACCTCATCTATGCCACGTTGGTGACGCGGGATATTGAAACGGGTGACTTTGTACCGTACTTGGCGGAGTCATGGGAGTTTCTCGAGGATGGACGCAGCATCGAATTTCAGTTGCGGCAAGATGTCACGTTTCACGATGGCACACCGCTCAATGCCGATGCGGTGAAGTTCTCCTTTGACCGCCTCCTAGATGAAGACGTTGGCGCACCGGGGGCAAGTTTTGCAGGCACCCTCCAAGAGGTTGACGTTACCAGCGAATACACCGTGGTGTTGCGTTACGAAGACGTGTATGCACCAGCACTGCTCAACTTGGCGACCACGTTTCTGGGGATTATTTCGCCTACTGCCGTCGAGACTATGGGCGATGACTACTCACAAAGCCCAGTAAGCGCAGGCCCTTTTCGGGTTGGTGAGGTGGTGTCGGGTGACCGCATCGTCTTAGAGCGTTTTGATGACTACGCTTGGGCACCGAGCTTCTTTGAAAACCAAGGAGCTGCTAACTTTGAGACGGTCACGTTCCGCGTCGTTCCCGACGATGCCACCCAGTTGTTACTACTACAGACCGATGGTGTCGATGTGGCAACCGCGCCCCCTCGAGATGTACAGCGGCTCATTGATCGGGGCGAAGTAGGTGAAGGTGAAGACCTGAGTCTACTCAGCTATTTGGCGGCGGGCATTCGCTACTTGGGACAAACTTCTTGTTGTGGTCGGCTCACTGAGAATCCTGACATTCGCCGGGCGGTAGCGCACGCAGTGAACCGTGAAGAGATTGTCGATGCGGCGCTCGAGGGGTTTGCTGAACCGGTCACGGGATTGTTTTCACCAGCGACGTGGGGATACGACCCCGAGATGGCGGGATATCCTTATGACCCTGAAATGTCCAAAGAAATCTTGCGCGGTCTTGGTTATGAAGAAGATGCCGCTGGTTTCATGGCGCAAGACGGTGAACCGCTTACGTTGGTCATGTGGACGTACACCACGCCTGAGTATCAGCGGGTATCGCAAATCGTTCAAGCTCAACTAGCGGACGCGGGTATCAATGTCGAGATTCAACAGCTCGAGTCATCAACGCTACTTGCCAACACCAAAAACGCTGAACACGACTTACTGCTCATCGCTTATGGTTGGAGCGACGCTGGCATCTTGTCGTTTTTCTTCGGGTCTGACCGTTTGGAATCATCTAATCGCGTGCACTTTGCCCGTTCTGACGTCGATGAACTGTTAAGCCAAGGGAACGCCACCGTTGACCCTGCAGCGCGTTTTGCTATTTATCAAGAACTGCAACGGCTCATTCTTGACCAAGCACCGTGGGTACCGCTGTATGCAGTGCAAGGCTTAACCTTGGTGCGCAACGAAGTACAAGGTGTGCGCGTTCATCCTTACCGGGCGACGCTGCTTTATCATGATGCCGCGTTCACCGAGTAACGACGACACCATTATGCTTGGCACATGTGGCTGGGGTTGGGAGGAAACTTCCAACCTTTCCCTTTGGACGTCATGAAAGCCTATTTGTTGCGACGTTTGCTGTCGATGGTCGTGGTCATGCTCGGTGTGACCCTGTTTGTTTTCGTCATTAGCAAGTTAACCCCTGGTGACGCGGTGACGGTACGTTATGGCGACTATGGTACTGAAGCCCAACGGGCGGCGTTGCGGCGGCAGTTGGGTCTCGATCAGCCTGTGTACGTGCAGTACTACCGCTTTGTCAGTGGTGCATTGCAAGGTGACTTGGGACGCTCACACCGCTCGGGACGGCCAGTAACAGGCGAATTGTTGTCGCGTTTGCCCGTCACCTTGCGCTTGACATTCGCCACCATGTTAGTAGCCATCACCATCGGTATGGTGGCAGGTGTTATTGCGGCTACGAGGCAAAATACTGTGCTTGACTACGGCATGATTACCTTGGCGCTCATAGGGGTGTCGATTCCTAGTTTTTGGTTTGGACTCATTTTGCAAATTGTCTTTGGGTTTCGCTTGGGGTGGTTGCCGGTGGCGATGGCAGAAAACGGTTGGTCATACGTGCTACCTGCCATTAGCCTCGGTACTGGCGCAGCAGGCAGCATTGCCCGCTACACCCGCAGTGCCATGTTGGAAGTGTACCGCCTTGACTTTGTGCGCACGGCGCGCGCCAAAGGACTCAGTAGCAGGGTGGTGGTGTTTAAGCATGCCCTTAAAAACGCCATGATTCCGGTGGTGTCGATTTTGGGGTTGCTATTTGCTGGTCTCATGGGTGGGGCAATTATCACCGAATCTATTTTTGCCCTGCCTGGTATTGGTAGGTTGTCGATAGAAGCGTTGGCTGCTCGAGATGTTCCCATCGTGCAAGGTGTGGTGCTTCTGGCCGCTACCATCATCGTGTTATCCAACTTGCTCGTAGACGTGGCGTATTCGCTACTTGACCCAAGGATTCGCTATGACTAATGTTCTTACGACTAACACCCTGCTGCGCAAGTTACTGCGTCAACACAACGCCCGCATTGGCATCATCATCATTGTGTTGCTTATCCTCATGGCTGTTTTTGCGCCGGTGATTACCCCTTACGACCCCGTAGAGCAGAATCTGCGGGCGCGTTTTGAAGCCCCATCACTGACCCATTGGTTTGGCACTGACGAGTTCGGGCGCGATATCTTTACTCGCGTCGCCTACGGGGCGCGCATCAGTTTGTACGTGGGCACGTTGATTGTACTTATTAGTATTACTGGCGGCACTGTGCTCGGCTTATTAGCCGGGTTTGTCGGCGGTTGGCTCGATATTGTCTTACAACAAATCGTTGAAATCTGGGTGGCGTTTCCCAGTTTATTGCTTGCTCTGGCGCTTTTTTCTGCGTTTGAACCTAGCTTAACGATGCTGATTGTCATTGTCGGTATCGGGGGCATTCCTGGTGACTTTCGCATCGTGCGTGGGGTGACCTTGAGCTTGCGGGAATACGATTTTGTCGAATCAGCTCGAGCACTCGGTGCACGCCGCCTACGCCTCGTTGCTAAACATGTCTTTCCGGGTGTCGTTGCCCCGCTGATAGTGAGTGCCAGCTTGAGCTTTCCGGGGGCAATTCTAGCGACTGCGGCACTGTCGTTTATTGGTTTTGGTGCCCAACCGCCAACCCCTGAGTGGGGTGCGATTATCGCCGGCGGTAGGGCGTATTTGCGTACCGAGTGGTGGATTGCCACCATGCCTGGGGTGGTGTTAGCCGTGACAGTATTAGGTCTCAACCTGTTTGGTGATGGTTTACGCGATGTGCTCGATCCGAGGATGAATTCATGACAGACAATTTGCAACAGATACTCTCAGAAGCCGAGGGCGTCACGGGTCTCTACGCCCGCAGGCTCACCGATGACCGTGCTATCGCTATTAACGCCGACGTGCCGTTCGCCCTAGCAAGCGTGGTGAAATTGCCCCTACTCGTACACTTACTGCGCAAAGTCGATGCTGGTGAACTAGACATCACGACACGCGTCACCCTTGATGCTGTTGATCGTGTGCCAGGTAGTGGCGTTCTCAAAGATATGCGGGCTGGGCTTGCCCCGACACTTTACGACCTGATGCTGCTCATGATGATTGTCAGTGACAACATGGCGACCGATAAACTCTTCGCTCTTACTAGCCCCGCTGCCGTGGAAGCTGACATGCACGTGTTGGGCTACCCTTCGATTCACATGCCGCAGACCATTAAACAGATGCTGTGTAGCATGACCACCCTCCCCGAAGACGCTGACTATGAAACCATTGAAGCCCTGTTTGCCCAACCTGAGCGCGAAGAACCAGAACATCCGCTAGGCAGTTCGCACGAACATGGTGACCGCGCAACGCCTGAAGACATCGCTAAGTTACTCGTGGATGTGTACCAAGGGCACTTGCTGCAACCGGATACCTGCGAGCTAGCGCTCGACATCCTGAAAAAATGCCGTTCTGACGAACGCATCCCAGCAGATTTACCCAAGGGGACAGAGGTAGCGCACAAAACGGGTACCCTCAACGGTGTCACCAACGATGCTGGCTTGGTGCTGCTCGAAGAAAACACCTATGTGGTGGTGCTCTTTCAACGTGGGGATAGCGATAAAAAACGGGCAACACGCGTGCTCGCAGCAGCCTCAGCCTGCCTTTATGACCATTTCACTGCAACATAGAGAATCATGCGCTAACCGTATCAACAACGTCGCACATCTCTCACCGTAATCAAGCCACGTCACCCCTCTCTCACGCACCACCATAGCCAATATCTTATTATTTAAGGTATAACGTTGCGACATTGACGTGGGAGGTGACCCGTGACCGTGGCAGCCCTATCGTGTGAACCGTTCGTCCTCTGGCATGCAGCCCAACAAGATGACCTTACGGGCATCCCTGTGGCGGTCTATCGCAACAAACTCACTGCGCTTTCTCCCGCTGCCAAACGCGCCGGCTTGCATGTCGGTCAGTCCCTGCGTGCTGCCAAGGTCAACTACGGGGACACGCTCACCGCAGGCATGGTGGTAGCCAAACAGAAACCGCCCACCGCCAAAGGGTTTGCGTTTTTTATGTTGGAAGATGGTAGTACGCGGGCGCAACTTACTATCTCCCCGCAACTGTGGGCAGAACATCGGGAGATGTTGCAGCAAGCACGCATACTCATCACTCAAGCCTATGCCAGCAAGCAAGGGCAAGCGTTGTCACTTAGAGCAGAGCAGATATGGGGGTTTGAATCGCCCGTCGCATCGCGTGAGGGGTATGCGTGGGGATAATTCCCGTATAGCTTACTTGTTAACTGTCAGCAATTGGGGTTAGACTCCTTATAGATTTACTCTTGGGAGGAAAAACATGCATTATGTCAGTCGGTTACCACATGTGAATAGTCACCCGCTGAAGTCCTTGATGATAGGGCTTTTTGTGTTGTTCTCTGTCGCTTCGGCACAAGGTGAGCCCACCTCTGGCGGTACGTTTATTTATGCTATTGGCAACGACCCGCAGACGCTTAATCCAACGCTGACTACTAACGTTGATACCTTGGCGGTTACTTGCAAGATGTTCAACGGCCTTGTTTGGCTCGATCGTGATTTTGAAGTGCAACCGGAACTGGCTGAGTCGTGGGAAATTAGCGAAGATGGGCTAACGTTTACCTTTTATTTGCGCGATGACGTTGTCTGGCATGATGGTGAACCGTTTACCTCAGCAGATGTGAAATATACCTTTGAAGAGGTACTAGCACAATATCATCCCCGAACGAATCGTGCTTTTGAGACCGTTGCCTCGGTAGAAACACCCGATGATTACACCGTGGTCGTGAATTTTGAAGGCAGTGTCTACGCGCCCTTTTTACAACAGATGACCTGTCAAAACGCCGCTATTTTGCCCGAGCACCTCTATGCAGGTACAGACCCAACCTCTAACCCACTCAATGTTGATGATCCCGTGGGGACCGGGCCATTTCGTTTTGTTGAATGGTTGCGCGGTGATCGGGTGGTGATGGCGCGTAATGATGACTACTTCAGAGAAGGTGAACCGTACTTAGATGAGATAATTGCTCGCATCGTGCCTGATCCTACCTCACGGGTGCTTGGCTTGCTTTCGGGCGAGATTGACTACATTCAAAGTTTCTACTTGCCCAAAGAAGAAGTTGCTCGCCTCAATGCTGATCCGAATATTCAAACTGAAACTGATACAGACGTACCGGGCAACTACCTGATGTTTTTCAATACGGCCAACGCGCCCTTAGATCAACCTGAAGTGCGGCAAGCGCTTGCGCTGGGGTTAAACCGCGAACAAATCGTGAATCAAGCTTTCTTTGGTGTGGGTAGCCCAGGAGAAAGTGCCATTCACCGGGCGCTCGGTTGGGCTTCAAACCCGGAGGTAAGTTATTCCGAGTTATATCCTTATGACCCTGAACAAGCCAATCTACTTTTGGACGAGCTAGGGCTCGAAGGTGACCCGCGTTTCAGTGTGCGTTTGATTTATAACCCCGCGCAAGCAGGCTTTAATGCGACTGCCCAGATTATTCGGGATAACTGGCGCAATATCGGCGTTGATGTCGTGCTCGAGCCATTTGAACCCCAAGTCGTGGTTGACCAGGTCTTTAACCAGCGTGACTTCGACGTGACTATTATTGGTTACACCACCGGCGGTGACCCCGCCATTGGTATCTCGCGGCAGTACGTCAGCATTGAACCGGGATTCCCTTATACCAACCCAACGGGCTATAGCAATCCTGACATTGATACGTTATTTACTAGCGCGGCTGCCACGCCCTTCGTTGAAGAGCGACAGGACTTTTACTACGCAGCGCAAGCCATCATCGCAGAGGATTTATCCGTCTTGAACGTGATGGACCGCACTGAGGTTGATGCAGCAGGGGCAAACATTGGCGGGTTGTGGCAAAGTGCGCAACCTTACGACCAGTGGGGCAGCGTCTGGATTCGACAGTAGTTTCATAATTCATGACACGTTATGTAATCGTTCGCTTGCTCTATGTTGTGCCGCAACTTCTTGGGGTTGCGGCCATCATGTTTGTACTTGTTTACGCGGTTCCAGGTGACCCCATTATCGCGCTCGTGGGTGAGTTTCCGGCACCGCCAGAGTATATTGAAACCCTGCGCCGTGAATTAGGTCTTGATCAACCGCTTTATGTACAGTTTTTTTTGTACTTACGCAACTTACTAACGGGTGACTTAGGGTTTTCTTTTGCTTATCGCGCTCCGGTGATTGAAGTAATCGCAGAGCGGCTTGCGCCAACCTTACTACTTGCTGGCACAGCGTTTGTTATTGGCACCGTAGGCGGGGTGGTCTTCGGGTTAGCCAGTGGTTACTGGCATCTCACACCCATAGACGCCACCATCTCGGTGGCTGCCCTAGCGGGTTTTGCGATTCCTTCGTTTTGGTTGGGGCAACTTTTTATCTTGTTTTTTGCCGTGCAACTCGCTTGGCTTCCTGCGGGTGGCATGATGTCGCTGCGCTCATCACCCGAAGGGTTAGCGCGGATAGTGAGCATCACTAGGCATTTGATATTACCGGCGCTCACCTTGTCTTTTAGCTATCTGTCGCTGACGACCCGCCTCATGCGCTCGAGCACCATCGAAGTCATGCACCAAGACTATATTCGTACCTCACGCGCCAAGGGCATTGCTGACTTTACGGTGGTTGTGCGTCACGCGCTGCCCAATGCGTTTTTACCCGTGCTTACCTCAATGGGGTACTACTTAGGGTTTTTGTTATCCGGTTCGGTGCTAGTTGAATCGGTGTTTGCTTGGCCGGGTTTGGGTCGGCTGCTCTACGATTCCCTGTTTAGACGGGACTATCCCACGCTCATCGGCATTTTTATCGTGACGACCTTGGCTGCCATCATCGGTAACTTGCTGGCTGATATTGGCTATGCCCGCATCGATCCTCGGGTCAAGTATTCATGAGCTACTTTTGGCGCAAGCTTTTAAGCAACCCAGCGAGCGTCATCGGTCTTGCGTGTGCGTTGGTGGTGGTCTTTATGGCTATCTTTGCGCCACTACTTGGTACCCGTGACCCGCTAGCGACCTCGCCCGATTCGTTTATCGCACCGTCATCAGAAGCCTGGTTAGGTACAGACAACCTAGGACGGGATATCTGGAGTGGGGTCGTTTATGGTAGCCGGGTGTCGCTCATTGTGGGGTTAAGCGCGTCGGTGATTTCGGCTGTTATTGGCATTTTGGCGGGTAGCATCGCTGGCTTTTGGGGACGCACCATTGACATCATTATCATGCGGATTACCGAGCTCTTTCAGGTCATTCCGCAGTTTTTTTTGGCGCTTATTTTGGTGGCATTAGTAGGACGCGGTCTCGATAAGGTCATTTTTGTGCTGGGTATCTTAGGTTGGCCGCTGACTGCTAGGGTCGTGCGGGGGCAGTTTCTTAGTCTTAAACAACGCGAGTTTACCGAAGCGTCGCGGGCGCTCGGGGGACGTGACCGCTACTTGGTGACGCGTGTGCTTTTGCCGAATACCCTTGCCCCGGTCGTGGTGGTACTGACGCAGCGAGTAGGACAAGCTATTTTGCTCGAGGCCGGGGTGAGCTTTTTTGGTTTGGGTGACCCTAACCTCATCAGTTGGGGGCAGATGATCAACTCAGCACAAAGTTTTCTTTATTTGGCGTGGTGGATGAGCGTCTTTCCTGGTGTAGCTATTTTCATCGCTGTGCTTGGGTTTACGTTACTCGGTGATGGGCTAAATGATGCGCTGAATCCACGCTGGCAACGTAAGGACAGTTAAGGAGTTCTCGGTGAACACAACCAGTACGACCATCAGTGACACCCTTGGTGCTATCTGGCACTCACAAGCCCTACTCAGCGACTTTGAAACGATATGTGATTTTGGGGGGCGGTTTGCGGCTACAGAGGGCGAATTGAGCGCTCGAGCTTTCTTAAAACAAACCCTTGAGGGTTTAGGTCTCAAACCTCAAGCGGTGACATTTCCATACCAAGCATGGCGGCGCGGTAAAGCGTCATTGACGTTGCTAGGTCACACCGAAAAAACCTTGCCAGCGACGAGCTTGGTCTTTTCACCAGTAGCAGAAGGTTTGACGCTCGAGGTTGTGGACTTGGGGCGAGGTACACTGCAGGACTTCCAAGCAAGGCAAGCCGAGATTGCCGGCAAAGCTGTGCTCGTGCGACACGAGTTTCCCTTTAGCGTCAGTCACGTGCACCGTAGGCGCAAGTACGGCTGGGCAAAACAAGCAGGCGCAGCCGCTTTTCTCATCGCCAACAACATTCCCAGTATCGGTGTGGTGACAGGGTCATCCGGCATGGGGGACGCTGACGACCTTCCTTCGCTGGGCATTAGCTACGAAGCAGGTGAAGCCATCGCCTCACGCTGTCGGCAGCGTAAAGCACAAGTAACCATCGACATTCACGCGCATACCGAAGCCCTACAAGGTGAACATATCTTGGTAGACATCCCGGGCAAAAGTGATGACATGGTGGTGCTTTGTGCCCATGTGGACGGGCATCATTTAGCTGAAAGCGCCATGGACAATGGCTCGGGGTTGGCGGTAGTGCTCGAGGTCGTGCGGCAACTGCACCGCCTCGTTGAGACGTCGCAGCGTGGTTTGCGGGTAATGTTTTTTACCTTCGAAGAGTGGGGGCTTTATGGTTCAAAGCTCTACGTCAACAGCCTCTCTGAAACAGAAAAAAACCGCATTTCGCTTAACATCAACCTCGATACCGTCGTGGGTAGTTCGCGCTTGAATGCCCTCGTGAGTGGTTCTCGGGAAGTGGCACACTTCGTAGAAAGTACGACCAAAAGCGGGGTGCCGGTGTACCCTGTGTATCCACTACAAGCCAATTCGGATCACTACAACTTTTTCTTGGGGGGTATCCCGTCATTTAGGCTCATTGCTGGTTATGAAGATACGAATTCCCTCACGCGCTATTTGCTCACCCCTGCCGACACGCGGGACAAAGTTGATCCTGGCCAGTTGCGGGTAGCGGCCATGACCACGGCCTCGTTAGTTCACGCAGCTTGCAACGTTGACATGACGTTACCCCGCATTAGCAAAGAAGCGATTGCTAGCCAACTTGATCAAACCGATCCTTGGGTGAGCGATAGAACATGAAATGACGTGTGTTGCGTAGATACGGCTATAGGATTCACCGATTAACTCGCTAGGAATGTGTGCACGAGCGTCAAAATCGTATTGCTAAGTTGCTAGCAATACAGCAATGCAGCAACCTAGCAATCATGCACCGACACGACTAGGACTCGAGACATCCAGACGAAACCTAGTTGAGACAAGCATCCAGTATCGCTAACGCGTCTGCCAGTAAATCTTCCGGCGCGTGCTCAACAAAGTCAGCGTTTCTGGTGCGGTAATTATAAGACTTGACTTGCTCAACCATCACAAACCCGGTCAGTTTGCTGGTAGCGGGTAAAGGCAGATGAAAAGGGTTGTTTCGGTTGGTGTTGGTGATGGGGCAAACGATGGCTAAGCCGGTACCTTCATTGAATAAATCATTACTCACCACCAGGGCAGGGCGGCGGCCTTTTTGTTCGTGTCCTGCTTGGGGGCTAACGTTAAGGTAGATAAAGTCACCCTTTTTTGGTGTGTAGTCGGCCATCTACCAGACTTCTTGTCCCAGCGGCTCACCGAGGGTTTCTTCTTCTACTTGGTAGTCCTCAGGGAGTTGGGCAATCATCTCAGCAAGGTCGTAGCGCTTGCGTTTCTCAACGACGATTCTCCCCTTGTCGGCACGTATGGTGACTTCGTCGCCAACATCGAGTTCTGCTGCTTTGAGCAGTTCTTTGCTGAGCCGTAGCCCTTGACTGTTACCCCAACGCTGAATGGTGCTCATGGGCGTGTACCTCCAAGGTATCCTACTGGAATGTATAGCCTTAGTATACACGTTCGTAAAGTAAGGTTGCTAGCGTCAATCGCTGGGTGTATCGAGGCCTTAAAGGGGATAATCAAGTTTACATGTAACCATGTAGTTATGTAAGCATGTTGCAATGTAAACATGTATACACGTTTTCACGTTTACCTGTCTGCATGGTTGTTATGCTCTGCCCATGCGAGTAGGTTTTGTGTCTCTCAAAGGTGGCGTGGGTAAGACCGCGCTCAGTGTCCATACAGCGTTTTATTTTCATAATCGTCGCCATAACGTGCAACTTGTCGATGGTGACCCGATTGAAAGTTGTCATCGCTGGCAAGCGAGCGGTGATGGGTTTCCTTTTCCTGTGACCTATCCCAGTGAACCTTGGGATGCTGAGCATGTCGTATTCGATACCGAAGCCCACCCTGAAGTTGAAGATTTGAATGCCCTCGGCGAAACCCTCGATGTGGCGATTATTCCGGTGACGACCAACATCGACGCCATCGACGCTGCGCTGATGACACTGCCAGCTCTCAGTGAAGGACGCGCCAAAGTCATTGCGGTAGTGAACGCTGCCCCGCCTGCCAATTTGTCCGACGGTGATAACGTGCGCACTGCTTTGCGCGATGCTGGACTCGCCACGGCAGAAACGATTCTACGTAAGCGCAAAGCTTTTGAGTACGCTCGCCTCGAGGGAAGCGTCGTGTACGCCTCTAAACATGCAGGGGGCACGCGGGCGTGGCTCGAATTTGAGTCGTTTGCCAAAGAAGTCTTCGATGGCATTTGACCCCACCAAACGTAAGCCGCCTACACCCAAAGAAACGCCTAGACGCAGTAAGTACAGTGTGCCTACAGGTGAACAAGACCCTGTCCCGCCTGCCAGTGCGCCAGCAAATAGCAAGCGTACGCCTGCCAAGCGGGGCAATCCCGACTACAGTCAAGTGTCTGCTCAGATTCCCAAAGACTTACACAAGCGCTTCAAAGCCAAAGTCGCCCTGGAGGAAGACGATGACCTCACCACTGTTTTAGAGCGGCTCATCCGTGATTATGTAGGAGACGAGTAGGTTCGGTGGCAAAAGACTTTGATGCTTGGAATGTCCACAAACAACAACTTGACGCCAAGCAGGTACGCTTCAGTTTTCGTGAACGTGAGTTGTGGTGGTGTTCGTTGGGACTGAACGTGGGATTTGAACAGGATGGTACGGGGACAGAATTTGACCGCCCGGTGCTGATAGTGCGCAAATTCAATCGTGGCATGTTCTGGGGTGCTGCACTAACCTCACGCGACCCCAATCCCAATAAACCCGCAGCGCGTTACTTTGTGCCTGTTCACTACGATGACCAAGCAGCTGATACCAACAGCTATGTGATTATCTCCCAACTGCGGGTACTTTCAGCCAAGCGCCTCATTCGCCGTGAAGGTCGGCTTGGTGATGACCAGTTCGCTCGAGTCGTCAAAGCGATTCGAGATTTACTGCCCCTATAAAAGTTTTCCCCCCACACCGAAGTGCAGGGGGCAGCGCCAAATGGCGATTAATACCTGCATTATAGCGCGATTCAGCACAGAGATGTGGAAAAGGTGCACATTCGTTGAGTTCTTAGTTACATGTAAACAGGTAAACATGCTTACACGTATCAAGCGCATGGTGCTCGCTAACCGACATGTTTACAGGCAAACACGTTTACATAGTCACAGGTAAACATGTAACCACAATTACAGGCAAACATGGTTTCAAGTAAACAGGTAAACATGGTTACACAATTACAGGTAAACATGCTAACATTGTTACATGTAACCATGTAAACAGGTAGTTAAGTAAACATGTTGCCATGTAAGCAGGTAACGCTGTGAGCGCGTAATCGCAGCAACATGTAAACAGGTAGCACTGTAAACACAACTACATGTAAACAGGTAAACATGGTTGCAGGTAGAAAGGAGTCCCCATGCCCCCTCTCCACCCGCTCACCCACTGCGGCATCTGCCAATCCCAAAACCTGCACATCTACAGCGACGTCCACGCCCAACCCGAAACAGACGAAACCCAACACCCCGACACCCTTATGGCCGTGTGCATGACCTGCGGTTCACACTACATTGAACCCCTCGGCTGGCTGGGCGCCGAAGACCTATGACCCGCCATCAAAAACGCGGTTTCGTGCTGCACGAACTACTCATTGTCATTGCCCTGCTTGGCTTACTTTTCGCCCTAAGCATCAACGCCTGGCGCGGCTGGACACAACGCCAAGACCTGCAAAACGCCGCCCGCACCGTCCTAGCTGCCCTCAACGAAGCCCGCAGCGACGCACGCCGCACCTCGGACGACCAACAAGTCACCTGGGACGAAACCAGCGTCACCTCTATCGCAGGCTTAGATGCCGAAATGCAAGTCTTCCTCCCCGCCGGTACTCGCATCACTACCGATGTGGGCACTATCCTCTACACCGCCCCCTTCGGACGCGCCCAATTCCCCGGCGACGAACTGCGCATTACCGTCGTAAGTGACCGCTTCGATACCAACAACACCCGCCAAATCATCGTCTACGGCGTCACTGGCAAAACCGCCGTTATCACCCCATGAAGATAAACCCCGATCACTTCGTAGGCCGCGAACCCGAAGCACGCGTGATTCTTGAAAACTGCCTCAAAAACCGCGCCACCCTCATCATCGCCCCTTCTGGCATGGGTAAATCCGCCCTTCTGGAATGGCTCACCCCATTACTCAAAGACGACCGCAAACTCATCATCACCACCCGCGTCGGCCCCGGTTTCGCTAGCTTCCTCAAAGAACTCTGGGACGGCCTCCACGCCTATAACCTCATCCCCCAACAATCCCAAGACCCAAACGCCGACTGGAACGACTGGCGTAAACAGTTCACTACCAACGAACAAAAAGCCGCTGAACTGTGCCGCTTAGTAGGGGAGACCCAACACCTCACTATCACCATCGACGACGCTAGTGGCATCACCCCCACCTCAAGACCGTGGCTCATCAAACTGGTCGAACACGCCGCCGTCGTTGCCGCCGTTGACCCCAGTGCGCTGTCCAAAAAAGGCAGCAAACGCTTCTGGAAACTGTTCGACGAACTCTCCCTCAATCCCCTCAACAAACAACAAAGCGCCCAATTACTAGACATCCTCATTGCCAAGTACAACGTCACCGCCGATGACCCCGAACGCTACCGCCGCGCTGTACTTGACCTTGCCCAAGGCAACCCCTTCGAACTGACCCGCCTCGTTAAACACCACAGCGCCGAAACCCTAGTGCACACCAAAGACCTTCACACCACCACCAACCGCTTCGTTGACCGCGATGTCAAACAAGTCCCCTTAGCCCCCTTGCTGTTCGTCTTCGGTGCTTTCGTCATGGCCGGCAGATACATCGCCAGAGTGCAAAGCGACATGGACGGTTACATCCTCAGCGCCCTTGGCTTGGGCGTCCTCATCGTGTTCGGTCCCGCCCTCAGAAAAAGCCTCAAACCCAGAAGCCGCGAATAGCAATAGACGCATAGCAATAGAAAGGACACTCATGAAACCCATCACCCTGTACTTAGGTCTTGCCCTGACAACCCTCACAACCCTCACCACCGCTCACGCCCAAACCCTCGACGCATTCTTCAGCCCCACCGACCTCGCCCACTTAGACGAACTCATCACCGCCGCCCAAGCCAACAACCCCGAGGTGCTGCAAGCCACTGCCCAAATCGATGCCCTAGAACGCACTGCTAGCTTAGAAGGTCGCCTTGCAGAATCGCTTAACATCCAAGCGGGCGCCAACCTCAACAGCAACCTCTACGACCAAGCCAGCCCTAGCTATTCCATTAGCGTCTCTATCGACATCATGGGACTCGTCGAAGCTGGCGAAGGTACTACCCGCAGACTCCTCGACATTCAACTGGAAACTGCCCGTGCTCGAGCCAGGGTTGCTGCTGTGGAAGCGTTTGTTACCTACAAAGTCGCCACCAACAACGCCGAAGCCGCCGCCCGTAACGTCGAAGCCGCCGAAGCCGCTTTCCAAGTCTCCGCTGCTCGCTATAACGTCGGCGACACCATCCTCGCTAATCAAATCCAAGCCCAAACCGCCGTCGCCGACGCCGCTGTCAACCTGCTGTCTGCCAACGGTCAAGTCATCGTTGCTTTAGAACAACTCGCTAGTGTCACTGGCCTCACCCCTAGCGAGGTGGCAAACATCGTGTCTCTCGACGACAGACAGGCAAACCGTGTCCGCTAACAACACCCACCCCAAACAATCACCCCAAACCACCCCCACCACCGACGGCAAAACCTTAAGCAAAATCGTCAACAGCTTCCGTGATGACATGGTGTTTACCACCATCATCCTCAAAGGCGACGCTGCCACCCTCCCTGAAGAAGACTTGGTCACCTTCTTGCTTGACCACTACAGCTACGAAGACGCCCAAACGGATTACATCTTCAACAGCTACGAACTCACCGCCTCGCCCCACGCAGGCAAGTACGTCCACCTTGACACCTACTTCGACGAACCCCCTAGCACCGTTGGCACCACCAAAATCACCGTGGTTGATACGCCCTACTAAATGAAAGCCCCCACCCACCTCACTTTTGCTGGCCTCGTTGGCGTCACTGCGTCGGGGTTGGGAAGTAACTTGGACGTTGCCAGCATGACCGCCCTTGCTACTGGCGCACTCCTGCCAGATATCGACACCACCACCTCTGGCATTGGCCGCTGGCTCACCCCGCTAAGCCACCCTATCGAACGCCGCCTCGGTCACCGCACCCTCACCCACTCCCTGCTCGGCCTCATCACCTTCGCCACCCTCACCTCGTGGCTTCTCCTACTCAATCCCCAAGCCTGGCTCTGGCTACTTATTGGCATCTTCACCCACGTCATCCTAGACGCCCACAACATCCAAGGCGTCCCCTTGCTCTATCCACTACGCTTAGAATTCGTAAGCGTTACCAACAAGTCATGGCGCTGTGGCTACGGTACACCCGCTGAGTTTGGCTACCTCGCGTTTTTCTCCCTCACCGCTTTAGCCCTTAGCCCCTTAGCCTTAGACGGTTTCTCCCCTTGGTTTCACCGCGCTGTCGGCGCACCTTATGGGGCTGTCGAAGACTACCTACTGTGGCGCAACGACTATGAAGTCTTCCTAGACGTCCAAGGCGTCAACCTGCTCACCGACCAAGACATCAACGCCCGCTTCCGCATCATCGACGTCCTTAGCAGCGACACCTTGCTCGTTGAAGACGACAGCGGCAACACCTACAGCGTGGGACAACGCAACACCGACATCAACGCCCGCAGAGTGGCAGCTTGGCGCGGTCAACCCCATACCCTCACCACCTACCGCTTGGAACTTGGCGGCAGACGCATTGCTGACCTCATCGCTTCACTCCCGAACCAAGCCCACCGCGTCCTGCTCAACGCTGAACTTGACCTCAATCAAACCCTAGACCTACCGCCGACCTTGGGTGGCTTTTCAAGACTCACGCAACAAGGCACAACCCTACAAACCAGAAGCGCTACCGCCGGCGACCTCGCGCCCTACAGCAACCACCTCATCACCGCCGGCAGCGCCATCGTGCGAGCGTATACAAGCGGCGACGAAACCCTGCCAGACACCACCCACCTCACCACCCCAACAATGCAATCCCACGTCTTGCGCATTCCCAACTTACCCAGCCTTGCCGGACTGCTTATCGACCACGGTGACAACATTATCGAAGGGGAACGCATCGCTCGCTATGTCGATGATGACGCCCTCGAACTTTCCCAACAAACCCTAGACCAAGCCACCACAAGACTCCCCGAACTTGAAGCCGAACTCGCCAGACAACAAGAACGCCACGAAGCCATCATCGACGCCAGAAGCAATGCCTTACAAACAGCCCAAGATGACCTTGCCAAAACCCGCTACCTCGTCAGCGCAGGCGCAGCACCCAGAAACGACCTCACCCGACAAGAACAAGCTACCAACGATGCTGAACACGCCTTGCTACTCGCCCAAACCGACTGGACAAGCCAACGCAACCGTCTAAACAACCACATCCGCGATACCCGCTTAGCCATTGCCCACGCTGAACGCGAACAGCGTCAAACGCTAGCCGAACAGTGGGTCACTGCGCCCATGTCGGGAACCGTTTCGGAAATCCGCATCGCTCGCGTTACCACCCAAGGGATTGACTTGGAAGTGGTGCTACTGCAAGGAGGTGAAACCCAAGTCGCTAACAACCCTTAGTCCCTTGACCCGAAAGGATTCCTATGAAGACCCCAGCCTCCACCGCCTTCGTTGTTGTCCTACTCGCCACACTCGCCCTACTCACCGCTTGCACGTCTTCACCTGCACCTCCAGTTGCACCCGAACCCCCTGCTACCCAAGCACCTACTAACGACGACTACACCCTCATCTGGAACATCCCCTACGTGCTGCAAAACGGACAAGGGGCGTTCGACTTTGAGGTGCATCAACACAACACCCAATCCAACACCTTCCGCGCCCAACTCACGACCGCGTTCTACCTCGTCGAGATTGACGCACAGACGTTCACGGTCACTGGTGCTACTGAAGAAGGTGGCATAAGCGCCAGCATTCCCTTTACCCCCAATAGCACTATCACCACCGATTGGATTAAGTCGGATATTGACGAAGTGTGTTTCCTCCTTGAAGGCGCTTACAACGCCATTGACGCTGTGACCTCAGCTAGACATAGCGATAGCTTCCGTTACAGGGAATGTGTCTATGCATGGGACATCACCAACTCGCCTACGCCCTCGGAGTGGGCAGGCGCTGTCGCTAGAATCCCCAACACCCAAGGTGTCGTGTCGGTGTGGCTCATGGCAGATGGTGACGCCATCGACACGGAGGTGCTCATCTCGCCCATGCCAGACACGCAAGATCAGATGGGCATTCGTGATGAGGGTCATGTACGTGGCGTGTTTTATGACTCGGGTATCACGTTAGGCGCGTCCACTTTGGATATACCCGACACTAACGGCGGTAGATTCCAATTGCTCGATGACGGGCAACCTTGTTTGGAGCTTGATCTTGTGTATGGACTATGGGACGCGTGGGAGAACTACTTTGTGCCGCAATTGTTTGAAATGTCGGTGTGTTTGCCGGAGTAATCGGCTAAAATTGACGTACACACAGAGAGCGCGCCTGCGGGCGCGTTTTTTTACGAATTTTGAGATTCAAGTAAATCAACACACAGAAGTAGATTTCTGTATATGTGATAAGGATCTTTTACTGGTAGAGCGACGAATTTGTTATGTGGCATCCCTTGTCGATTACAGATTTGCGTCCATTCGCTCACGGTGGGGTCTGAGTGAGGAAAAGTGTTAAAGGTGTAATCACAAATACGCTCAAAAAGGGTTAGAAGTCTGTTGTGTCCCGTCAAATGGTAGGCAAGTAGTGTGGCATAGACGGTTTCACTGTGTACCCACCAAAGTTTGGTGTCCCAACTTGCTAGGATGGCTTCTTCAAACGCGTTACTGGCCGTTCCTTGTGGTGGTAAACTCTCTCGAGTCACAAATCGCAGTAAACCACCATGTTGCTGATCCCAACCCAATGCAAACATGGTTTCAATCGTTTCAATAGCACGCTGAATTGTGTCGGTATCTTGGTGTTTATGGGCTTGGGTCATCACAAACCACATGGATTCAATGGCATGGCCAGGGGTGCAGTGTTGCTCGAGTACAGAAGCGCCACATTCACCGATAATTTCGACAACTTTCCCATCATCTTGTCGGAATTTAGCCATGATGGTGTGCATGTAGGCCGTTGCTTGCTGGTCAATGGTAGCGGCTTCGGGTTGCTGCAAGGCTTCGGCGGTGCTGGCCAGTTCTTGGGCGACGTTGAGCATAATCATCGGGCGAGCATGCGGGGTACAGCCTGCTGGAATAGGATAGGGTTCGCTGCGGATATTGCCGCCTTCAAGGCGTTGGCGAATGCGTTGGTAAAGAGCAACTGCTTCTTGGTAGATAGCCACATTGGCAGTAGCACGCGCCCACTCGGAGAAGCCCAATACTAAAAAGCAATCCACAAAAAAGCTGATGTCATGCTCGGTAAAATCAGCAAAGAATTTTTTGTCACCTTTTTCACTCAGTAGATACACTGCGTTGCCGTTATCTAAAAAAGCATGCTGGTGCAAAAAGGTGTAGGTTTGCTCGCCTAAATGACGTATGTCTTCAATGTCAGCGTCTACTTGACCCGCTCGAGCCATTCGCAAGGTGCGTCCTAGTAGCCACAACCAACGCCCTTGTGACCACACGAACTTGTCCCGACTTAACATCGTTGCGCCGTCATTGGAAAAGCAGGTGAACACGCCACCGTGTTCTTTGTCGGCGGCGCGTGTTAGCCAAAAGGGCATGATGACCTGCTCGAGATGTTGCCTAAAAAATTGCTTGTCGTACTTCACAACTGGGAAGCGGCTTCTTGGTCGAGGAAGATATGGGCGTGTGGGGTCTGCTGCAAGATGCTGGCAGGTACATTCTCTGTAACTGAACCTTTGAGGGCAAGGTGAACGGCTCGAGCTTTGCGTGCCTCTGGCACCATCACAAGAACACATGTCGCACTCAGTAGAGTGGGAATTGTCAACGTAAGCGCGTGCGTAGGCACATCATCGAGGCTAGCAAAATGCCCTTCGCCCACTTGTTGTTGCCGACTGGCCTCATCAAGTTCGACCTGCTTAATCATCTCTGGGTCAGCAAAATCGGCATATGGCGGGTCGTTAAACGCCAGGTGACCGTTTTCGCCTATTCCCATACAACACAGGTCTAGTGGGTGTGCTTCCAATAATGCGGTGTATGTTGCGAGGACGCTGTGAATGTCCTCATTATCTCCCTCAATACCATGAAAATACCGAGGTTGTAGCGGTTCTACGAACTCACGGGTTAGAAAAGCTCGAAAACTAGCGGGATGGTGAGCGTCAATGCCAACATACTCATCTAGGTGAAAAACTCGTACGCGTGACCAGTCAATGCCTGGTTGGTTGCGTAGACTTGCATAGAAGGATAACTGCGAGTTGCCAGTGGCAATGGCGATATTCGCTTCCCCACGTGCTGCTAGGGTGTCACGCAAAAAGGTCGCTGCTTGGGCTGCGGCAGCTTTGCCCATTGCTTGATTGCTGGGAAAGATGTTGGCGGCGGTCTTACCCGCTTGAGTTGGGGAGTTTTGCATGATTAACCTCAAAGTTTCTTGATGCGTTGCTTATAGCTAGCGATGTGTCCTTTGTTTGCTTCATCGCCACCAGGACTGTTGGCACTTTGCCAAATAGGTGGGTCGATACCGCGCTCAGCGAGGTTTTCAATGGCTTGAATCATCATGAGGTTGAGCGCCAAGGCGTTGAGGTAGGTACTTGACGCACCCACTTTTTGACTCACCCCGTCAATGCCAACGAGTGCATCGCCCATAGGCACTTTGCAGTCAATAACGACATCGGCAATATCAGCTAAGTTCTGCCCACTGGGGTGACGGCTAGGATGTTTTTGCGGCAAGCCTTGTTGCAAGCTGACGCTGGTTACAGCAATGACCTTACAGTCGCGCTTCTTACCTTCTTCTGCGGCGTCGATGGTACACGCGTTAATACCGTAAGCGTTGACCACGACTAAGACGTCTCCTTGTTGCACGTTGTAGTACTCGAGCACCGCAGGCGCATATCCTGGTGTCCGTTCTATGCCATTGCTGCGTAACGCCCCATGAGCAAGCAACACACCCTCATCGAGGATGGCATTTACCGCCACTAATCCGCCTGCGCGAAAGAAAATTTCTTCGGCGCTCATCGCTGAATGTCCCCCTGTGCCAAAAATATGTAGCAAGCGGTCATCAGCTATCGTGTCAGCAATCAATGCACCTGCTTGGCTGATGTTTTCCGATTCTTCATCAAAAAGCGTTTGCATGAGCGAAGTGACTTGGCTGAAGTAGTTGTAGGCAGTGTTCATGCTTAACCTTTCAAACCTGACAGGGCAACGCCATAAATGATTTGGCGACGCAACACAAAAAAGACAATCAGAATCGGCATCACACTGATAACGCTGCCAGCACTCACCGCACCAAAGTTGATGGTGTAGCCCGTCTGAAACAGCGCAAGACCTACTTCGGCGGTATATAAGTTCTTGCTGTTCACAGCGAGCAGTGGCCAGACAAACTGATTCCATGCTTGCATAAACGCAAAGATACCCAACGCGCTCAAAGGTCCGGTGAGAAGCGGCACGACGACCCGCGTGAAAATCCAAAACTCTGAAGCGCCGTCAATGCGTCCGGCTTCGATTAACTCATCGGGAATACTGGCGATGGCGTTTTGGCGGATAAAAAAGATACCAAAACTCATAATCAAAAAGGGCATCATGAGTCCCGGCAAGGTGTTGATGAGACCCAGACGGCTCGCTGATAAGTACAGCGGAATCATGTAGACCTCAAAAGGGACGATTGCCGTCGCCAGAATAACGAGAAATAAAGCCATTCTGCCTGGAAAAGTGAATTTGGCAATGACGTAACCTGCAATAGCACTCGTTGCCAAGATGGCTATGGTTGATACGACAGCAAGCAGCAAGCTGTTGAATAACCAGCGGCCAAAAGGGGCGGTGGAAAAGACGGTAACAAAGTTTTGCAGCGTGGGGTTTTCAGGAATTAGCTTCGGTGGCCAGACCAGAATTTCACTTGACGTTTTTAACGCTGTTGAGAGCATCCACAAAAAGGGCATCATCATCAAGATGGCACCGACAAACAGGATAACTTCGCTAGTGATGTCACCCACAAACCCGTGTTTCGTCTTTATTCTGTGGCGTGTTGCCGTCTTAGTAGGGGAGAGCGCTGATTTCATGCGCGGTCTCGCAAGGTGAAGAACTGAATGAGGGTGAGCGTCATAACGATAACGAGCAAAATCATGGCTTCAGCGCTGGCATAGCCCATGCGAAAAAACCGAAAACCGTTTTCGATGATGTCGTAAACCAGAACGCGTACAACATAGCCAGGCGCACCTTGGGCGTCACTCGCCAGCACGTATACCTGGGTATAAACGTTATAACTTTGAATAACGGTGATGACACTCACGAACAGCAAAATGGGGCGCAAAAGTGGCAGCGTGACATAACGAAAGCGTTGCCAAGACCCAGCGCCATCAATCGTG
The DNA here is from genome assembly GCA_964550765.1 of uncultured bacterium. Lineage (GTDB taxonomy): Bacteria > Deinococcota > Deinococci > Deinococcales > Trueperaceae > JBCCBI01. The sequence goes on along the minus strand of CAZKAZ010000029.1, from coordinate 32,603 downwards.
GCTGCTGCGTAGAGGTCTAAGGGAATATTGCGAATACCCACCAAGAAAATAATCATGTTGTAACCAAGGATTTTCCAAGAGCTGAGCAAGATAACACTAAAGAGTGCCAACCGTGGATTGATGAGCCACGCTTGTGGTTCAATCCCAAACCAGCCTACAAATTGGTTCATTGGTCCCTCGTTGGCATCCAAAATCCATTTCCATGCCAAGGTAGCTGGCACCATGCTTGTGACCACAGGCAAAAAATAGGCCGTCTCGTAAAAAGGGTTAAGTCTACGTGGGTGAGCGAGCAGCACGGCAACCAACAGTGATAACGGCACGCTCAAAAAGACAATGCCAAAAGCGATGATGGTGGTGTTTCCTAGCGAGCGCAAAAAGGTGTCGTCGCGTAGTAGCTCGAGGTAGTTCTCAAAGCCAATAAACGGCTTGTTGACACTGATGAGATCCCAATTGCGAAAACTCATCAAAAACGTTTGGCTGATGGGAAGGATGCGAATGTACAGATATATTGCGACAACAGGCGCTAAAGCAGCATAGGCAAACAGCCAACGACGACGTGAAATCGACCAGCGAAACATGCTTCGCCTCCAAAAAATCAAGACAAACCCCCCGCAAAAAAGCAGGGGGCAATGGTTTTACTGCAGACCAGCGCGGCTTAGAATCTGATTGGTTTCTTCAGCAGCGTCTTCTAAAAAAGCTTGGATACCTTCGGGGTTATCGACTAAGTCTTCGTTGACATAGGCGGCGACGAGCCGCTCTGCAAAGCGCGTTTGTACCTCATCGATGGCACTAATCGGTGGCACAGTGAACAGCACATGGTCTTCAGGGATATTCAAAAAGGCATCAAGCTGGGGAATGTTAGCAACAACGGGGCTGTAGTCAATGTCTTGACGGTTGGGAAGCCAACCGACGTTTTCAACGAGCCACAGTTGATGTTCTGGTTTGAGGGCATATTCAATGAATTCGTACGCTGCTGGATTGTCGTTGGTGACGTAGAGGTTGACAGGTAGAGCAATCGTCCCTCTGGGTAGTAAGGCCGTTGCGTAGGGCAAGTCCGGCGTATTGTCAGCAATGTTACCGATTACCCATGACTCGCGGATAAACATGGCCGTTGTGCCAAGTTGGAAGCCTTCGGCGTCCCCACGAAGTTCGGGATTCACCGTGTCAAGCTTGTTCACCAAGTCAACATAGTAGCGAAGAGCTTCAGCGCCAGCTTCGTTGTTGTAGCCAGCCTCCCAACTACCGTCTTCGTTTTGCACGACAATACTGCCACCAAACTGGTGCATAATTGTCCAGAACTTTTCAGCTACCCCACTACCGCCACCGCTCAAGCGCAGACTCCAACCACTGCGTGAAGGGTCGCCGCTATCATTGCGCATGGTGAGGGTTTGGGCATAGTCGTAGTACTCTTCCATAGTCTGTGGTGGACTGTCTAACCCTGCTTCTTCGAACATCTCAGTGTTATAGAACAGAGCACCTTGGCCACGGAAGAGTGGTACGCCATAAACATTGCCGTCAAAACTAGCGTTTTCAACAAAAAAGCTATTGAATGCATCACCCCGAACGAAAGTTTGTAGTTCTTCGTTCAAAGGTGGTATCAAACCGCCTTGTACTAAGCGGGCGGCAAAACTGCTACTGATTTCGAGGATATCTGCAGCGCTATTGCTTGGTAGTGCCACGGTGACACGCCGCTCGTAGTCACGTAGGGGTTGGGTCAGAATTTCCACCGTGACATCGGGATTGTCGGCAGTGAAATCATCAGCAACCCGCTGATAAAAGGCTTCCATTTCTGGGTAGCCGCTCCAGATTGACACGGTTTGGCCAAAGGCTACTGACGTCAGTAGGACAAGCATGCTGACTGTGACGAGCTTACTCAATACTTTCATAAATTTATCTCCTTCCAAGAGTGAATGACTGCTGGGTTTCGTGTTTGCTGTGTTTTCGCGTGGTGGGTCGCGGTTTTTGTTATTCATGCTGCAATCTCTTGATCAATCAATCGCGACCTAGCGAGTTGACGCGCATAGACGGCTGCGCCAATGAGATTGGCGTCTCTACCGAGATTGGTGCTAACCAAGGTGGGTTGGATGGGTAACCATTCTGTTAATAACTGAGCAATATCGTGCAGCAACCGGTCACTATATTTGCCGATACTGCCACCTAGCACGATCAATTCGGGATTGAAGTTGGTGGTAATGGTAGCAATAGCAATCGCAAGGTAACGGCATAGTTGCTTTACGTAAGCCTGAGCATGAGGCTCGAGGCTTTCATAAGTGGCATCAAGAAGATTATCTGGGGTCGTGAAGCCTAGTGCTTGTGCTTCCTTTTCCAACGCATTGCGGCCAATAAGGTGCTCGAGTACCTGCACTTTGTCTTGGACGCAAATGGGTAAGTAGCCTATCTCGCCAGCAAACCCTTGTGCCCCTACCTGTACTTGTCCATTGACGACGGGTACGCCACCAACACCACTACCAAGGTTGAAATAGAAAAAGTTTTGACTCCCTCGAGCAGCACCATAGCGAAGTTCGCCCAAGGCGGCAAAATTGACATCATTATCAACAGCAATGGCATCTGTACTGAGCCAGTCGTTAAAGCGGTCAAGCAGTAAGGCATGTAGGTCAACGCCCTCCAACATCGCGATGTTGGGCGCAGCATAAACACGTTGCTCGAGGGGATGCCACGCGCCAGAAATACCGACGGCAAGCGCACCGATGTTGGTAGTTTCTCCACTAATTGCCCGGGATACTTCGTGAAATACCTGCTCGACAAGCGCGTGGGCACTTGAATGAACGCGTTCTACCCGCACGTGTTGGCGTTTGTCACCTTTGAGGTCAGTGACGTATATGCGCAAATACCGCGAGCGAATACTCACACCCACAGCGAGCGCCGCTTGGGGATTAATATCAACAAGCACTTGGCGGCGGCCAACTTTGCTAGCTACATGAGAGCCCTCGAGCAGCAAATGTGCCGTCATGAGGGTATCGACAATGCGGCTGACACTCGCAAGGCTTAGCTCGAGCGACTTGGCAATCTCTGTGCGCGACTGTGCCCCACCTTGCGCAAGGTGCTCAAACACGGCTCGCGTGTTGAAGTCTTTGACGAGACTATGACGCACACCCTGCGATGAAATCACACAATCCTCCTTTAATTAGTTTCTTTCAGATAGGAAGTATTGTATGCTGGCCTGACGCAAAATGCAAGGTTAAACCACGCCTATCTGCGAAGGGGCAACATGATGGAGATAACGCGTTATGACGTTTAAGGCTGGTTTCGCGACAGCGGACATTACGCCGCCATATCCCGTGACCATGTCTGGGTTTGCAATTCGCAGCCAACCTAGCGAAGGCGTTCACGACCCACTACACGCTCGAGCCATGGCTATTGAACATGAAGGACGTGTTGTATGCCTGCTCATCCTTGATGTGATTGGCGTCTCTCGCAACCTCACCCACAAGCTCCGTACTTCCCTGGCGACGGTACATCCCAATGCTGAGCTGGTGTGCTTGGCCACGCACACGCACGGCGCACCTGCCGTCTTACCCAATGCCTACCTTGGTCAACCCGCTGAAGATTACTTGTCCTACGTCGAAGCACAAAGCCTTCAGGCATTGCATAAAGCCATGTCACGCCGACAACCTTGTACGCTCCACTATGGTGTTGGTCAGGAAGCAACAGTAGCGCACAATAGGCGCGTTGTTGACGGTGTCATTGATCCTGACGTAGGTGTGCTGCGTTTTCAAACAGCAGAGGGTTGTTTTGGCATACTTGTCAGTTACGCTTGCCATCCGGTGGTACTTGGCCCACAGAACCGCCTATTGACCCGTGATTATCCTGGCTATCTCGTTGACGCACTAGAAAGCCGCTATCCTCATGCAACGGTGCTCTTTGCTACGGGGTGTGCGGGGCAAATCAACACGGGACACCTTGCTACTGATAGCTGGAAACACGAGGCGTCTACCAAACGCACCTTTGAAGAAGCCCAGCGCATCGGGCAGTTGCTCGCAGACGTTGCCTATCAAACGAGCGAGAGTGCAAAAACGCAACCGCCCCTAACGGCACGACTGGCATTGGCTCGAGCCGACGTGACCCTCACCCTAGACCGTCACTACGCACCTACGCCAGAAACGTTGGCAATATGGCAGCAGCAGGCTGAGAGTGGTGAGGGGGACACGCGTCTTATTGCCGAGATTCGTTTGCAGTGGGCAAAAGCGCGGCAGGTAGTCGCTGAGGTCGTAACAGAGTTGTGTGTGTTGCGCTTGGGCGAGCTGGTCATGCCTATTTTTCCTGGTGAACCCTTTGTGGATTATGCACGCTTTTTCAAACAACGCTGTGAACATCCTGTTTTAGCACTTGCCTATGGCAACGACAATCCTGGTTATCTACCCACCGCGCAAGCTTATGAAGAAGGTGGCTACGAGGTGACAGACGCGTTTACTTTTTACGGCTTGCCAGCACCTTTCACACCGTCTCTGGAATCAACCCTAAAAGGCACTATGACGCGTTTACTCAAGGAGGTGAGCGGTGATTGTCTATGATGTGCTTGCGGCAAAACGGCGGCGTCTAGTGCGCGATGGACACCGTGTTACGGTGACTGATATTCAAGATGCACAGCAGCTAGCAACAGCACCCTTTGATAGCCAATCAGACGTGGTGTTAAGTCCGGGCTGGATTGATATTCAAATCAATGGCTTTATGGGGGTTGACTTCAACCTTCCCGTGAGTACTGCAGACTTACTGCGCGCCGTTGAGGCACTTGCGGCGCTAGGGGTAACGCGTTTTTTGCCGACGGTGATTACCAATACCCCTGAACACATGGAAGCTTGCTTGCAAGCAATAGCCCACGCAGTACAAGACAGTGAACGCATTGCCCAAGCAGTTGCGGGGATTCACCTTGAAGGTCCATTTTTGAGTGCTCGAGATGGTGCAAGGGGTGCACATCCACTCGAAGCCATCTGCCCACCTGACCTTGCGCTGTTTGAGAGGCTACAAGCTGCTAGCGGAGGGGTAATTCGCTTGTTGACCCTTTCTCCTGAATACGAACAAGCACCTGCGTTCATCCGTGAAATCACGCGTCGTGGGGTCAGGGTTGCCATAGGTCATACCTCTGCGACGCCCGAGCAAATTCAACAAGCGGTGCAAGTGGGTGCGAGTCTGTCAACCCACTTGGGTAACGGCATTCAAGCGACGTTACCTCGGCATCCGAATATCCTGTGGGAACAGTTGGCACAAGATGGCTTGTTTGCCAGCGCTATATTCGATGGCTTTCATCTACCAATCAGTACACTCAAGGTCTTCCACAAAGTAAAAGGTGTTCAACTTATCATGGTGAGCGATGCCGTTGCCTTAGCAGGCATGTCGCCAGGGGTTTATGAAGGCCAAATTGGTGGCAAAGTTGAGCTTCACGCAAGTGGAAAATTGACGATGTATGGAAGTGAGTATTTAGCAGGTTCGGCTAGCTCTTTACTGACTGGTGTTAACACAGCTATTCATCATCTTGAATGTTCGTTGCTTGATGTTGTAAAAATGGCCAGTACAATACCACAACACTATCTTGACCTTCCTGAACGGGCAGATTATGTCGTAGCGATATTAGATAAAGATACAAGTCAATTGAAAGTTGTTACGACTATTGTCAATAATCAAATAGTCTACCAAAGCTGAGTTCGGGGTTTACCTAAGCCAAAACCGTATAGGTGAACCAGATGTTAAAGCTCACTACTGCTTAACCGCTCGTCTTTGAAGACCAGATGCTCAAAACGATTTGATTCTGTACCGAGTTTGCTTTTGAGAAAGCTGGGTCGAATATCAAGCTCAGCAAGCTCACTGCAGGTAAACCAGCGAAAGGTCAAATCTGGGTCGTGCTCCAGTTGACGCAGCGTAAATTCGCTTTGACTGAGACAAGGACTGTCCGGCGGCAAGGTGACGGCAAAATAACCACTCACTTCGTGATAGCGCACACCTCGTTGTGTGAAAAAGTTTTCCACCAGCCAGCAGAGTTGACCCGATACCCCAGAAACGTCCAACTCTTCGTCCAATTCACGTGTTAAGGCTTCGGAGAGTGTTTCCCCCAATTGAACCCGCCCACCCGGTAAAAACCAAAAGTCATTTTCTGGCACGGTCGTTAACAAATAGCGGTCTTGGTGGGCAATGAGGGCGACAACCCGGTAGTTGAACGTGTGCGTTTCAAGCTGAAAAGTAATATCGGTCATGCTGGCCTCCGCTCAGCGTTGGATGTTTCAGGCTGTGCCTTCTATCGCCATGATGGTAACACCTGGCTCGCCAACTTACTCGAGCACCCCTTCGATACACACAGAGCACGTTTGCAAGGCACATCTTGACCTCGTGACTTAGCTAGTAATGCTACATTTAACCAACATGCCCAAAATCCACAAAGTCAACATGCACGACGCCAAAATCAACCTGTCTAAGTTGGTCGAACAGGCACTCGCTGGCGATGACGTCATCTTGGCACGCAACGGTCAAGCCGTAGTGCGCTTTGTGCCTGTCGAAGAAGACTTGCGCCCTCTGGGTCTGCACGCCCAAGGTCTCAGTGATGACGAAGCCGCAGAAGCGATGCGCCCCTTAGCCGCAAGTGAACAGGCCTTGTAGGAAACTGACCTCACGGCTGAGCTTGATGACGAATGAAGTTGCTAGGTGATATTTACGTGTTGTTGTGGTTCGATGCTGACTTGGCGCGCTAAGTTATGTGAATTGTAGTCTTGATAGTCTTGGGCTAAGGTGCGTGGTTGTCGGTAGTGGTTGTCAGTAAGAGACATGTTGTCTTGGCTTTGGTAACCGCCGAGGTCTGTGCATGTATCTCTCGCTGAGATTGTGTCGAATATGCAAGCACCGACATATTGACATATTGAAGTGTAAAAGTGCGACAAAACTATGCCACCTTACCAACAACGTAGGTCATCGCACCACCTTCAAGCACGGTGACGTGCGGACGGATTAGCAGCAGCGCGGTCTGGTCGAAGGGGGCAAAAAGCTCCTCGAGGGGTTCCATTGTGTGAAGGTCGTGAACGACGCCGAGCCGAGTTCCACGGGTGACGACCGTACCGATTGCCTCTTGGCGAACGTCAGGAACGAGCACACCACCACGATCGGGGCGAACAACACTGAGGTCATGGGCTACGGTTGATGGCGTTGGCTTTTGTGTATTCACATCAAGCACACCCGCGACTGACAACACCCGCAAGAGACCTTGGCTGAGGCGTTCACTCCACATCATCTCATCAACGGAGCGCCCTCCCATTTCAATCGCAACAATGCGGGTATCGCGGCTTGCAACGTGTCCAGCGAGGTTGCCTGTACGGATTGGCATATCGACAACGAACGGTGCCCCGACAGCATCTGCGAGGTCTTCTGAACCTGGAAAGCGAAAAGCAAACGCGTTGACGCACCAACTGCCACCGCCGTGAAGGTCGATAAGTACATCGCTGCCCTCGACAAGTTCGGCGAGTGCCGCTGCAAGACGTTCGGTATGAGAACCGTCGGTTTTGCCTGGAAACGTTCGGTTTAAATCAAGCTGATCGAGCGGTGAGGTACGTGCGTCGGCTTCGATAGCGGTTGGGTTAGCCGCCAAGATAACGCGCACGCTACCTGTTAACTGTGCTAAGGGTTGAGCAAGTGCTCGTCGGACAGCGAGCGCACTCCAAGGGCCTTCGTCGCCGTGAATACCGCAGGTGATGGTTGCGCGTGGTTTTTTTGAACCGACGTCAGCCCACCACAGCGGCACGCGACTCTGTAATGGTCCCGCAGGTAGCTCGAGCTTAGACCAGCTCAGGGCGTCGAGGACTGTCTTGGCTGTGGGGTTTGAGCCAGAAGCGTTAGGCACGGTAGCCTCCTAGGCAAAGAAGTCGTGGGTGAAGAAACGTGTTGATAATGTGAAACATGATTTCAATCCTACCCCAAAAATAGTCCAACTGCGTTTGTTACCCATGAAAATCTATACCTTTTGTGCCTTGCTATCTCGCTCGTCGCCGCTTTACGCTAGCTTGCAAACACTGAGTCGCGGGGTTTTGCAGGGTCAAAGCCAAAACGTGCGGCAATCGCATCAGCGGCGTTGCAGACGTGTTTGATGTGGCTAGCAATGACATCGTCGCCCATATGGAAGATTGCGCCGGCGATACTAATTCCGGCGATGACACGCCCGTCTGACCTGCGAATAGGTGCCGCAATACAGCGGATACCGATACCGCGTTCTTCGTCGTCGAGGGCATAGCCTTGGGCACGTACCTGCTCGAGGTTGGCGAGCAGTGCATCGACACTGTGGATTGTGCGGTGGGTAAGCCGTGGTAAGGGATAGTCGCGCAATTCTGCTGCTAGGACTGCTGGGTCGCGGTCTGCAAGCATAACTTTGCCCAAAGCGGTTGCATTAGCGGGGTGACGAGCGCCGATTTGACTTTGAATATCAAGCTCGCGTTGGGCTTTCTCGAAAGCGATGTAGATAATTTCAACGTTGTCTAAAATAGCAAGGCTTACCGTCTGACCCGTTTCAGAGGCTAAGCGCTCCATAAACGGACGGGCGACACTGTCGAGCTCGAGCTTCTGCAAATAGGCGTGGCTAAGATCGAGCACACGCGGCCCAATAAAGTAGCGATCGTTGTCGCGAAGTACCACGCGATGGGTCTCTAGCGTGCGAAGAATTCGCAGCATCGAAGCCTTATTAAGCTCGTGGTAGGCGGCGAGATCTTCTAATGTCCAACCGCGATTATCTTCAGCCATACCCCAGAGAACGTGCAGGGCACGACTTAGTGCTTGGACAACATACTTATTGTCGTCCTCAATCAGTTGTGTCACGCTTATCAACTACCTTTCAAAACATGGTTCAACCCATATTGAAGCACATGGGTGACATGAAACTGTATTTCACGTATACTCCAAAGGTGTTACTGGTCAACTGAAGATGTTGCGTCAATATCTATCACTGTCAGAATATAAACATTGTCAGACTGAAAAAGATATGTGGGCAACCTCTGTTTCTAGTTCAGTGGGTAGGGCGTTGGACTTATTCGTATGCCTACTCAACCGTACCCGCTCAAGGAGTCTATGATGAATGTCAAATACGATTTTTCTGAACGCGTCGTCATTATCACGGGTGCTGCTCGTGGTGTGGGGCGTGCCATGGTGCGCCAGTTTGTCGATGCTGGCGCGAAAGTCATCGCCGCTGACCGAGACAGTGATGGTCTTGCTGAAACGGTTGCCGACCTCGGTGATAACGCTCATGCGGTAACGGCGGATATTCGCCAAGCCGACGAGGCAGCCAAGATCGTACAGGCAGCTTTTGATGTCTTTGGTCGGCTTGACGTCTGTGTCAACAACGCTGCTGTTGCACCCCATGCTGCTCTCCTTGATGAGACAGTTGAAGTCTGGGACACTGTTTATGCGGTCAACTGTCGCGGTACTTTTCTGATGACGCAAGCAGCAGGACGGGCTTTGAAAGATCAGGGCGAGGGCGGTAGAATCATCAACTTTTCGTCTGGCGTGTCGAACCGTGGTTCGGCGGGTGCCGCTGCCTATGCGAGTAGTCGTGCTGCTACCGAAAGTTTTACGCGGGTTGCTGCCATCGAACTGGCGGTCTACGATATTTTGGTTACTTGTGTGAGTCCTGGACTAATCGATACGCAGCCCAAACCATTACCGCCAAGTATGAAAGAGGGTCTTGCTAAGCGCGTTCCTACCCTCCCGCTGGCTCGAGCTGGCAATCCTGAAGAAGTCGGTCATTTGGTCATGTGGCTCGCTTCTGATGCCTCGAGCTACGCAGTGGGTCATATCTATGCTGTCGACGGCGCCGCTGGCATCGGCACCCGCGCAGGTCACGATATTGTGGACGAAGACATTCGCTACGACTGGGTGACGGGGCGCACGCGATCATAATAGTGTTTAGTTTAGCCACTGATGCATACGTTTCAGCGGGCGCTAACCCTCTGCGGTTATCGCTTATAACAGGAGACACTGTCTGTGCCCCATATTCTTGTTTGTAGCTACCTCGAGCCTGAACACATCGCCCAGATTCGCGCTGTAGATAGCGATGTTCAGGTGACGTTTAGACCCGATCTCATTCGTCAGCCACGCTATGTCGCCGATCACATCGGCGAGACGCTCGTGCGAACGCCGGAACAAGTTGATGCGTGGACGAAACTGATGGCAGACGCCGACATACTTTTCGACTTTGATTACGCCGATCCTACAAGCCTGTTAACAAGCGGTGACAATGTCAAATGGGTGCAAGCCTCGAGCGCGGGCATTGGCGGCTTTGTGGAAAAATTCAACTTGCAACGTTCTGCTGCAGTGTTGACCACGGCAGCGGGCGTGCACGCAAGACCGCTAGCTGAATTCGTTTTGTTTAGCATGTTGGCGTTTGCCAACAACTATCCACAGGCGCGACGTCAGCAGCGTGACGAGCATTGGCAGCGGTTTGTGGGCGGTGAGATTGAAGGTAAAACCCTTGCGATTGTCGGTCTCGGGTCAATTGGGCGTGAGGTGGCTCGCTTAGCGCGTCAAGCCGGGATGCGTGTGATTGGCAGCAAACGGAGTACCGAGGGGGTCGATGCTGCCATATTAGGGGTCGATGCGCTTTTTGCAACCACTGACCATAAAACGATGTTCGCAGAAGCCGATTACCTTTGCTTGATTGCACCGCTCACGCCAGAAACCGACGGCATGATGAACCGTGACGCCTTTGCTGCCATGAAAGAGGGTAGTGTGCTCATCAACATAGGACGCGGTGGACTTGTAGTGGAAGACGCCTTACTTTGGGCGTTAGATGATGGCCCACTCGTCGGTGCGGTGCTTGACGTAACCCCTACTGAACCCCTGCCTGATAAGCATCCGCTTTGGTCGCGTGATGACGTGATTGTCTTTCCGCACTCTGCTAGCACTTCAGTTCGTGAAAACGAGCGCCTTACGCGGCTATTTTGTGGCAATCTACGGGCTTTTCTTGACGGGTTACCGCTGAAAAATGTCTATCATCACGCTCGCCGATATTGAGCCTTGGCTGTGCGTATCTAAGTCCTACGAGGTTCTATGAGGACTTACGAAAATACGCTAGGAAGCATGACTAGGTGTGTGCTGTGAGGTGTTGGCTCGAGTCACCAAACATCGTCAGTTACCCATACCGTAAACGCACGCATGAAATCTCACTAGCGTTGACAAAAGTTCACCTTGGCGATACGCTAACCTAGAAACAGTGAAATCTCGTTTCAGTATTTGGCAACCCATCGTTGTGATGGGACAGACCGACATTCTGTCGACAGTTAACTACATTGCCTTTTTAAGGAGGCGCTTTCTATGAAGACTAAAATGCCCCGCTTTATTGCCACAGGGATACTTATCCTGTCGCTAGGTTTAATTGGCTCTGCTTTAGCGCAGACCTCGTTAACAATCGCTCGGCCAGCAGATGTGACTGACCTCAATCCGTTTCGTAACGCTAACAACGCCACTAGCGAGGTGACCTATCAGATTCACGAAGGCCTCGCGACGTTTACCCCTGATGTCGAAATCGTGCCAGTTCTTGCTACGGGTTGGGAACTTCTTGAGGATGGGGTGACATGGCGTCTGACCCTTCGTGAGGGCGTAAACTTTCACACAGGTAATCCCTTTAATGCTGAGGTTGTTAAGTGGAATTTCGACCGGATGCTGAACCCTGAAGACCCTGGTGTTGCAGCAGGCCTCATGGCGAATGTTGAAGAGGTTCGTGTGGTCGACGAGTACACCGTCGATGTGCAGTTGGAAGCGCCTAACGGTGTGTTTGTCGCCCTGCTTTCAGCCCCTCTGATGATGATGGTTGACATGGAGCATTTTGAAGCCATCGGTGAACAGGCGTATGCAAGCAATCCGAGTGGCACTGGTCCTTTCAAGTTCGAGAGTTGGGAGCCTGGTAGTACAGTTGTACTTAGTGCCTATGAGGACTATTGGGGCGAGGTCGGCGCTGGCGTTGAGGAGCTTATCTTCGAGACTATTCCTGAAGAATCTGCTCGTGTTTTAGCCTTGCGCACAGGTGAGGTTGACATGGTCTTTGGTGTTCCTGCAGATCAGATGTCCGACCTTGAAAACCGTGACGGCATTCAAGTCTTTCGAACCCCAACGTTTCGGACAGTGTTTATCGGTATGAACACGCAGCACCCCCGTCTTACTCGCGATGTCCGCTACGCCCTGTCACACGCGGTCAACCGCGAGCAGATCAGCGCCATTATCGGCGATAACGGTTCGCCAGCACTCGGACATGGTCCTGCTGAGGCTCTTGGGTTTTACGACCACACGCTTCCCTATGATGTCGAGCAAGCCAATGCCTTACTTGACGAAGCGGGTTGGATGATGGGCGCTAACAACATGCGCAGTAAAGACGGAGAACCGCTCGCTATCTCTGTGCTAGCACGTGGTGTAAGCCCGGGTGAAATTGATGCCCTGCAAGTGCTTCAGCTGCAATGGCGGGAAATCGGCGTTGACATGTCAATCGAGATGGTTGACCGAGCCGCTTGGGTGTCGACGATGACGGATGCTGCTATTGCTTGGAAAGAAAGTGGCGAAGTTGGCGATCATACAGCGTGGGCATCAGGCTCAGGTATCCGCACGGGTGAAGTTGGCTACCTCATGAACAGACCCCTTTGCCAACAGACTAGTCGGGCTTGGTTTTTGCTAGATTGCTATCCCGAGTACGATGAAGCCTTTGCCCTTTCGCAGTCACCTGCCCCAGTTGAAGAACGCCTCGAGGGTTACCGTGTCATGGGCGAACTCACCCAAGAGTGGCAGCACCGCATCCCGCTCTTTCACCTCCAGAACAACACTGCAGCCCTCGAGAGTGTCGAAGGTTTTGTTATCAATCCGCAAGACATGCTTAATCTGCGTGGCGTTACCAACAATCAGTAAGCATGTAAGTACGTAAGTAAAACTAATAAGCCTGTTATGTGTCGCTTCGGCGGCACGCTTACTTCTCTCGCTTATCATCACTATCGTTTTATCTCTAGTTTGGGAGCGGTGATGCGTACACATGTCAGTCTGCTTCTGAGGCCTGCCTTGGACAGCACTGGCGTTGTACGCTCGAGCCCTAAACTTCATTTTTGCCAAGGAGTCGAATCTATCTGTGACTGTATTTATAGCCAAGCGACTTCTCGAACTGCTTCCCGTATTACTCGGCGTCTTGCTTATTACTTTCGCGGTCACGCGCTTTACACCCGGTGACCCCGCTATTTTGATGGCTGGCGAAGAAGCCGACCGTGCGCTTATCGAAGCAACACGCCGCCGCCTCGGGCTCGACCAGCCTGTTCCAGTACAGTTTGTTCGCTACATTGCTCGCGCTGTACAGGGTGATCTTGGCGTTTCTTATGACCGGGGTGTCGAAGTTTCTGCTTTGATTGGACGCGCACTCGTGCCGACGGGACAACTTGCCCTCGTTGCAATGGTTTTCACCATTTTTGTGGGCATTCCACTAGGGGTTATTTCAGCGTTACACCGAGACACTTGGCTCGATGCAATGGCGAGAATCGTGTCGCTTATTGGCGTTTCTATCCCTAATTTTTTCTTTGGCCTGCTGATGATTTTGCTGTTTTCGCTGGTGCTAGGGTGGTTACCGTCGTTTGGAAGGGGCACGTGGCGACACCTAATTTTACCTGGGGTCACGTTGGGGCTGTTTTCAACTGGTCTCGTTGCTCGTCTGACACGCGCTAGCATGCTTGACGTGCTCAATCAGGATTACATCCGCACGGCGCGTGCAAAAGGGTTAAAAGGTATGACGGTCGTTTATAAGCACGGCTTAGTCAACGCAGCAATTGCCATTGTGACGATTCTTGGACTCAATCTCGGCAACTTACTTTCAGGGTCGGTTCTCACCGAGGTTGTCTTTGCTTATCCAGGTCTTGGTCGTCTACTTGTTGATGCTATCTTTAACCGTGATTATGCAACCGTCCAAGGTGCAATCCTAGTGGTGGCAATGATTTATGTCTTTGTCAATCTCTTGGTTGATGTTATGTATGCTGTTATCGACCCAAGGATTAGATATTCGTGATTGGTAACGCGGTAAACCCTCAGAAAAGCCGTTTTGCACGTTTGTTGCGTGATAATCCCGTCTTGCGTGAGTTAATGCGAAGCAGAATCGCACAAGTATCGACAGTAATCACGCTGATTTATCTTCTGGTTGCTATCTTGGGACCTTTTCTTGCCCCTTACGATCCTACGAGCATGCTGACCTTGCCGCGTCAAACACCCTCTGCTGAACATTGGTTTGGCACCGATGAAATTGGCCGGGACATCTTTAGCCGCTTACTCGTGAGTGCCCGCGTGGCGATGACAGTCGGGTTTGTTTCTGTTGGTATAAGTCTTGTTGCTGGTGGTTTCCTTGGCATCGTCGCTGGTTTCTATGGGGGCTGGGTTGATACGGTCGTCATGCGCTTTGTTGATATCTTGCTGGCGTTTCCGGGCATCCTGTTAGCCTTAGCCGTCATCACGTTTCTGGGTCCAGGCATGACCAATACGATTATTGCAATAGGTATCGGTGGCATTCCCGGATACGCTCGCTTGATTCGTGGGGAAGTTCTCTCTTTAATTGAGCGTGACCACATTCCAGCGGCTCGAGCGCTAGGTGCAAGAAGCTTACGTATTATTGCTAAGCACCTCATGCCACTTCTACTTTCTTCGATGTTGGTGTACTCGACCGCGCAGCTTGCCCGCGCTATTTTGGCTGAGGCGGGTTTAAGTTATTTGGGACTTGGTGTGCAACCCCCTGATCCCTCTTGGGGCGGCATGATTGCAAGCGGACAGCGGTTCTTTTTGACAGCACCTTACATGGCAATTTATCCGGGCACCACCATCATGATTCTGGTTTTTGCCCTTAACCTTTTAGGTGATGCTTTACGGGACGCCCTCAATCCAACATTGCGACGTTCCGAGGATTAGCTCGGCTACCTTTGGTGAAAGCTGCGTCTATCACAGCGCTTTTGCCAAAAGTAGAGAAAAGCTCAACTGAATCGCGATCAACAGATGGGGTAGTTGCTTGTATGTCTGCATGTTTATCACTGTCTTTATTAAATATGTTTCAGCAGTCCATATCAGAAGTACAGCCACTACATTGTGACCACACAAAATTGATAAGCGTCCTACGGGGCGCTTTTTTCGTGCCCTAGTTAGTCGTTCTACTCTGAACCACCATGCCAAAAACCACAACGTCAATCTGCAAAAACCACTCTATCGACGTTAGTGGAACAGGTGCTTGCTTAGAAGACGAGTTAGCATGCTTCAATCGCCATAGTTTGACGCTAGCAGGTGTGCAACGGCACTACTAACGGTGTGAGAACCAGCCCTTTGGGACTTAGCAATTACCGTGAGTGTGCTGTAAACATTAGTTGATTGAATCAGCCACTCAACCCTTTTTTTGCTGTTTGTCCACTGCTCACCAAACGGTGACCAAGGCGCACGTCTCTCACTACGTCCAGAGAGATGTCCAACGCAAACGCGCTTGGGAGACTTTTGCACCTGTCCACTTTCTAGCGCTAACTCGAGCCAGACTGGCTTGGCCTGCTCATTTTGAATGGCCACTTCAGTCAAATTGGTGGGAAGGTAGCCTTCGTTGGCAACGACAGCGCATATCTTATAGAGGTTGCCCTCGAGCTGTTCCGCTGTTAGCTGCTGGATTCTAATTCGTGGCGCAGCAGCGGCATGAAAGAGATTGAAAAGAACGTTCTTATGGCATATGTCGCGAAGCAGATGGGGAGGCGGGTTGCGGTAAGTCCAAATGTCAATCATGCCGCCTATTTCCACTGTCCCTAAGTCGGGGTGATCGTACGGTACCCAGTCGCGAAAACCCATCTCAGCACAGTTAGCCATTACCCAATCGAAAATCTTGGCTTGTGCCCCTTCGTCATTGAGATAAGACGAGTAGTACGGCACATCCGTTAACCCTGCCTCACGGCGTATGTCCCACACCTCCGGACCCATTGTAGGGATACCCAAGGTTTCATAGGTAAAATCTTCAAAGCCTCCTCGCCTTGGCTTGCTTTTGTCGGGAGTAAACCCCTCAAAAACTGAAATCGTCGGATAGCCAGTAATCTCGGTAGCAGCGTCGCCCAGCGCTTGGTAGATAGCCAAGTCGCGGGGATGCATCTCACTGTCTGGCAGGGTCATGGATGGCCGCAGCATGACACCACCATGAGAGTGGTAGGTACACATGCCGGCAATGTTGGGGTGGTCGAGGATAAACCGAGTGAGTGCACGCGTCTCTGGTTCGGACAAGGGGTACTCACCTGCGCCGTACTGCACCTTCTCTGGTGTCCAACCGATGGAAAAATTACGATTGAGATTCCCGTCAGATGGTTTCTGGATAGTCACTTCAACATCATCTGCCGACATTAAGCGGCCTTCTGGATAAAGTCTGAAGTACTCACCCCCATATTCTGCAGGCGAGCGTTGAACCAGTAAGCGTGGATCGTGCTCACTCTTTTTCCACTCACCGTCAGGGTCAGGCACACGCACGTGAGCGATAAAACCATCACCGTCAAGGTCTTCGGGAATAAGTCCGTAATCTCGTTCTTCTCCAGGTCGGTAGCGACCATTACCAACCCAGCGGTAATAGGGGGGCTGAAGCGAATATTCGGCACCATCGGGGTTCAAACGGGGGAAAATATAGAACACCTGTTGATCGACAAGACGGGTAACATCCGTATCATGCCCATATTGGGTGAGTAAATAATCAATTGCGTAAAGCGCGACAGACGAGGTGACATGTTCCTCAGCGTGAATATGGGCGTCGATATAGTAGCCAGGTTTGTCTGCTGCAAACCCTGTATCGGGATTGGTGATTTCGATAAGCCAAATCTCTCGTCCCTGAAAGGTTTGTCCTATTGACGAAAGCTTCGCAAGTCGCGAATGGTCAGTCGCAATTTGGTGCAAGAGGTTAGTAAGTGCTTCGTAGTCGTAATATCGGTCGTGATTTATAGCGTTTGCAGACATAGTCGCTTTCTTAACGTAAGACATGTGTTGACCGACCATGTTACCTTCGTGGTCGGTCAAACGGTAATGGTTTTAACTGGAGAGCGATTTCCACACAGGTAATGATGGCGGGAAATCTGTGTGGGCTGTATCGTTGAGCAACTTCGTGCGTTTGCGCTCAAAGAGGTCGTTTATCGTGTTCATGACGTTGGCTTCGTCAATTCCGATGACTTTACCGTTTTCAACCGTCTTACGACCACCTACCCAAACGGATTCGATATCACTCGAGGTTGCACAGTTAACAAGGTTACGTAACGGGTCTTCTAAAGGACCAGTGCGCAGGTTATCGACCTTAATGATTAAGAAATCAGCTTTGGCACCAGGCGCTAAGCGGCCAATATCATTGCGGCCAAGGGCTTTTGCGCCTGCAAGCGTTGCGGCATTAAATACATCAGCAGCCTTACCCGTGTTGACGTTTCGTTCAGCAATCTTGCAGAGCGAAGCTGCCCAGCGCATGACCATGAGCATGTCTTGAGGTACGGTGTCAGTACCCAAGCCAATATTGACGCCTTTACGCACATGTTTTTCAAAGGACTCGAGCATGACAGCACGCCGGGCGAAAATCGTGGGACAGTGACCAACAGATGTGCCTGTGTCAGCCAGTAAGTCAATATCTCGCCCGTCACTACGGGGTGTCCAGCCATGCTCAGCGGTGAGAATAGCATGGTGTAACAGGACATTTTCCCCCAAGAAGCCAATACGATTGAGAAATTCAATAGGTGTCTCTGAGGTTCGCCGTATCTGCTCGTAAAACTCCATAAGAAACTGTGAAGCGTGCATGCGGATGCGGAGTCCGGCGTCGTTTGCTGCTTCCTTAGTCTCTCTGAGTAACGTTTCATTCATGGCGTCCGCACGGTAGGGAAAAAGCATCGTGTTGACATCGGCTTCGGGATACCGTTGTTGATATTCTTTGACTTTGTGTGCGAAGTCGAGACCGCGTTGCAGACCCTTACGCCCTTTATCTTCATTCCAGAAAAAGTCGCCACCACCATCCTCGGTAACGTAGTGCGTGGCTGCCCCGAAAGCCGGAGATATATAAGCCCGAACCCCTAGTTGTGTTGCTGCTTCAAGCAGAAACTCGGAATAGTCCGGATGTATGTCACCGTAGTTGGCACCGACAACCGTTGTCGCGCCACCCTGAAGGGTTTGTAAGAAGCCATATAGGGCAGTAACTCGAGCTTCTTCTTCGGAGACATAGTTTACCGGTCGGTCAAGTTGTGGTTTGCGTGGGGCAAAGTTGAAACCCGAAGGACCAAAGTAGTTACGGTGTCCCTGATCGGTAGCCAAACCCTGAAAGTCAAGGTAGGTACACGCTTCCAGGTTGATGAGACCAGGCATAACAAGGCATCCGTGCGCTGCAACCCGTTCGTCAGCGTCGACAGCATCCCCTGCTGTGTGAATCGTTTTGACCGTATCACCCTCAATAAGAAGGGTCGCACCTGGTAAGAGACCATGTTGGCTACCGTCGTACCCAACCACTAAGCCCCCTTCAATTGCAAGTCGTTTTGGCGGGGTGTTTGTCATAAATTAGTAAAGAATAATCCGTGCATCAGCACGTGGCTGCCAATCAAGGGCGGCACTGACCCCATAAAGGTCAACCGGACGGTGCAGCAGAATGACAGGCGGGTCTTCGAGCATAAGGCGCTGCATCTCATAGAGGATTTCTGTGCGGCGCGCTTCGTTGACAGTTTGACCTAGCTCGTCCCAAAGGGCGAATGCTTCATCGTTGTACCAAGTGAGTTGCTCTAACGCACCAAGAAATACGTTGTACTCGAGCTGGCCATCAAAGTAAGAACCAGAACCAAGCAACCAAGCGTCCCTGAGTTCGTTGGCGACCATCAGGTCAATGTAGCGCCCCCATTCGTTGGCCTCGACAGTTACGTCAATGCCAACGTCTCTAAGAAACGACGCCACAGCTTGTGCGATTTCTAAATCCCTTGTGTAGCGCCCGTTTGGTGACATGATGGTCATCTCAAAACCGTCTGGATAACCCGCTTCTGCTAGTAGTTCTTCTGCTAGCTCTGAATCGTAGGCAAAGGGTGTCAAACTCGGGTCAGCATGAGGCGGGTTGAGCAGGGTCGCTCTACGCTCCCCCAAATCGCCTAGCAGTGTCTCAATGATGAGGTCAACGTCAACGGCATGATTTAAGGCGCGGCGCACTCGAGCATCTTGTAAGGGGCCAGCTTCATCGTGTCGCAAACCAATATAAAAACGCTGCCCTGTAGGTGTTGAACGAACATCAATACCTTCTATGGCCGCAATGCGCTCTGCTGACTCTGGGGGAATGTTAGCAACGAGATCTGCGTTGCCCACTTCAAGCTCAGCAAGGCGGGTAGATGCTTCTGGAATGGGTCGCCAAATAAGGGTTTCGTAAGGGACATCGCCGCCCCAATAGTCAGAATGTTTCGTTAGGGTGACGGCGTCATCTCTGCGCCACTCCTCTAATACATACGGACCTGTCCCAACTGGATTACTGGCTGCACCAGCTTCGTCAAGGTCAGCGTAATGCTCTGGAGCCACAATCCAGCCGGCAAGGAGCGCGGTGAGTAGTGCCGGATTAGGATTGGTGGTGTGAATCCGCACGGTATCGTCATCAATGACCTCAACTCGGTCAAGTTGGAGTTGCCTAATATCGGCAGTATCTTTCTCAACGGCACGCTCGAGGCTAAATTTGACAGCCTCCGCATTGAACGGTTCGCCATTTTGGAAAGTCACATCATCGCGTAATTCAAACTCCCACGTAAGATCATCAAGCGTTTCCCACGAGAGCGCCAAACGAGGTTGCATGGTCATGTCGTCATCACGATAGACGAGGGTTTCAAAGATATGATTGAGGATGTTGCTTTCAGGGGCTGCTTGAATGAGGTGGGGATCCATCGTCGTGGCGTCAACGCCTTGAAGAATCGTGACGGTGGATTGAGCCAGCGTGCTGCTTCCAGCAAGGATAAGAAAAACTGCTGTGGCTTTGGCGAACAAGAACCGAATATTCATGTAATGTCCTTTCATTACCTATGAACTGAAATTGATGACAGTGTGCTAGCTTGAAGCACTATCTGCCAATATGAAGCCCTGACCTGTCTCACCTCCTTTCGAAGTGATAATCTGCAAAGGATAAACACCTTATTAGGGGTCTAAAACATCTCTAAGCCAGTCACCCACGACGTTAATACCCAAAACTGTAATCATGATGCTCAAACCAGGCATGGTAACGAGCCACCAGGCATCGCGGATATAGTCCCTGCCTCGAGCAAGAATGCCCCCCCAGGTCGGAACATCAGGCGAGACACCCACACCAAGAAAGCTAAGAGAGGACTCGGCAATAATCGCTCGAGCCACTGCGAAACTGCCAATCACGATTAAGGGCGACATGATGTTTGGCAAGATGTGCTTCAGTAAAAGCCGTGGATGCTTGCCGCCTAGTGCTCGAGCGGCCTCAATGTACTCTTGCTGAATTGTTAAAAGCGTTTGTCCTCGAGCAACCCGGGCGTACTGCACCCAGTCTGAAATGGCCAACACCAGGATGACGTTGAATAAACCTGAGCCAAAGACAGCTAATAGCGCGAGAGCAAGTAGGAATGAGGGGAAAGAAAGTTGTATGTCAGCCAGACGCATGATGATGGCATCAAGTGGGTTGCCAACATAGGCACCGACACTGCCAAGGGTAATCCCAATGGTTCCGCCAAGTAGCACGCTCAAAAAGCCCACTAGCAGTGATATGCGCGTGCCGTAAATAAGCTGGCTGAGAAGATCCCTGCCTAGTGCGTCTGTACCTAAAATGTAGACCTGACCCCCTTGCTGTGAACCAGGAGGTAACAATCGCGCTCGCAGCGAGCCTTGTAGCGGGTCAAATGGTGCGAGCACAGGCGCGAATATGGCTACGGAGATGACCAGTACAAGTACAGCGATACCTGAGAGCACAAGTTTTTGCTCTAGGAGTCGTTTAATTGTCAAACGCGCCTTACTTTTGCCCTTGGTGGTCATGTCAATCGTATTCTGGGATTGAGAAGGGCATAACTCATGTCAACAAGAAGATTTATCACCACAAAGCCTGTACCGACCAAAAGCACAGCCCCTTGCACAAGGGGTAAATCCCGACTGCTGACAGCGTTGACGATTAAGCGGCCAATACCAGGCCAAGCAAACACAATTTCAGTAATGACTGCGCCACTAAGCAAGGTACCGAAATCAAGTCCAAGCACTGTAATGACAGGAATCATGGCGTTTCTTAGGGCATGTTTATAAATGACCCGACGGTCAATTAAGCCTTTGGCTCGAGCTGTCCGCACGTAGTCTCGGTTGAGAACGTCTAAGAGGCTAGAACGTACAAGTCGGGCATTACGGGCAATGCTATACGTTGCCAGTGTAAAAGTGGGCAGCACGAAATGCGCTAGACTTCCTGTGCCAGACGTTGGCAACCAGCGCAACTCAACCGCAAAAACAAGAATGAGCATAATCCCTAACCAGAAGGTTGGCATTGCTTGGGCGAGGAGTGCCATTACCATCGCACTTTTGTCAATCCAAGTGTCCCGTTTAACTGCTGAAATTACACCGAGCGGAATGCCAATCAACGTTGCCAGCACAAAAGCAGTGGATGCAAGTTGCATGGTAGCAGGGAGTCTCTCGACGAGAAGTTGAAAAACAGGAAGGTGCTGGCGAAACGAATTGCCAAAATCACCACGTACGGCGCGTTGTAGAAAGTCAAAATACTGCACCCAAAGTGGACGGTCAAAACCTAGCCTTACGCGAAGGTCTTCGACTTGCTCAGGCGTCCAGTCAGGCTGTACTAGCCCTGAGACAGGATCACCTGAGAGATGTACTAATAGAAATGAAAATACACTGACGCCTAGTAAGACGATTATCCCTTGAGACAGACGTATGATGACGAATTTACTCATTAATCGTGTTTTTTCGGCGTGTTTCTGCCAGAAAAGAGATACGACGCTTGAAAAAAACCACCTACAGAAGTGGCAATCATTGCCGTTCAGAGTCCTCAGTGTTTTCAGTTGCTAACACAAACCCAAGCCCCTTTGGTTAACTGTTAACAGTATAGGCACTTGACTCGCTATATGTCTACTGAGTATGCCTACTGAGAGTGTGTACGACTGCTTGTTGTTATTGCTTGTGAGAACATAACACGAACTGCAGACATCGCACAAAGACCCCAACTAAGCATATTAGATGCTGAAAGCTATTCTGACCGCGCCTTGATTGCCCAAGCCAAACACGAGGATTTCACCTTGGTGAGTCGTGATGCCGCTATCCATCAAGCGGCTGAGGTGAAGGTGGTGTGGTAGCTTCGAGCACCTCTCCAAACAAATGCCCCGCCGCAACGGCTTTCCTCACCCACGCCTTACGAATCCGCCCCCGGTTATCCTCGCGGTCATGGTCGAGATGACACCTACGACACAACACCGCCAAGTTGCGGGGGTTGTTGTTGTGACAGTCATGGTCTAAGTGCGCCAGCGTCAACACTTCTTTGCTGTTGGTATGCGGATGCACCTGCCCATGCTTAACCCCACAACGTTCACACGCCCAACCGGCACGGGTCTCCCGCAAGTACCGTGACCAGCGGTGCCAGCCTGTGGGGTAGTCAGCATACGAAAAGAACTTGCCCATAACCAAATTGTACAATACAAAGCGTAGTTAAAAGGTATCGTGTAATGCCAAAAAGCCCGTGTGGGACGGAGAATAAGCTGACATGACTGTCCCCTCGAGCCACCCCTTGACCTTTCCCTCGAGCACCGCCTTACCCCCTGCAGCTATGAAACAAGCAATAAAAAACCCCAACCGCAAGCAGCACGGGCGGTGTGATGGGGCGCGAGTGAGGATGACGAGCAATGAAGCAGGATGAGGTTGGTGCTCGAGCCACCGTCTATGCGCTATCCTGAAGCGGTAGTCCTCGAGCTCTTCTTCTCCCAGCCACTGCGCTGGTGCAGAACCTCGGGGTTTTTCTATGCCAAAAACTCTGTGCCAAAAAGAAACCCCCACAACGCATGCAAAAGCCGCGTGCAGGGGCAAACGAGCGCGGTGTGTCGCTTAACCGATACCGTACTGTTCTTTGACAAAAGGCAACAAACCAGCCTGCTCGAGCTTACTCAAGGGCGCTAAAAAGGTCACTTGGATGACCCCCGGATGGCGTCCGATTTCGATGCCACCATTAATGGTAGCGCGGTTGCGCACTTCGCCGATGCTCATGTCTAAAAGGGTGGCAGCCCGCGCCAAGCCATTATCCGTTGCCGCATTGAGCGTAGGACCTGTACCAATGACGCTAATGGGGGCGGTTTCTTCGGGTGTTTCTACGCCCCACTCACGAGCTAAGGCAATGGCTTTTTGGCGTTCTTCAGTTGTTAAGGGACGTGCTAAGGGTGGTAAGTCTTCCACCAGGGGAAACAGCACCGGTCCTTCGAGGGTGCGCCCTTTAACCACATCGACTTGTAACGTCACCGTGCCAGCAACATCCATGGTGTGACCGGCAATTTCGCCGTCACCTTGCAACGCGTGCATGTCTCCCAAATACACCCCTGCGCCTGGCACTTTGACTGGCGCAAGCAAAATCGTCCCCGGACGCACGGCGTCAATATCCATGTGTCCGTCGGTGCGGTGTTGCTCGAGCTCTGCTTCAGTAATGGCGTATTCGTGCGGTGCACCAACGAGCGCCGAACCGAAGTCCCCGGCGTTGTGCGAATCGGGCAAGGCTTTGCTAGGTGTCGTGCCAAGTTGCCCCAAGAATGGCCGCAAGCGCACCATTGTTCCCACAATGTCGTGGGGCGCAAAGTGCAAAATCGAGTGCTGCACGCTGTTGTCGGGCATAGCCGCATAGTGATTGGCACGCTCGGCAATTTTGTGGGTAGCCTCTTTGGGTACCGTCACGCCCACCTCGCGGCTAGCATCAAACACCACCGTGTAGCCGTTGACAATCTTGAACGGGGTGATGGGTTCGCCAGTTTCGTCATCACGCACGGCGTCTTGTCCTACGCCTTCGATGTGAGTGTTAGGACGCAACTTGCCGGTGCTGGGGTTGCGCTTGGCCACGTAAGGATCACCTTGATAGTGACCGTCAACAAACGCGTCATGTCCCGACGCCGTCGCCAAGGATGTGACGGTAATATCCCGAATGCGAATGGCTACCGCGTCGCCTACTGCAGCACCTTCTACGTACACCGGCGTGGTGACTTCGTGACCGCCGTGCAAACAAGGGGTAATCATCGGTCCCCAGCAACCGGGTGCGGTATTCACGAGCAGGGTGCCGCCATCTTCGAGTGGGCCAAGCATCTCTTTACTGGGGTCAAGTACCCCGTTGGTGTAGCTCGAGACCGTGAGGTTGCGTTTGGCAACTGACTTTTTTTCGACGACTGCCATGGTGTCCTCCTTGATGTGTTTTGTGGGTCTAGCAAACGATATGACCGTGAGCTTATCATCGTCAGGCACAACCAATCTGAGCCATGAGAACAATGCGTGGCTCGAGCACCCCAATGCCAATGTAAGACACACTGCGGGTGACGCTCCTAGCCACCCCAATGCCGACATGAAACCTACGACACCCTGCATTCTTGACGCGATAAGGCTGCAAACAGGACAATCACCTTAGCTCGCCTGCCTTGAGAGGAAATATACGACCAAGAATCGAGGAATGTCCATGCTTCTACCGTTTTTTACGCTGGTGATGCTAACAGCACTCGCCATCTCACTGCTTACGGGCAAAGCCTATTACCGCCGCGTGATTGAGAAAGACGAAGAAACAGCCGCCTACTGGATGGTGGTTGCCTCGTACCTGATTCTGGGATTGCTCTGGCCGGTGCTGTGGTTGATTGAGCAGTTTAGCTAACGGGATGAGCCGATAGTCACCAAACGTCCTACCTGAAAGCCACGAAGATACGGAAGGCTGAATGCCGACGTAGCTCGAGCCACCCAAAACCAACCCCCACGCCTTCGGGCGTCTTTTTTTTGCTTGATGATGCCGCCTACCTGAGAACGTGGGCGGTTTTTTTGGCTCAATGTTTCAAATTGCATACGTTGAACGCTACGCAGCCCACTGCCTGACGGCAGAACTAACGTTATTCGCTGTACTCATTATGGTCTGCTCCACTCCTACCGCGTTCGCTTACGCTCATCTGCTCACTACCATTGCAATGTGTTTCATTAGCGCGTCACAGACGGAGTTGGTTATTCACACATGGCTCCGCAGCATACCACTTCCGTCAAGCCTTCGCCTGAAACACGGCCTCGGGGGGCATCGAGCCCCCGTCGCCCGCCGCTAGCCTCGGCCTCATGTTGTTAGCCGGCATATTTCCCACCATCACTTCCCACACACCCGCTCACAGGCTCTCGAGCTCGCTTCGCTCGGGCTTGACTCCGTGGGGTTCGTTTGTTGTTCGTTTTCTTCTTTTTCTTTTCTTCTTCTTTCTTTTTCTTTGTGTCGGTGCGGCGTCTTGGCGTCGTTGGGTGTTTCGTTCTTGTCTTTTTGGGGGTGTTTGTCGTGTCTGTTCGTTCTCGTCCTGCTGGTGCGTTTGTTTGGGTGTTGGGTTCTCGTTCTCTGTCTCGTTCGTGGTTTCCCTTTGTGTCGCGTGTGGTGGCTGCGTTTGCCCGTTCGGGTCTGGGCGTGGCGTCGGGTGGTGCTCTGGGCGCTGACCTGTTCGCCCTTCGTGCCCTGCTTTTGGTGTTGCCTTCGCTTCCTGCGTCGGTGCGTGGGCGGGTGCGTTCGTCGTCGCTGGTGTCGGCTGCTTGGTGTTCGTTCGCGGGTTTCCCTGCGGCGGTGCGTCCCGTCGTGTCTCAGGCGTCGCGGTTGGGCGTGCCCGTCGTCTGGGGGTCTGCTTCCCCTGGTTGCCCTCGTTCGGTTGCTGCGTCGGCGCTCTTGGCGCGTTCGCGTCGTTTGGCTGTCTCGGGTCGGCTGGTTGGTTGCGTTGCTTTCGTTGGTTCGTCGGTTGGGCGCGGGTCGTTCTTCTCGTTGTCGCTTTGTGCTCGTCGCGTTCCCGTGTTCGTGGTTTGTTCGCGTTCGTGTGCGTTGCCGTCTCTGTTGGGTGGTGGCGTGTGGGTGCGTGCTTCTATCGCGGGTGTGCCTGCTTGGCGTTGGTTGCCTCGGGGGTCGTCGCTGTCTCGGGGTGTCCCGCCTGTGTCGGCGGTTCGGGTTGGTGCGTCCGTCACCGTGTTCGAGTCGCCCGTGCCCGTCTCGCGGGTGCTTTTCGACTTTTCGTGACCGTTGCCCCTTCGGGGGCTATTTTTTTGGTGTTCACCCCCGAATGTTCCACCTAGTTGATGCGGACGCCTACGGCGACCCTGTTGTTGATGATACGCAGCGCGGACGATGACGACGCCAACACACAGCGCCTACCAGTATCCGCAGCACCTACTCGCTCGCTGAAGTTAAGGCAGAGGTGATAAGAAAGCCAACCCCATTCAACTCTCGCGGGCTGTTTGCGTTATTCTGCTGTGGCGATTTCTCTATCGAAGCGTTCTGTGCTCCAGACCTGCTCGGCAATCTGGCGGTAAAGGGCTTGACGCTCATCCAGGTCTTGTAACTTGAATTGCTCGTGCGGTTTAAATGGCAACCCACTTTCCTCAATGAATCTCCGAAATCCTGGATTGTTTTCGTAACACTGAGGATTGAGTGACTGCACGAGTAGATTGTTTTGACCGTAGTAGCGAGGCAATTTTTCCTCATAGGGCTTATCGCCGTAGCTTTGATTAAAACCACGCGGCAACAGCACAAGACCGCCGATCCGATTGCGGTGTTCCTGAAATTCATACACCGAGCTAAATTCGTCGGTATGCCGTTCGTACTGATTTGCCCAGATGTGTTCAATCTCGTAGGGCTTCTTGGTGTCATTTGCACTGGCAATAAGATCTTCAAAGTGGGTTGCTTGCCCGCTCTCCTTATCGACATAGTACGTGAGCCGCGCCAAAATTTGCCGCACGTAACGCCGATTTCTGTGGTGCATTTGGAAGTACAACATACCCTCGAACGACTCATGCATTTCGTTGATTCTTTGTTTTAAGTGCTGCGCCAATTCGCTGACACTCATCCCGCGTATTTCTTTGATGAGATTGAAGATGGGATAGGTCAACGAGGAGTAACCCAGTGTGCGGCGATTGACGGCGCGTCGAGCGATAAAAATGTCGAGGTAGCCTGCCACTAAACGTATCTTTTGCTCGATGACACTGTCGGAATCGTTAGCGTCAAGGGGTGCCAGCAAGGTGGGATATTGCAAGGTGAAGTTGTTTTGCGCGTTGAAATACACGTATTCCAACCCTGGTGTTAAAGACCAGGCCGCTTTGCGGATGCGAATGTAGTAGTCAGAAAATTTGTTGAATTGTGTGTGGATAAACGCTTCATAATCGTCGCTACGGTTTAACTTCAGACGGTCTTTCTCATCACGAACCCACTTGTTAAAAGCACTGCCGATGCGCTCGAAGTCCTGATTGGTCGCACCCCGCTTGCGCTCGCGCATGGTTTGGGCGTACTTGGCTCGCAACCAGTTTTTGAAAAAGTCCAGTTCCTCATCTTGCCCGGTGTTGTTCAACTCTAGAATGCGCTGCTTCCAGAGTTTGTTGGCTTCCGCTTTCTTGTCATCCTCGCGGATGTTGGCTAGCAGATAGCCTTTCAACATATCCGTGGGACTCAGCGATAAGCCCCGATCGTTCATGGTCTCAAAAATCGCGTAAGCGTCTTCGTCGGAATTGGTGGCGATTTCGACAAGTCTTACTTTTTCGAGTAACCAGTCGACAAAATACGGTAGGACGTCCCCTTCTAAGCTAGCCGGAAAATTCTCAATGATGTCATCGTAACGTGCCACGATGTTACGGGCTGATGCAGACGCATCTGCTAAATCGCATGTCTCGCCTTCATATAACGCCCTCATGCATTTGTTGCGGTCTGGGACGTTAATGTTGAACGTTTTTTGACCGTACTGTTCAGAAAAAATGAGGTCATCGACGTCGGGTACTTCGCGCCTGTCTTTGCGTAGGTGATAGATGTGCATGAGCAGCAACGTGAGCGAGGTAAGGCGCTGTTGACCATCAATGATGAAGTTCTCGCCGTTGCGATGGCATATCACGATCGAACCCAAAAAGTAAGGGCCATAGTTAGCCACATCGGGGCGTTCGTGATCCTCGGAGAAGTCACTGAGAAACCTGTTTTCTAAATCCTCGAGCAGTTCAGTGATGTTCCTGGTTTCCCACTTATACTCACGCTGATAGAAGTCGATAGCGTACTTGACGCCCTTGAGTAGTTCGCGTATGGAGCGTGTTTTGGCTTCAATAAAACTGGTTTGTTGTGTGTTCGTCATTGGCTAACCTCTCGAAGGGCTGATTTAGCGGCGTCGGCGTGGATGCGACTCATGGATGCGACTCATGGATGCGACCAGTGGGAAGGTCGTGCATGGTTGCCTGGGTTTTTTTCAATAAGGCATCGGTAGGTTCATTTCACATCGCCACTGACGACGAATGTACCGCTTTGGCTCGAGCACCTCAATGCCGATGTGCGTAGTATTGTTGGCAATTCGGTTACTGAAGATTGACAGTTTGTTTTGCTGGGGCTAGTCAATTCCCTCACGCCACACAGACACCCGCAGCACATCAAAATCACTATCAAACGTCCAAAGCGGTACATCCAAACGCTCACTCAACACCGCTAACACGGCATCAAACAGCGAAATCACTTGGTCACCGTAACGGTCTACAACCTCAATGGCGGCTTGATAGTCCTCGGACATGACGTTGATAACCCCAAAACTGACACTAGCTTGTGCCAAATACTGCCCTGCGACTTGTCTGCCAAGGCGCTGCAGCACAAGTGAGTAACTCTCGAGCAAAATCGGGTACGCCAACAGCACCTCCCAACCATTGAGCAACGCTGCTTCACGTTGTGCTCGTTCGTGGTGCTGGTCACTGGGGTCAACCAAGGCATACAACACCCCCGTATCCACTAACACACGGCGTGGCATGCAAACTTACTCAGCGAAATAACGGTCATGGTTGACGCTGACATCGCTTAGTCCACTGCCCTGTTTGGCGGGGGTGATGCGGATGGGGCCACGGGCAACTTTGTAGTCTCGTTCGCGCAAGCGTTGCGTTTGCAGATACTCCCGCAAGGCTGCTTGCATGACTGCCGTTAAGCTAGGCGGCGCGTCCTGTTTTTGCAAGTAGGCATTCAACTCGCGCTCTAAGTCGTCGGGGATGGTCACGGTGGCACGTTTCATAGGACAAGTGTAGCACTGGCTGGTGCAAAAATGCGTTTCTGGTGAAAGTGGTGCGATTGGCTCGAGCACCCCAATACCAACCCTGCAAACTCCATCACCGGTGATGTCTCTCGAGCCACCCCAATGTCGACGTACACCCCATCACAACCAATGCCATCCACGCGCTTCATTCGCGTCCCACACGGAATAAATTACACACATGGCTTTCCAGTGTACACCTCCGTCAAGGGGACAAAATCGCCAGTTGTGGGGCGGCGTTATCGGTGAGGACGATTTTGTCGCTTTGGCGCAGCTGTTCATTGACCACATGACGTTTCCAACAAGGTAGATCGTCTCAGACAGCGCCAAACCCAAGCCCTTGACTTCCGGCGTGGTTCTCAAAACAGTTGTGTTTTTCCTGCACAGCTACGTTTTCAGTTTTTGTCCCGAAGGAGGGAAACCATGCACGTATCCGTCAATCAGTTCGTAAGTCACTTACCCGCTGAACAACAAGGGTTTTACACCTACAGCAAAGAAGCCATGCTCGGTTTCTTGCGCACATCGTTCCACAGTGACGAACGCATCAAACGCTTATTGGTAATTGCTGCTCGCAAACAAGCTCAAGGTGAGAACGTCCTCGTTGACCATGAACCTGAAGACCGTCAAGCCGCTTTAGCCGTTATGTACGCCATCTCCAAACTGGCGGATACTCTCAAAGACAAGTACCGCAAACCCAACACCAGGCGCGTCATTCAACCCGAGACGTTTCGCGGTAGGCACTACGGTGAGTTCCGCAAAACCGCGACCACTGTCAACGGACGCAAAACCTGGATTGAACAGTATCCCGTCAAAGTCACCCATGAACAAGCTGAACGCTTTCAATACAATCCCGATTACGACATCGGTGACTTCACCTTCGAGCAAGGCTACTTAGAAACCAGCGAAACGGCACACTTTGAAGCCTCTTCTCGCAAAGCTGGCTTTGGTGCGCTGTACTGCGATGGTCGGTTCATCGAAACCGTCAAGTGCTGGCATGATGATCCCTTAGAGAATTACGAATACGAACAGTGGTTACTGAGCCGCTAATCACTGCCCCTTCGGGGGCTATTTTTTTGTGTTCCATGTGCCTTGCCGATGTGCGCAAACCCCACCCTTGGTGATGCGAACGTGGCGCTTCGTGATGCTGACGTGCGCACAAGCCGTCGCGGGTGATGCGAACGTGGCGCAGTTGCTGACGCCACCCCAACCCACCCGACCCTTGGGGCAACCCGCTAGACGCACTCGAGCAACACGTCACTGCCTGACGCCTCCCTATGTCAGATGCCAACGCTGAATGGGGCTAGCACAGCAAAGCTGTGCATGTTTTGTGGTTGAAAGGAGCAGTCATGAGCAAACATTCAGGCGTCCTACAACTCGCAGGCCTCAAGAACAACATGAGGTACGCAACTCGTCCTTTTTCAGGCGAAGGCTACCTGTTCAATAGAGCCCTTCGAGAAGTCCGCGCCGAAGGTATCGACATCCGTTATCACCGCGCTACTGGTGACTATTACAACCCCAAATACCTTGATGCGTTTTGGTACACCAAGCTGGGCATTGACCTGAACCATTTCTAACGAGCAGAGGTAGCACAGCAAAGCTGTGCAGGGGAGACAAGTAGAAAGGAGTCACCCATGACTAAACCCCTCAAAACCCAGATTCTCGACTACTTGCAACAACAAGCCCGCATGGTGAGCTTCACCGAACTCGTCGAACACACCCAAGCCGAACCGTCCCGCGTGCGCTTATGGCTCAATGCTCTTATCCGCACGGGCAAAGTATTTGAACTGCAACCCGATATCTACAGCTTCATCACCCCAGTAGAAATCGTCATCTGCAACCGCTAAACCGACCCAAATACCCAACGAGGCACGCTCCGGCGTGTCTTTTTTCTTGCTTCTCAAGACACTGGAAAGGAGACCCCTATGGACGACAACCAAGACCCCGTGCTGTTTCAAGAAGACATCCCTAAAACCAAACGCATCTCGAGCCAAGAACTCAGTCGCCTCGCCCGTATTCGCAAACAAGCCCTCAACCGTCAAGAAGGCTTGGGACTGCTCGTGGAATTCAACGTCGGTGACGGCATTCAAACCCCCATGTTTCGTGATGAAGACGAACAGGAGATCCCATGAGCACGCTTAAAACCGATTTGCAGTATGTCGCCGCCGCCCATCACTACGGTAATCAGCAACCAGCAGGCGAACGCGCTGTGGACATTGCCCTGAAACTGCAAACCCACAACCTCGGCAGCCTCTTGCAGGACTACGCAATGTTTCGCACCACCCAAGGGGCAACCGCCATCGCTGACGCCCTACTTGCTGCGTTTAAGGAGACCCCATGACCGTGCTCGATGTGAGTCAAGGCCAGTGGTTCATCCTCGCGGATGTTGAGGTAAACCATCAACACTTCTTCGCTGCCACCATGGCACTGCCTATGCGCAGAGACGGACAACAGACCACCATCGTCTATATCCAGTCTCGAGCCACCGAACACAACCCCCAAGAAAGCAGTCACTTGGTTGCTAACTATGGCGCAGCCACCCTACTCACCGCCGAGCACTACCGAGCGTGGCTTCGAGCATGCAACGCGTGAACCTACGCAGGTAGCACAGCAAAGCTGTGCGGGTAGGGAAGACAAGAAAGGAGGTTACTACATCCGCAGTCAACGACAACCTAGCACCCGAAAGGAACACACCCATGATTGAAATGTTCTCAGCCGAATCCACTACTAGCCTCGAGGACGCCCGCGTCGATATGCAACGACAAATCAACAGCTACCTCAAAACCTGTGCCGACCCCGACCCCGACGTGCGCTTTTACTTTTCCACTCACGTCCAAAACACCCCCGACCAGTACTCCATCCGCGCTCAAACCGAGACCTACTGCATTCTGGCAACCGTTCACACCCGCGACACCGCCGTCACTGCCAGCATCCCCAGTGAATCCCAGCCCAGTGAACCCAAGTACGCATCCTGTGCGGCGGTCTGTTGACATGCCGCACCCCCTACCTTTTCCCGAAACCAACCTCAAAGTCTGGGTCGATATCTACGGCTTAGTGCCGACCCTCACCACCCTCATCAACATCTGCCGCGACAAAGCAAGCGAAGGTGATGACTGGCAACGCACAGCAGACGCGCTCGAGCAACTCAAGGAGAGCCTATGACCGACGCCACAACAAACACCGACACCCCCAGAATCTACGTCGCCTGCCTCGCTAGCTACAACGCTGGTGAGCTGGTCGGCCGATGGCTCGACGTCCCCGAGGACGTCTCCGATTCGATTGCGCTCGCCGCGCCGCCCAATCCCGAGATGGGGGATCTCGGCTTCCCCTGCTTCGCGCTGGCCAAGATTCTGCGCAAGGCGCCCCCGCTCATCGCCGGGGAGGTGGCGGCGCAGATCACGCCAGACGCCCTCG
>CAZKAZ010000028.1:20162-56958 GCA_964550765.1 uncultured bacterium | reverse complement strand
GGTGGTCGCACGGTAGGTGCTGGTGTGGTCACGGCTGTGACGAAGTAACCATGGCTGCAGCACCGATCATTCGCATTCGCTTGCGGGCGTTTGACCACCGCAGCTTGGACAGTTCTGCTTCCAAGATTGTCGATACGGTCAAACGCACGGGTGCTAAAGTAGCAGGCCCTGTGCCACTACCTACGCGTATTCGCCGTTTTTGCGTACTACGTAGCCCGTTTGTCAACAAAGACAGCCGCGAACATTTTGAAATCCGTACCCATAACCGTTTGATTGACATCAAAGCGCCCACCAAGAGCACCATCGACAGTTTGATGCACTTGGACTTACCGACGGGCGTCGATATCGAAATCAAGACGGTAGGAGGACGTTAGTCATGAAAGGCATTCTGGGAACCAAAATTGGCATGACCCAGGTGTGGCAAGACGACAAGTTGGTGCCTGTCACTGTGGTACTTGCTGGGCCTTGTCCGGTGGTGCAAAGGCGCACCCCTACTGGTGACGGTTACAGTGCCGTGCAACTAGCGTGGGAAGATAAAAAACGCGCCAACAAGCCCATGTCGGGTCACTTTGCCAAAGCAGGTGTCGACCCCAAACGCCACCTGGTGGAATTCCGCGATTACGAACCGGAAGAAGACGAAGTGAACGTGACCATCTTTGAAGCTGGTCAAAAAGTTGATGTTTCTGGTGTAAGCAAAGGGCGTGGCACCTCAGGTGTCATGAGACGCTGGAATTTCTCTGGCTTGCCTGCTTCGCACGGGGTCAAGAAAAAGCACCGCTCACCGGGTTCAATTGCTTCTGGTAAGTCATTAGGTCGCATCAACAAGGGGAAAAAGATGGCGGGTCGTTACGGCGGCAAAACAGCCACTACCTTGGCGCTCAACATTGTTGAAGTGCGTCCTGATGACAACTTGCTACTCATCAAAGGGGCAGTGCCTGGACCTAACGGTGGGCTTTTGGTCATCAAAGACTCGAAGAGGAACAAATAATGTCAGTGACGTTAGATGTGGTAGGTAGTGGTCGCAAAGTGACCTTAGACCTTCCTGAACCCAAAGCGCACGTATTACATGAAGTGGTGTCGTGGCAGCTTTCTAAGCGCCGTCGTGGTACGGCAGCCACCAAAACCCGTGGTTTAGTAGCGGGTACAACTGCCAAGATGTACCCTCAAAAAGGTACGGGGCGGGCGCGCCACGGCAGTCGCAAAGCGCCTATTTTCGTAGGGGGTGGCACGACCTTTGGTCCGCAACCTCGAGACTATAGTTACAGCCTCCCTAAACGGGTGCGTCGCTTGGGTCTCAGTATGGCCATCGCTGACCGCGCCAACGACAATAAACTCACCTTGGTGGACAGTTTCAACATTGCTGGTAAGACCAAAGAGTTTGTAGCTTGGGCCAAAGAACAT
This sequence comes from uncultured bacterium, assembly GCA_964550765.1. GTDB lineage: Bacteria > Deinococcota > Deinococci > Deinococcales > Trueperaceae > JBCCBI01. The sequence goes on along the minus strand of CAZKAZ010000028.1, from coordinate 55,557 downwards.
GGTTTTGACGGCAGCGAACGGGTGCTGCTCGTTACTGATGATGCCTTGGTGCGCCGCGCTGCCCGCAATGTACCTTGGGTCAGTGTGTTAGCAGCAGCGGGTATCAACGTGTATGACATCTTGCGCCACGAGCACTTAATCGCTGATGCGTCGCTCTTTGACAGTGCAGCTGGCAGTGCAGTTGACAGTTCAGCTAATGGTTCAGCCAATGGCGCAGCTAGCAGCACTGATGCCAGTGAGGAAGGTCAAGCATGAGTCCTTATGATGTCATCTTGCGCCCGGTGTTGAGCGAAAAAAGCATGACCAACATGATGGAAGGTAGCAGCAAGTACACCTTCTACGTGCACCCACAAGCGACCCGCAGTCAAGTCAAAGACGCCATGCGCAAAGTCTTTGAGGTAGACGTGGTGAAAATTAATATTTCCAATGTGCGTGGTAAAGAGCGCACCATGGGGCGCTACCGGGGGCTGCGTCCAAAACGTAAAAAAGCGGTGGTCACGCTCAAACCCGGACAGCGCATCACCCAACTTGAAGGAATGAGCTAAACGCGCTCACGCGTGTTTTAGGAGGTTTTTTCGGTGCCAACAAAGAAATTCCGTCCTTATACGCCCTCGAGGCGCTTTATGACGGTGTCGGACTTTGGTGACATCACCAAGGGCAACGACCCCGAACGCGCTCTTACCAAGAGCCAAAAGCGCACGGGTGGACGTAATAACCGTGGGCGCACCACCTCGCGTTTTCGCGGTGGTGGCCACAAGCGCCGTTATCGGGTGATTGATTTTCGTCGCCGCGATAAAGCTGGCGTCCCTGCCAAAGTGGCGTCCATTGAATATGATCCTAACCGCACGGCCAACATTGCCCTGCTGCACTACTTTGATGGCGAAAAGCGTTACATCATTGCGCCTGAGAAGCTTGAAGTTGGTAGCCGCATTGTGGCAGGTGCTGATGCAGAACCCGTTGTCGGCAACGCTTTGCCTTTGCGTTTTATCCCCGTTGGTACGGTTATCCACAACGTGGAACTGACGCCAGGTAAAGGCGCACAACTTGCCCGCAGTGCAGGTACAAGCGTGCAGATTCAAGGCCGCGATGGTGATTATGTCACCTTGCGTTTGCCATCTAGCGAACTGCGCCGCGTGCACGCTGAGTGCTACGCCACTGTCGGTACTGTCGGTAACGCTGAGCACAAAAACATCGTTCTGGGTAAAGCAGGTCGTAAACGTTGGATGGGTCGTAAGCCGCACCAACGTGGTCGGGCGATGAACCCAGTAGATCACCCACATGGTGGTGGCGAAGGGCGCTCGAGCAGTGGCCGTCCGCCGGTAAGCCCTTGGGGTCAACAGACCAAGGGTTACAAAACCCGTTCGACTCGCAAAGCCAGTTCGCGCTTTATTGTGCGCAGGCGTCGCACGAAGAAAGGTAGGTAACGATGCCGCGTAGCATGAAAAAAGGCCCTTTTGTCGATGAAAGCTTGCTCGATAAAATTGACGATGCCAACGAAAGCGGGAGTCGCCGGGTAATTCGTACCTGGAGTCGCCGTAGCACAGTCGTGCCCGAGATGGTGGGTCACACCATTGGCGTGCACAATGGCCGTCAGCATGTGCCTGTGTTTATTCAAGAGAATATGGTCGGTCACAAGCTCGGTGAGTTTGCGCCGACGCGTACCTTCCGTGGTCACGGGGGCAACAAGCGATGAACGGTGACAAGCTTCAAGCCAAAGCCTATCTCAAGATGATTCGCATTACCCCGCAAAAGACCCGCTTAGTGGCAGATTTGGTTCGTGGCAAAAACGTCGAAGCAGCCGAAGACATCTTGCGTTTTACGCCCAAACGGGCAGCCAAACCCATCTTGAAGTTGCTGCAAAGCGCCAAAGCCAACGCCGTTAACAATCACGATATGTTTGAAGACAGTTTGTTTGTTTCCAACATCATGGTTGATGAAGGCCCTACCCTCAAGCGCTACTTACCAAGGGCGCGAGGGCGAGCGGATATGTTGCGCAAGCGCACGAGCCACATCACCATCATCCTAGAAGAGCGGGATGTGTAGAGGAGTTTATAGTGGGTAATAAAATCAACCCCTTAGGGTTTCGTCTCGGTGTCAATAAGTCGCCTTCCTCGCGTTGGTATGCGGGTTCGAAGGATTACGCCAAGTTGCTCGAGGAAGATGCTCTCATTCGCCGTGCCATTGAAAAAGACGTTGGTCACAGCGGCATCGCCGATATTGAAATTGAACGTGCTGCACACAACATCAACGTCACCATTCACACCGCCAAACCAGGCGTGGTGATTGGGCGCGGTGGCGAGTCCATCAAAGCCTTGCGTGCCAAACTCGATCACAAACTCAGCGGTACTATTGCCGTAAACGTACAAGAAGTGCCCAACCCGAACGTCAACGCGGCGCTGGTGTCACAGCGGGTTGCTGAACAGCTCGTGCGCCGTTTTGCGTTTAAGCGCGCCATGAAACAAGCCGTGCAGCGCACCATGGAATCAGGCGCCAAGGGCGTGAAGGTGCGTTGCTCAGGGCGCTTGGGTGGTGCTGAGCAAGCCCGTCCAGAACACTACATGGATGGCCGCGTGCCCTTGCAAACCTTGCGTGCTGACATCGACTATGGTCACTATGAAGCCCGCACCTCGTATGGTGTCATTGGCGTTAAGACGTGGGTGTTTAATGGTGAAGTTATCGGTGACAAACAGCGCCGCGCTGCCGTTCTTCCCAAACCCCGTCAAGATGAAGACCGTGGCCGTCGTCGTCGCCGCCCGCAAGCGCGCCGCCGCCCTGGTGGTGACCGCAATGACCGCAATGATCGTTCGGGTGGACGCGGACGTAACAGCCGCGATAAGTGAGGTAAAGCGTGTTAATCCCTAAACGTGTGAAATATCGCAAGCAATTTCGCGGTCGCATGAAAGGCGACACCAAAGGGGGCGATTATGTCGCTTTTGGTGATTACGGCCTAGTGGCCATGGAACCTGCTTGGATTAAAGCCAACCATATCGAAGCTTGCCGCATCACCATGAGCCGTTACTTCCGGCGCGGCGGTAAGATTTATATTCGTATTTTTCCCGATAAGCCGGTTTCCAAAAAGCCTGCTGAAGTGCGCATGGGTAAAGGTAAAGGGGCAACTGAATATTACGTGGCCGTGGTCAAACCTGGTCGGGTCATGTTTGAAGTTGCCAACGTCACTGAAGCCCAAGCCAAAGAAGCCTTTCGCTTAGCGGGTCACAAATTGCCCATCAGAACCAAGATGGTCAAACGTGAGGTCTATGATGAAGCCCAATGAGATCCGTAATTTGACGGTTGACGAGATTGAAGATGAAGTGAGCAAAGCTCGAGAAGAACTCCTTGACCTACGTTTCCAAGCGTCTATGGGACAAGCGAGCAACCCTCGGCGGATTCGGGCGGTCAAACGTGGCATTGCCCGCATGCTCACCATCATCACGGAAAAAAGGATGCAACAAGCATGAAAAAAGTTCTTCAAGGCGTCGTCACCAGCGACAAAGCCGATAAAACCGTGACGGTCAGTGTCGAGCGGCGCATGAAACACCCCTTGTACGGCAAGGTCGTGGCTGTGAGCAAAAAGTATCTTGCCCACGACGAAAACAATGAGTACAACATCGGTGACACCGTGGAAATCATCGCCCGCCGTCCCATCAGCAAGCGCAAACGTTTTGCCGTAACGCGCTTAATTGAGAAGGCAAGGGGCTAGGAGCACGCCATGATTCAGCAAGAAAGTTACTTAGACGTCGCTGACAATTCCGGTGCACGCCGCATTCAGTGTATTCGTGTGCTCGGTACCGGTCAGCGCGAAGTAGGCGGTGTGGGTGACGTTATCGTAGCCGCCGTCAAAGATGCCATTCCTCGAGCTGCCGTCAAAAAAGGCGATGTGGTGCGGGCGGTGATTGTACGCAGCAAAAAAGAAATCAACCGTGCCGATGGCAGCAGTATTCGCTTTGATAGCAACGCTGCTGTGATTATCAACAACGTCAACGAACCAAGGGGTACGCGGGTGTTTGGCCCAGTAGCGCGTGAACTGCGTGAACGCAACTTCATGCGTATTGTGTCGCTCGCGCCGGAGGTGCTCTAATGCCTAAACGCTACAGACAACCTGCTCCACGCACGCGTCTCAAAAAAGGTGACCGTGTTCGTGTCATCACGGGCCGTGAGCGTGGCAAAGAAGGTGAAGTCATTGAAGTCCTACGTGATAAAGGGCGCGTGGTAGTGCGCGATGTCAACATCGTCACCAAAGCCGAACGGCCTACCCAAGAAAACCCGCAAGGGGGATTTAACAACTTCGAGGGGTCAATTCACGTCAGCAACGTACAGATTCTAGACCCGCAAAGTGGCAAGCCCAGCCGCATTGGTTACGCCTTTGAAGACGGTAAAAAGGTGCGCATTAGCGTCAAGAGTGGTGCTCGGCTTGACCAGGAGGAACTATGAGTATTCAAGTTGCCCTGCGTGAGCGTTACCGCAGTGATATTGCTGCTGCACTCAAAGAACGCCACAACTATGACAACGTCATGGCCATTCCCAAGCTCGAGAAAATCGTCATCAACATGGGACTTGGCGAAGCCCGGGAAGATTCCAAGGTGCTCGAGCGCGCTAGCCGCGAACTTTCGCTTATTGCCATGCAGCGCCCGGTTATCACCAAAGCCAAAAAGTCAGTCTCGAACTTCAAGTTGCGTGCGGGCATGCCAATCGGTCTCAAAGTGACCTTGCGCGGCGACCGCATGTGGGTGTTTTTGGAAAAACTGATTAACTTAGCGCTGCCAAGGGTGCGTGATTTTCGCGGCGTGAATCCCAACAGTTTTGATGGTCGTGGTAACTACACCTTGGGTATTCGCGAACAGATGGTGTTTCCAGAAATCAGCTACGACCAAATTGACCGTCAGCGCGGTCTCGATATCACCATCGTCACTAGCGCCCAAACCGACGAAGAAGCGCGCAGTTTGTTAGAACTGCTCGGCATGCCCTTTCGTAAATAAAGATCTCACGTTTGAGAGATGCAAGGTCAAAACACGTGTTTTGATACCTGTCTCAAGCATCATAAAGGAGTTTGCATGTACGCAGATCCCATCGCTGATATGCTCACCCGCATTCGCAACGCGAGTGCCATTGCTAACCCGCACGTGGACATCCCAGCGAGCAAATTTAAACGCGCTATCGCCGATGTGCTTGTGCGCGAAGGTTACTTGAAGTCCGCTGAAACTGTCGAAGTTGACGGTAAGCCTGTCTTGCGCGTGGGGCTCAAATATGGCCCTAAGCGCCGTCCGTTAATCAGCTACATTGGCCGCGTGTCCAAACCTGGTAGGCGCGCTTACAGCAAAGGCAAAGCCGTGCCTCCTGTGCGCGGTGGTTTGGGTGTAGCTGTGGTGTCGACCTCGCAAGGGTTGATGGTTGACCGCGACGCCCGCCGCCAAAACGTCGGTGGCGAAATCATTTGTGAGGTGTGGTAATGTCACGCATTGGACGCGCTCCCATTACGCTTCCTAAAGGCGTAGAAATTAGCAGCAAACCACGCAACGCCCGCACGCAAGACGTGCAGGTCAAAGGCCCCAAGGGTACGTTGTCATTTGCCATCAGCTCGAGAATTACCCTCGAGCAAGAGGACGGTACAGTATCGTTCACGCGCCCGAGCGACAACCGCAACGACCGCGCTCAGCATGGTTTGGCGCGTAGTCTAGTCAACAACGCCGTTTTGGGTGTTTCTGAGGGGTATACCCGCAACCTAGAAATTCAAGGTGTCGGTTACCGCTGCGCTATGAAAGGCAGCACCTTAGAACTGCAACTGGGTTATTCGCACCCTGTTACTTACGATGCCCCCGAAGGTATCACCATCGCTGCGCCGGAACCTACCAAAATCACCGTCAGCGGTATCGACAAACAACTCGTCGGCCAAGTGTGTGCCAACTTGCGCGCGCTGCGTCCGCCCGATTCCTATCACGGCAAGGGTGTGCGCTACGCGGGTGAATACGTCCGACTCAAAGCCGGTAAAGCCGCGTCTCGCTAAGAGGTAAGGTAAATGTTTCAGATTAAGACCAACAAAGACCGCCGTAAGTTTCGTACCCGTAGAAAGCTCAAACGGCCAGTTGATACCGGGCGTTTACGCCTCAGTGTATTTCGCAGTAGCCGTTACATCTACGCACAAATCATCGACAGTGACAAGGGCATCACGGTTGCCGAAGCCAATAGCAAGAGCTTAAAGCCCAGTGGCAGCAAGACCGAACAAGCTCGAGCAGTCGGTAAAGCCCTCGCCGAACGCGCTTTGGCCAAAGACGTCCGCAAAGTTGTCTTTGACCGCGCAGGCTACCGCTATCACGGTCGCGTCAAAGCTTTGGCTGATGGCGCACGTGAAGGAGGATTGGAATTCTAATGGCTGATAGCGATTTTGAAGATAACGTAATTTTTATTCGCCGCACTGCCAAAACCTACCAAGGCGGACGTCGTTTCCGCTTTGGGGCAATGGTGGCCATCGGTGACCGCAATGGCCGTGTGGGTTTGGGGTTGGGTAAAGCCAAAGAAGTGCCTTTGGCCGTACAAAAAGGTCAGTACTTTGCCCGCCGCAACCTCATTGAAGTACCCATCGAAGAACCCGGCACGGTGCCGCACCAAGTTATTGGTGAACACAGTACCAGCCGCGTCATGCTCAAACCCGCTGGTGCAGGTACAGGGGTAATTGCCGGCAAGGTGCCAAGGGCTATTATCGAACTGGCAGGTTACCGCAATATCCTTACCAAAGAGTTTGGTTCTCGTAACCCAACCAACGTGGCGTATGCGGTCATCGAAGGCCTTAAACAGCTCAAGACCTTTGAAGAATCACAACGCGAAAAGGAACTTGCCCAATGACGGTGACCTTAAAACGCAGTCTAATTGGGGTGCGCAAAAAGCACCGCGATACTGTGCAAGCTTTGGGCTTACGCAAAACAGGTGACCGCCGCGAATTGCCGGATAACCCGTCGATTCGGGGCATGGTCTCCCAAGTGGCTTATCTATTAGAGATTGAAGGAGCATCATGAAACTCAACGAACTTGCCCCCGCGCCTGGTGCCAAGCGTAACCGCAACCGCGTTGGTCGCGGGGTTGGCTCGGGCAATGGTAAGACTGCCGGGCGGGGACAAAAAGGCCAAAAAAGCCGCAGCGGTTTCAGTCAAAGCCCCGGTTGGGAAGGTGGCCAATCGCGTTTGATTGAGCGTTTACCCAAACGCGGGTTTAACCGTTACCGCATTCCGGTACAGGTCGTAAACTTGCGCGAGCTTAACCGTTTTGCTGAAGGTGACACGGTGAGCGCCGAAACCTTGCACGCCAAAGGGGTCATTCGCCACGAAAATCGCCCGGTGAAACTGCTCGCTAAGGGTACGCTCGAGGTCAAAAACTTGACTGTCACCGTGAGTGCGTGCAGTGCTGCTGCCCGTGAAGCGGTGAGCGCCCAAGGAGGAACAGTCACCACCCAGACTGAGGCAACCCAATAATGTTAGATGCTTTTCGCAACGCCGTAGTTATCCCCGAGGTGCGCAACAAGTTACTCGTTACCATCGGGCTACTAGCGGTGTACCGTCTCGGGGTGTTCATCCCGACGCCCGGTATTGACATTGACGTCTTGCGCGGGCAGCTCGAGTCCCAAGGGGGGGTGTTTGACCTCTTGGGATTCATCACGGGGGGTAACTTCGAAGTCTTTTCGATTTTTGCCCTCGGGGTGATTCCTTACATCACGGCCAGCATTATTATTCAGTTGCTCACCTCGGTGTATCCGCCGCTCGAGCGCCTCGCCAAAGAAGGTGAAGAAGGCCGCCGCCAAATCACCCAATACACCCGTTACGGCGCGGTGGGTTTGGGCGCTATTCAAGGTTTGTTTTTGGCCATTGCCCTGTTGGGGCCAAGTGGCGCGCTTAAAGTAGGCTGGGGTAACGGGCCGTTTTTCTGGTTCATTGTCATGATTACCCAAGTCGCCGGTATTGCGACTGTTATGTGGCTCGGGGAAAAAATCTCCGAGTACGGTATTGGTAACGGCATCTCGCTGATTATCTTTGCAGGCATTGTCGCTAACTACCCAGGTGCCATCACCCAGCAGTTCCGCTTGATTGCTACGGGTGAAGGTAACTTGTTTAGCTTGCTCATCTTTTTTGTGCTGTTGGTTGTTGCCATTGCTGGCATGGTCTTAGTGCAACAAGGCGAACGGCGCATTCCCGTGCAGTACGCCCGTAAAGTGGTTGGCAGGCGCGTCATGGGCGGTCAAACGACGTATATCCCCTTGCGGGTTAACGCCGCTGGCGTGATTCCGGTCATCTTTGCGGTGTCGGTGATTGCAATTCCCACGACGCTCATCGGGGCGTTTCCCAACGTGGCTTGGTTGCAAGCCGTAGGTGCGTGGTTTAACCCCAGCGTTTGGCAGGGTTTGATTACCAGTACCATCTTGGTGGTGCTTTTTACCTACTTTTATACCCAGATTTCGTTTGACCCGCGCCGCATCAGTGACAACTTGCGCGAATACGGTGGTTTTGTGCCGGGGGTGCGCCCAGGGCAACCGACCACCGACCACTTGGCGCGTATTACCAACCGCATCACCTTGTGGGGAGCGCTCTTTTTGGGGTTTGTTAATGCCACTCCGCAACTGTTGGGCTGGCTCACCGGTGTCGGCCAACTGGCGTTGGTGTTTTCTGGTACGGGTTTGTTGATTGTGGTCGGGGTGTCACTGGATACCTTGCGGCAGCTCGAGTCACAGTTGCAGATGCGCCACTATGACGGTTTCGTCAGCAAAGGCCGCATTCGCGGACGCGGGAGGCGCTTCTGATGGAAGTGATTCTGCTCATGGGGCCTCCCGGGGCTGGCAAGGGTACGCAAGGTGACAAACTTGCTAGGGCGCGTCGCTTACACAAACTTTCTACTGGGGACATGTTGCGCCATCACGTGCGCGAGCAAACTGACTTGGGCAAACAAGCCAAGCAAATCATGGATGCAGGTGACCTTGTGCCAGATGGCCTCATTGTCGATATGGTGGAAGCTACCGTCGATGAACTTGATGAGGTGCGGGTACTACTCGATGGTTTTCCACGTACGACCGCCCAAGCCGAAGCCCTCGACGCGTTGCTTGCCCGTCATCAAGCCTCATTAACAGCAGCGGTGCTATTAGAAGTGCCTCAAGAACAACTCATTGCCAGGCTCTTAAAACGCGCTCAAGACGAAGGCCGTAGTGACGACAACGAGACGACGATTCGCAATCGTATGAACGTCTACAACGAACAGACCAAACCCCTCGTGGACTACTACGATGGTCATGGGGTGTTGCGGCGCATTGATGGCGAAGGTAGTGTCGAAGCGGTATTTGCCCGTATCTCTGGAGTTTTGCCTTGATACTCAAGCGAAGCAGTGAAATCGACATCATGGCACAAGCGGCGGTGATTAATAGGCAAGCGCTCGAGGCAGTCGCCCAAGCCGTTGCGCCTGGTGTCACGACCGCCGACCTTGACGCTATTGCTGAAGATAGCATCCGCAGCCAAGGTGGTACGCCCGCGTTTTTGGGTTATAACGGCTTTCCTGCTTCGCTTTGCACCTCAATCAATAGTGTGGTGGTTCATGGCATTCCGAGTAGCACTAAGTTGCGTTCAGGTGACATCATCTCGGTGGATATCGGTACGTTTTACAAGGGTTACGCCGCCGATATGGCGTATACGTTTGCCGTTGGTGAGGTGCCTAAGCGCACCAAAGAATTGCTGACCGCCACCGAGCAGTCCTTGTATGCTGGTATTGCGCAGATGCATATCGGTCGCAAGATGGGTGATGTCTCAGCGGCCATTCAAGAAGTTGTTGAAGCCGCTGGGTTTTGGGTGGTGCGTGAGTTCGTGGGTCATGGAATTGGCACCAGTTTTCACGAATCGCCGGAAGTGCCTAATTACGGTCGCCCTAGACGAGGGACAAAGTTGCGCACAGGTTTGGTGCTAGCAGTAGAACCGATGGTGACGATGAACAAAACCAGTGTCGATATTCTCGATGACGGTTGGACAGCGCCCACCCATGACGGTTCTTTGGCGGCGCACTTTGAACACACCATCGCCATAACCAACGATGGACCGCGTATTCTCACAGCAGCAGATCAAGCCCCACTCGCTAGCCCAGATGTGTTACGTGATCCGACGCCTTATATGTTCGCAGGAGGTGCTTATGGCAGCTAGAAAATCACGCGGCAGACGTCCCTCGAGACAAGACGGTGACCGCCCCGAAGAAACCAATCAAGACACTATCCGTACTGAGGGTGTAGTGCTTGAAGCCCGCCCCAACACGACATTTTTAGTGCAACTCGACGCTGGCCCAGAAATTTTGGCGCATGTTGGCGGTAAGATGCGCCGACACTACATTCGTATTTTGCCCGGTGACCGTGTTGTACTCGAGATTAGTACCTACGATCCTGAAAAAGGTCGCATCGTTTACCGTAAATAATCCCAAACGCTGATAAAATAGCAGTTTGCGCAAAGGAGACGCTTATGAAAGTTCGCGCTTCAGTGAAACCCATGTGTGACAAATGCCGAGTGATTCGCCGTCACGGTAAAGTCTTCGTCATTTGCTCCGTAAACCCCAAGCACAAGCAAAGGCAAGGTTAGTATGGCACGTATTTCAGGGATTGATTTACCCAGAGAAAAACGCGTTGAGCATGCGCTACCGTATATTTACGGTATCGGTTTAAGTCGCTCGAGGGCAGTACTGGCTGAAACTGACATTAACCCCGACACCCGCGTCAAAGACCTCACCGACGTCGAAGTGTCCAAGTTACGTGAAGTGATTGACCGCACTTACAAAGTAGAAGGTGACTTGCGCCGTGAAGTGCAGCAAAACATCAAACGCCTCATGGACATTGGTTGCTACCGAGGTTTGCGTCATCGCCGTGGCCTGACGGTACACGGTCAGTCAACCAAGACCAACGCTAGAACCCGCAAAGGACCGCGCAAAACGGTTGCTGGTAAGAAGAAAGCAGCGAAGAAATAATGGCTAAAGCAAAAACTGGTGCAAAACCCAAAAAGCGTGTCAAGCGTAACCTCAGTGAGGGTAAAGCGTTTATTCACGCCACATACAACAACACCATCGTCACCATCACTGACATGAACGGCAACACCGTTGCTTGGTCTAGCCCGGGGCATATTGGTTACAAAGGCTCGAAAAAAGGCACGCCCTACGCAGCCCAGTTGGCCGCCGCCGATGCTACCCGCAAAGCCCAGAACTATGGTGTCAGCCAGCTTGATATCGTGATTCGTGGTACGGGTTCTGGTCGGGAACAAGCCATCCGCGCTATTCAAGCAACAGGTGTAAACGTGCGCTCGATTGTTGACGACACCCCCGTACCTCACAACGGTTGTCGTCCGCGCAAGCGCAAACGCATGTAAACTTGTCAATTCGTTTCGTTGGCTTCGTCGTTTGTCTAGTGCCTACAGCGTCTTTATCACTGCCGTATCGGTACATGAAGTCTGTAAACGGTACTGATAAACAGTATCGGAGCAGAGTCGCTAGTGCGTTGCTGGTGGCTCTACCACTCTAGGGTAAACCCCTACTAAGAGCTAAGGAGAACTATGGGTCGTTATCGTGGACCAGTCGTTAAATTATCTCGCCGCGAAGGCGTTAATCTCGTTGAAACTGCCAAAGTACAACGCTATATGGAGCGTCACCCTTATCCGCCCGGTGAACATGGGCAGCGCCGCCGCCGCAAGCCTAGTGATTATGCGGTGCGCTTGCGCGAAAAACAAAAATTGCGTCTCATTTATAATATGAGCGAAAAACAATTTCGTAAACTCTTTGACGAAGCTGTGCGCCGCGAAGGGGCAAGTGGCCAAGTCTTTTTGCAACTGTTGGAATCACGCCTCGACAATGTGGTCTTCCGGCTTACGCTCGCCAAAACCCGCCGTCAAGCGCGTCAATTCGTGGCTCATGGTCACATCCAAGTTAATGGCCAACGTGTTGATGTACCTTCGTATCGGGTCAAGCCGGGTGATGAAATTTCGGTTGTTCAAAAAAGCCGTGATATTCCCTTTATCAAAGAAAACGTTGAAGAACGCCGCAAAGGTAAACTGCCCACCTGGTTATCGTTTAATGCCGATACACTTGCGGGTAAGTTTGAACGGGTGCCTTCACCAGAAGACATCATGGTACCTGTGAACGTATTGCAGGTTATTGAGTATTACTCGAGGTAAGCCTGTGCAGATTCAACCAGAATTTACTGCCAACGTCACCGACCAGTACGGCGAGTTCATCGTAGAACCCTTGCCGCGTGGCTATGGGGTGACGTTGGGTAATCCCCTCAGGCGCATTTTGCTGTCATCCATTCCTGGTACAGCAGTAACGAGCGTCTACATTGAAGATGTTTTACATGAGTTTTCGACCATTGAAGGGGTCAAAGAAGATGTCATGCAAATCATTCTCAATCTCAAAGAACTGGTCGTCAAGTTACACACCGACGAACCGGTCACGCTCACCTTGCGCCGCGAAAAAGCAGGTGCGGTAACCGCTCACGACTTTGAGTCGTCGATGGACGCTGAGATCATCAACCCAGACTTGCACATTGCTACTTTGACTCAAGACACCCGTTTGGTGCTCGAGGTGCGCGTAGAAACCAACGTCGGCTATATTCCAGCGGAAGTGCATGCCACCAAAGACCGCATTAATTCAATTCCGGTTGATGCTGTGTTTACCCCGGTGCGCCGCGTCGCCTACCGGGTAGAAGACACCCGTGTGGGTCAAAAAACGGACCTTGATCGTTTGGTGTTGCGGGTGTGGACGGACGGCAGCGTGTCGCCACAAGAAGCCTTAGACCGAGCAGTAGACATTTTGCGTGCGCAGTTGAATGTCTTTAGCAGTAGCCCTGGGATAGCTGTGCCTGAAAGTACCCCCATTATGAGCATTCCGGGTGTGAAAACGGTGGAAGCCGAACCGACTGACGCCAGTGATGACGTGCAGATGAACCTCGAGCACTTAGAACTCTCGAGCCGCGTGCTGCATTCATTACAAGAAGAAGGTATCGACTCGGTGAACGCGCTACTTGCCCTATCCGAAAAAGACCTCAAAAAAGTCGGGGGCGTTGGTGATAAGTCGCTCGAGGAAATCAAAGAGCGCCTCTCCGCCCACAATTTGACCCTAAAAGATAGCTAGGAGGAAGCATGAGACACTTGTCACGTGGGCGCAGGCTCAACCGCCACGGCAGCCACCGCACTGCCATGATGCGTAATCAAGCCACAGCCCTTTTCACCCATGGCCGTATCAAGACCACCTTGGCCAAAGCCAAAAATCTACAACCCTACGTGGAAAAACTGATTACCACTGCCAAAGGTGGCACGTTGCACGACCGCCGTTTGGTCACCAAAGAAATCCACAATAAACATGTGGTCAGCAAGCTCATGGACGACATTGCGCCAAGTTTGCAAGAACACCAAGGTGGTTGCACCCGCATCTACAAACTGGGTTTGCGTCGCGGCGACAGCACCCAAGAAGCTTTGATTGAACTGGTCAACTACGAACTGTAAACGTCAAGGCCTGCCAAAACTTGAACACCACCCCAACGTGCGGGTGGTGTTTTTTTGTGGCTTTGATTTTTGGGGTCTTGGACGGGGTGCGTGTGCGCTGGATGCATCAACGTGTTGGTGGTGTGCTGGTTGTAGAAGCGAACGCATACCCTGACTGACAGATTTAGTGGAGTATAAGCGTATGTAAAGCTGCGGATGAATAAGGGGTGGCGTCCTTACAAAAATTAGTCGAGGGTTAGCTCGAGCGTATACAACCCCGTGGCCTCAAAGCTAAAACTGGTGACAATCACCTCGTAGCTACCTGCTGCCATGTTGATGACCAGTTGGGCATCGGTACTGATGGGGCCGTCGTCGTTTTCAGCCACAATCACATCGTCTTCATCGATGATGTACAAGTAGGTGTCAAACATGGCCGAAAAAAGGTCAATAGTGACGTCTTGGGGGCTGTCGATGACCAGTTCGTAACTATCAAAGTAACGCGAACCGTCGGCGTCGTAGTCGTCGCTAGCTTCCAAAAAACCTTGTAAATTGTCAGGCAGCATCAGCATGCCGCCATCGCGCAGGTTGCTGCTGTCAAGGGTGGTGTAGCTGACTTGATAACTGCCCACATCAAAAGCGCTAAAACCACTGACGATGACTCGGTAAAGACTGGTTTCGGGCAGTGTAACTGTTAAAGCGGCGTCCATGTCGCCTGCGCTGTCGTCGTCGCTCCTCAGCAGGGTGTCGTTGGCATCATAAATACTTAAGTAGCTGTCAAAGTCAGAGGTGACGGTCAACTCGACGATATCACCAGCAAAACCAAAAATTTGTAACACCTCGAGCCTCGAGCCATCTTTGAAATTTTGCCCGTCGTCCTCGTCTAAGTTACTGCTATACGGTACGCCAGCTTCGAGCAAGGGTGCGCTCACCGTCAAGTAGTGTGGTACGTTTTGGGCATACGTGACACTCACGAAAATGAATAGACTAACCAAACTGATGTGCTTCATCCCAGCCTCCTTAGGGTTGTCGTTCACAATACTCACAATGATGTGTGACCTCACTTAGCTAGTGTTAGACCAAGATAGACATCGAACAAAAGCGTTGAACACTCGAGTCCATGATGCTTCTAATACACTGTGTCATAAAAACACAATACATCATAAAAAACACTATGTCATTAATAGGTAAATCAGTGTGGCGATGCGTTGGCTAAGTGATGTTTTGTAGCTGTAGGACGCACAGCAGTGAGGACTACTGCCATACTACCCTATTTTTATTAGATGAGCCACAAGCGCTGGTAAGGTCCCATGCGGATGGTGTTGTCGCTGATGTCAATAAAACGCTGTTCAATTTGATCAAACGGTTGGCTGAGTTGGTTGTCGTTGAGAATGTGGGTATCGAGTGTTAAGTGGCGTTCGGTGAAGTTGTACAGCTCGAGCATCACCCCTGTCGGGTGGGCGCGGCGCATGGCCAACACGGCGTCATTGTCGCTGGGAATGGTGATGGTTTCGTAGTACGAGTGCAAGTGCGGGGTGCGTTTGCGGGCGCGAATAAGATTCAACAGACCGTGAAAGATGCGGTACTCGACGCTACCTACCTCATGGCGTTTTTGGGCTTTGTGCCAGTCCATAAAAGGCCGATGCATCCAGCGGTTATCACGCTTGACATCAGGGTTTTTTTGGTAGCTGTAGTCATTAAGTAGGCCAATTTCATCGCCCATATATAACAGGGGAATACCACCAAACCCCAGCATGAGGGCAAACCCCAGCAACATGCGTTCGATACTTAAAGCAATACCGCGGGCGTCGTGGTTTTCACTGGCTTGCTCGAGGCCGCTAAGACTGGCAAACATACCCGAAATGCGGCTGTCTTGGGTGACGGGGTTGTATTGAAACATCTCGCCTTTGGCGTGCGAACCAGGAAAGTGCCCTGAATAGTATTCTGATAAGAATTTACGGTGCTCAAACGCGTTCAAGCCCACCGCGCCGGCGTCTTCGTCGGTAATAGCCCAACCGATGTCGTCGTGACAGCGCATATACGTTCCCCAGGCAATCGATGACGGTGTACGCGGAAACGATTGCAAGGTGTGGCGCATCAAACGGGTGTCGCGGCTAGCCAGTGATGACCAAAATTGCACCATCAGTGTGTTGTGATAGGCAATATTAGATACTTTGCCGTAACGTTTGCCGGTGCCAAAGTAGTGAATCAAATCATCAGGGGAGACGATGGCCTCGGCTTTGTGGGCAACCGCCGGAGCGGCAATCTTGGAACAACCGCGAATGGCTTGCAAAATATCGTGCACTTCGGGTTGGTTTTGGCAGTTGGTACCTAGGCGTTTCCACATGAACGCCACGGCGTCTAGGCGCATCACTTCTACACCGCGGTTGGCTAAATACAACAAGATATCGATGATTTCAATAAAAATCTCTGGGTTTGTCCAGTTGAGATCCCACTGAAACTCGTAAAACGTCGTCCAGACCCAGCGGTCAATGTCTTCGTAGTAACTAAAGTTGCCGGGGGCAAAATTGGGAAACACCTCGGGGAGGGTTTCTTCAAAGCGGTCGGGCATGAGCCTATCGGGGAACATATAAAAATAATTTTGGTAGTGCGAATCACCCGCCAAAGCTTTTTTTGCCCACACGTGATCTTTGGCGCAGTGGTTGAGCACCAAATCGACACAGACGCTGATACCCCGCTCGCGCAGCAAACGACAAATGGCTTCTAAGTCATCCATCGTGCCCAATTTGGGGTCCACTTGGCGGTAATCCTCAATGGCGTAACCGCCGTCGTTTTCGCCCGCTCGTGGCCGCAAGCAGTACATTAGGTGCACATAGGTCACGCCGAGTTCTTCGAGATAATCGATGTGGTCTTCAATGGCCGCTAAGGTGTGGGCAAAGCGTTCCACATAAAACACATAACCAATCATGGTTTCGCGTTGAAACCAGTCGGGGGTGAGGTCGCGCTCGAGGTCGAGCAACTTAAGATCCTCAGGGCGTTGGCAGAATGAGCGCGCCAAGAGGGTCGTGAGTCGCGTAAGCACCTCATCAAAGTCACCCCGGCGTCCATAGAGGGGTTTGAGGCCATCATATAAATTTTGAAAGTGCCGCTCAAAGCGCAGTTGAAAATACTGCTGATCGCGTTTATCAAGGTCAGCCAATATGTCATCAAACATGGCCACCAAGCGGTCATACTGGCGTCGGGCATCAGGTGTTAAAAAACGGGCATTGTGCATGGAATTACCTTGTAAAGACGAAAGAACGTGTTGACTTCAAACAGACGCACCAAGGTCGTCGCTGGGATGCTGCGCCGACCCTATTCGTGTTCGTCGCTGATGATGTGCGTGTGTTTATGTGTGTCGCGTAATAGCGATGTAGTTGCATCATAACCCATGCTGGGTGCACAACCAACAAAACGAGCAGCAGGAAAACCCCACTGCTCGAGCTTCGCTTACGTGTCTTGACTACTGCAAGTTAAGGTTGGCGCGCAGTTCGTCGTGAATTTGAATGGCGCTGTAACCGTTGCTGCGTTTGCTGGCGACATCGTCAGGTTGATAGGCTTGAAAGTTTTGCAAATCGCTTTCATTGCCCCAAGCTGTGCTGATGTAGTTGAGTACCGCCGCCAAGTCTTCGTCGCTGAGTTGCGCCCAAGCAGGCATAACCCCGTTGTAACCCACGCCGGCTACGTTAATCTGTCCTTGCAAACCATAGAGCAGCAAGTTAGGCAAGTAGTCGCGGTCAGCGTTATACAAACTAGGTACGTGGCCAGCGAGGGCAGGAAACGCCCCTGTCACCCCTTGGCCGTTGGCTTGGTGACAAGACGCGCAGTTGGCGTTAAAGATGTTTTCGCCACCGGGTAGTGAGGCCATAATTTCAGCATTGCTAGGCCCAGAAGCAGGCGCAGCCGCTTGCATGTCAGCCCCGTCACCACTTGCAGGTGCGTCTGCTGCAGGTGTAGCAGGTTCTGGGGCAGCCGCCATTTGGCTGGCTGTTGTAGCAGGAGTCTTACCGGGGGTAACGGCAACAGCAGTTGCTGCTCGCAGTGACCAAGGGGCACTTTCTGCTATCAGGTTGCTGGTAGCCGAACCGCCACTAGCAAGTTGCTGACTGGTAGCGGCAATACCCTGATTGGCAACGATGTTAATGGCTTGGTCGATGGGAATTTGGTAACGACCACTGTCGGTGTTGGGGCTGTCGGCGGCTGTGTTGGCAAGGTCTTGTGCTGCACCTGTGACCGTGCGTTGATACTGGCTGGTATTGACGTTGGTGTAGCGCCCTTGGGGTTGCGATGACGCCCGCCACAACAGCACTGCCAAAATAAGCGTACCTAGCACCAGCGAACCGATACCTGCGAGGGTCACCATTTGCTTGGTGACAAGGTAGTTTTTGTCGTTAGCCATGGTCTGCCGCCAATCGCGGGTCGTGCAGGGGCAACAGGGGTTTGTTTTTCAGTTGGGCGGTAAACACTGCCAACCAAATACCACCAATGCCGACAACCACCGCTACGTCAAGCAGGCTAAAGGGAATATCACGTTCAAAGGTAGGCACCAAAATCCAGAAGATGTCCACGAGGCGCATGACCAACATCCAGCAAGCGATAATCACCAGCGCACGAACTTTTTGTTTGACCCAACGTGAAAAGAGAATCAAAAAAGGCGTGGCAAAGTGAAACAGCAACAAGATGGCACTAATCCAACCCCAAAAACCGTTCAAGCGGATGACATACCACGTGTTGGTTTCAGGCAGGTTGTTTGACCAGATAATGATGAGTTGTGACGCGCTCACATACGCCCAGAACATGGTGAATGCCATCAAAAAGTTACCCAAGTCTTGTACGCGTTTGGTATTGGCGACATTTGACAAGGGTTCAAAGTGGCCAAACAAGGTCACGATGATAATCATCAGGGCAACCGCCGAGATGGCTTGACCAATCATGAAGATGACCCCATACATGCCAGAAAACCATTCTGGTGTAAGCGACATGCCCCAGTCAAAAGCGGCAAAGGTCATGGTCAAAATGAAGAAAATCAATCCAGGTGCGCTAAAACTGCGCATTCTTTCGGCCAGTTTGGGGTTATCTTGTTGATCTTGTTGTTTTGACCAGTTCACCAAGAGCATAGCTGTACCAATCCACACGCCGAAGTAAAGCAGGGCTCGAGCGATGAAAAAAGGAATATTCAAGTACAGCGTCTTAGAAGCAATCACCGGATTAGACGCCAGCACCTCGGGGTCGGTCCACTCGTACAAGTAGCCCATGCCAGCGAGCACCGGGATAAAGAAGAGCGCCATGACCGGAATGACCATCACACCCGCCTCGAGCGGACGACGAATCATCGCCCCCCAAGGGCCGCCGGCGATGTTTTGGATTAACAGCAAAATCAGGCAACCGAGTGCCAGCCCAAGCCAAAAGATAAACCCGTAGAGGTAGGACTGGAAGAATTGCTCGAGGCCAAAAATTGCCCCTACCAAGCAAAACGCTAAGCCGCCTGCACCAACAATGAGCGACACCAGTTGAAAGCGCTCGAGGCTGGGACGAAAGTCTTTGAAGGTTTTGGTACTCATCGACTGGCCTCCTGCACCGTGAGTCCGAGTTCACTGCGTTGGCTGTCACTAAGGGCAACTTCGGGGGCGTTTTGGCTGTACTGCAGCGCCCGCACGTAACTGGCAATCGCCCAGCGGTCTTCGGGGGGAATGCGTGACGCGTAACTGTACATGCGCCCATAACCGTTGGTAATCACATTGTAAAAATAGCCCACAGGCTGGTCTCTGAGGCGCTGTTCGTGAAACGACGCGGGCATCACAAAGCCTTTTTGCACAATCATGCCTTGGCCGTTGCCATTAAAGTTGTGACAGGGCGAACAGTAGATGTTGTAACGTTCTTGACCACGTAAGAGCACCTGTTCGGTGACGTCAAAAGGCGGTTCGCTCAAGAGACCGTTGCTGTTGGTACCGGTATAAAACGATTCGTTGACCGCCCCGCGCTCTCTTGACACCGTGCCTTCAATTAAGGGGCGCGCTGAGGTGCCATTGTCAAACAGTGGCGACGCTTCGTAGACTTCGTATTTGGGTTGGTTGTACATGTTGCGTCCGCAGCCGGCGATGAGCAGGGCGAGCGCAGCCATCATAATGTGTATCTTCATGGTTCTACCTCAGCGATGTTGAGGGGTTTGTTCTCGAGCGACGCCAAAAAGTCTCGTGTCTTCTCAGCATCAAACTTTTTGTCGCGCGCTTCAATGCACAAGAAAAAACGATCAGTAGACGCTTGCTCGAAATTCGGGGTGTTAAAAATCGAATGATAAGGCTGTGGCAGTCCGTTGCGGCCAAGCATAAACAACCCAGCCGTAAACGCCGAAAACAGCACCGTGCATTCAAAGGTAATGACGATAAAACGTGGCCAACTGTTAAGGGGTGTACCGCCGATATTCAGCGGGTAAAAGATAGCGTTGGCATACCACTGCATGGCAAAACCGCTAATGCCACCAATCATGCCCATAATCAAGACCACCCACCCCAAGCGGGTGTTGGTGTGACCCAAGGCTTCGTCCAAACCTTCTACGGGAAAAGGTGTATAGGCTTCGATGTTTTTGTAGCCCGCCCGTTTGGCTTTTTCAGCGGCTTCAATGATGGGTTCGGGTTCGTCGAACTCGGCGACGATGCCGTAGAGGTTGGTGATGTTTGGCGTGTCGCTCATACGTGTGCCTCCTCACTGGAATCGTGACTACCGTGGTGGCGGTCATGGTGAACGAGTTCTTTGATTTCAGATGTAGCAATCGCGGGTAGCAAGCGGATGAACATATAGAAAAGGGTCAAAAATAGCCCGAATGAACCGATGTACATCGACCAGTCCCAAAAGGTTGAACTGTATACGTCCCACGCTGAGTTGGCGTAGCCACGGGTCAAACTCACGACCACAATGACGAAACGCTCGAGCCACATACCAATCGACACGATAATCGAAATGATAAACAGCGCCGTTTCGCTGTTGCGCACCCGCGCTGACCACAGGGGTTGAATGGCAATAGCGTTACAGAAAATCAGTGCCCAAAACGACCAGCCGTAGCCGCCGAACATGCGGTTAAAAATCATGTAACGTTCAAACTCACTGCCGCTGTACCAAGCGATAAACGCTTCAAGCACGTACCCATACACCACAATCATGCCTGTTGCCAGCATCACCTTGGCGGAGTTGTCAAGGTGTTTTTTGGTAATGAGACCCTGCAAACCAAACGCGTGCCGCAAAGGCACCGCCAGCAAAATCACCATGGCAAACCCAGCAAACACCGCCCCAGCCACAAAGTAGGGCGGCATAATGGTGTTGTTCCAGCCCGGCACAATAGCGGTAGCAAAGTCAAGGGCAATGGTTGAGTGCACTGATAACACCAATGGGGTAGACAGGGCAGCAAGGAGCAGATACGCCCGTTGGTAACGTTGCCAGTGTTTGGTAGACCCGCGCCAACCTAAAGACAGGCTGCCGTAAAACAGTTTGGCGTATTTGTTTTTGGCACGGTCGCGCAAGGTGGCCAAGTCCGGTACCAAACCGATAAACCAAAACAGGGCTGATACCGATGCATATGTTGAAATCGCGAAAATGTCCCAGTCGAGGGCGCTGCGAAATTGTGGCCACAGACCGTAAGTGTTGGGATAAGGCGCTAGCCAATAAAACACCCACGGACGCCCCAAGTGGAAGATGGGGTAAAGCCCCGCGCACGCCACAGCAAACAGGGTCATGGCTTCAGCAAAGCGGTTAATGGAGGTACGCCAATCTTGCCTAAACAAGAGCAAGATAGCGGAAATGAGTGTCCCTGCGTGACCAATACCAATCCACCACACAAAGTTGATAATGGGAAACGCCCACGCCACGGGAATGTTGTTCCCCCAGATGCCCACACCCGTAATAATCAAGTAGACAACGGTGTACAAGTACATGACCAACAGCGAAAACGCGCCTGCAAACCCTAAGAACCACCAGATAGGTGTCTTAAACGGGTGGGTCAGTACGGGCGTCATGACGACATCGTCGACGTCCTTATAGCTTTGGCCGGATGCGATGACTCGAGTTGTTTCTTGGATGCGTCTGCCTCGTACAGCCACTAGTGTCCTCCTGCTTCTTCGTTTTCGCCCATGCTAGGTTCGTGGGTAACGTCAGCGGCTAAGGTGGGATGCGGATTGGCCACTCGAGCCAAGTACGTCGTGCGTGGATAGGTATTAAGCTCTGTGAGCATGCCGTAGTTGAGCGGTGACTGCTTGGTGGCCACGACTTGGCTACTAGCATCACTCAAATCCCCAAACACAATGGCTTCAGCCGGGCAAGCCGCTTGACAGGCTGTGACCACTTCACCATCAGAAATGCGGCGGTTTTCGTTGTTGGAACGAATGCGCGCATCAGCAATACGCTGCGTGCAGTAGGTACACTTTTCCATCACCCCACGGCTGCGCACCGTGACGTTGGGGTTTTTTTGCATGGCTAGCGAGGTGGCGTTTGTGTCAAGTTCGGCGTACTGCAACCAGTTAAAACGGCGCACTTTGTAAGGGCAGTTGTTGGAGCAGTAGCGCGTCCCCACGCAGCGGTTATAGACCATCACGTTGAGGCCTTCGTGGTCGTGCACAGTAGCACCCACTGGACATACAGGTTCGCAAGGGGCTTTTTCGCAGTGCATGCAAGCAACGGGCATTTGATGAACGCTAGGGTTATCGAGGTCGCCACCATAATAAGTGTCGATACGTAACCAGTGCATTTCCCTACCGCGACCTACTTGTTCTTTACCGACAATGGGGATGTTGTTTTCCGCTTGGCAGGCGGTGATACAGGCGTTACACCCCGTGCAGGTGTTCATGTCGATGACCATGCCCCAGGCGTAGCCTTCATAGAGGTAGTTGTCGTACAGGTCGCTTTCGTGGTGAGCCACCGGATGCACGAAGTGGGGATGTTCGGGTTGTTGCTTGAGTTCTGCCACGGTGCCGTAACGCGCCAAGTGACGTTCACTTTCGATTTGCTGGTGCATCTGAGTGCTAGCAAGGCGTTTGCGAGCGCGGGTTTTGCGGATTTCTAAGTTTTCGTTGAACCAAGGACTGGTGCTCGAGCGAATCTCATAAGCACTAAACCCTGCGCCTTCACCAACGTGGCCTACTTGTGTGCGGCCATAACCCAAGTGCACGGTGACGGAGTCTTCGGCTTGGCCAGGTTGTACCCACACGGGCGCGTCAACGGATAAGTCACCAGCGCGCAGTTCTACCACGTCACCTGTGCGCAGTTCAAAGCGTTCAGCAAGGCGCGGTGAGATTAACGCGGCGTTGTCCCAGGTGAGTTTGGTAAACGGTTTGGGGGTTTCTTGTAACCAACCGTTGTTGGCGTATCGGCCATCAAAAACTGTCGGGTCGGGCTTAAAGACTAACTCGAGGCCTTGCGGGGCAGCTAAGGGCGGGGCAGCCAGACCACTCACTTGCAAGTTGACTGTCTCGGGGGCGTGGGCTGTACCGGGGATGTGCCCTTGATAGAGCACCTCGCGCCAAAAACCATCGACGTTGCCATCAATGCGGGCTTCCCAATAGTCGCGCACGATGTCATAGGTGTTTTTATCGCCTTCGCCGAGCGCCATGGCTAGCACCTCAAGGGCAGACTTGCCCTCTACAAACGGGGCAATGAGCGGTTGTGACAAGCTGATAGTGCCATCAAACGCCCTGGCATCGCCCCACACTTCAAGGTCATGGGTTTGCGGCAAGTGCCACGCGGTGCGATTGGAGGTCTCATCTACGTAGTTGCTGAGGTGGGCACTAAACGGCACGCTGGCAATGGCTTCAGCGATGTTGAGGTCAGCCGGGGCACTGTAGGCAGGGTTGCCGCCCAAGATGAGTAGTGCGTCTACGTTGCCTGCATCAATATCGCGCACCAAACTAGTGAGTGACTCGAGCTGATGAGCTTCGCTGACCGCAGGCTGATGGTAAAACACCGTTTCACCCACGTTGCCCAACACATAGTTAAGGGCGTGCGCCAGAGCGTGAACCGCCGCCGGTTGACCGTCACCAGCAATGACAATGCTCGAGCCTTCGTGGTCGTGTAAGTCAGCAATCAACGCATCAACGAGTTCACTGGGTACTTGATCAGCAGGCATCACGCCAGCGGCCACGTCAAGCCCCAACCGGTTGGCGATGATGCGGGTGAGGGCGTCAATATAGGCACTGCGCAAGGCCACCCGATGGTCTGCCATCGACCCGGTGATGCTCAGGGTGCTCTCAAAGACATACACCCGATTTTTGTTGTCAGCATCTTCGGCGTTGCGCACCCGACGGCGGCTCGAGAACGCCCGTGTGTAAGCCAGTTTGGCAGGGCCTTCACCCAAAAAGTCGGCATCGAGTGAGACGACGACATCCGCTTTGGCAAAGTCATAAGCAGGTACGACGTCTTTATCGAATGCTGCCATAGCGCCACTGCGCACGTTGTCACTTTGGGCGGGGCTGTATTGATGCCACGTTGCCCCGGGGTAGGTTTCTTGCAGGCGGCGCACTTGATGCTCGAGGGTCGGGCTGGTGCTGGCTTCGCTCAAAATTCTGAGGCGGCTACCGTCAGCAAGGTTGCCCAGCGTGTTTTGTAGGGCGCTGGTAAAATCAGCCCACGTGCTCGCGCCACCGTTGCGCAAGACCGTCTGTGAACGATCAGGATCATAAATATCAAGCACCGACGCTTGCATAAACACGTCTGTGGCCCCAAGGCTCGCCGGATGATCGGGGTTGCCTTCGACTTTGGTAGGGCGGCCTTGGTGGCTTTCGGCGATGACCCCTTGGGCAAACCCGTCAATGGTTAACGTGCTCGAGTAAAACAGCGGCACACCCGGAATAATTTCTTCGGGGGCGCGCACATAGGGCACAATCTTTTCGTTAGGTAGCGGCGGCCTAGCACACGCACTCAAACCCGCAAGCGCCAGTGAGCCACCGAGTAATTTCATAAAGTCACGGCGGTTAACGCTTTGCTGAAACGGCGCAGCCTGACGCGGGAATTCGCTTTCCATAAAAGCTTCAAATTCTGGCGTTTCCACCAGTTCTTCTAAGCTCTGCCAATACTCTTGACCGCGTGATTGCTCGAGCTTTTCCCGCACGGCTTTAATGTCTACGCTCTGCGGGCTATCACCCTCAGGTGCAGCATTGGCAGGTGCAGTATTGGCAGGTGCAGGCTCGTTTTGATAGTCGGGTACTTGGTAAATGTCAAGTTTAACTCTGTCCATCACACAACCTCAGCGGTGACACGTTGAACATTGGGGAAGTTTGTTGGTGTTGATGTGATACTCCGCGACCAGTTCGCGACCGAGCGCCAGTTGATCTTCAGGGGGTTCATAAGCGAAATTGAAAACTTCCTCTCTAGGACGAACGAACTTTTCTGGATTACGGTGACACTCTAAGCACCACCCCATCGTCAGGGGGGCGTTTTTCCATATGCCTGCCATCTGCGGCACCTGCCCGTGACAATGCGCACAACCCACGCCGTTGTTGATGTGGGCGCTGTGGTTAAAGTACACAAAGTCAGCTAGGTCGTGAACGCGGTTCCACTGAATGGGCGTGTCGGTTTCCCAGCTTTCATAAACACCAGCAAGTTGCTGCGTACCCACGCGAATTTGTGAGTGACAGGTCATGCAGGTCTCGGTAGGTGGCACGTTAGCACTAGCAGCGACTTCCACAGACGTATGACAGTAGCGGCAATCGATACCAAGTTCACCCGCGTGCAAACTGTGTTGAAAGCCGATGGGTTGCTCTACTGGCACGCCCACTTTGTTATTTAAGGTGCGGGCGTGAATGACCAATGCTGTGAGCAGCAAAGCCATAAAAATCGCACCGCCCCACACGCTCCACTTGGCGAACGCGTTGGCGTTTGGCGGAAAATATTGGGCTGACATTAACCAACCTCTCTCTCAAATAATTCCGGTGTTCCGGTCTGACAAACAAAAAAACCACCATCCACAAGCACGACGTTCATAGATGCGACGTCTAATGGCATGAGGGTCTGCGCTGAAAAGGTAGGCGCTGTAAAAGTGTAACCTAGCACGGCATAAAATACCATGACACGCGCTCACGGTAGCCAACTTGCCCAGCAAGCATGGGATTGTTACTGGTGTTACTTGGGTGGTGCGTGTTGCTCGTTGTGTTACATGGAACACCACTTGTGCTACGCGGAACACCACGCGGGGTATCGCTGGGGCTACTGGTGTGTGTCCCGTCACTCGAGCTGTTGCACAGTGCACACAGTGCCAAACGACGATAATCCAAACGACGATAATGTAGAAAATCATGATGGTGACTGTGCCACAAGGGGTAACTTGCGTGGGCGTGCTGTGTCTGCGGTGTCAATGCGGCCTCCTAGTTTTCTAGTTAACAAAAACACAAGCCATCTGCTACGTAGGGTGTTCACCTTGCTCGAGGTGTTCGGGCTCGAGGTGTCCTTGCTCGAGGTGTTCGGGCTCGAAAGTATCTAGCTTGAAGTAGCAGTTACCCGGCTCGAGTTGTCAGCAGACGTCTTGTAGCCTTAAACTTAACACCACCTCAAGGCAAGTCCACAGGACAAATGTCCTAAAAGTGTCATATGACTGTCACAAAAGTGTCACAGTGCGCATTCTGTCGTGCTGGTGCAGTGTTTTGTGAGCTGAGAGTAGCAACACATTAAGCCACATCGGTCACGCTATCTGGCCACTCTATCGAACTGCCATTCCGAAAGTGCATACAGTAGTACCTGCTGACCTCTGCGTATACTTATTCTATCCGAATGACACCCCACCCTAACCAGCACGGGTGTCGCTTTCGACTGAGGAGGTTTGTATGTACGTTCGTTTATTATTTGTGCTCGTTTTGACCAGTGTTTCGACCAGTGTGATGACCGCAAGCGCACAACCGTTTGTGTGGCCTGATGCTTGGAACGCCAACGCCGAAGAAATTCAAGCCCTCGCTGCCCAAGGTGATTTGCCTGAGATGGTCTTGCGTGATAGCAACCAAGGGGGACCGCGCACCTTTAACCGTTTTATCTCTACCGAGTCAGGGTCTGCCAATACTGTCGTTGGTATTGAAGAAGCTCTGGGTGCTGGCTTATTGACCATCGACCCCGTGACAGACGCGTGGATTCCTTACGCAGCCGAGAGTTTTGACGTGTCTGAAGACGGCACCGTTATTGACGTCACCTTGCGTGAAGGTCTTATGTGGAGTGATGGTACACCCATTACCTTAGATGACTATTTACTGACCTATGAAATCGAAACCGACCCCGAACTCGATGGACCTCATTATGATGGTTGGTTTATTGACGGTGAACAAATCACCGTTGAAGCTACCGGTGAACGCTCGCTGCGGTTTACTTTCCCTGCCCCTGACCGGATTGCTTTCACTATTGTCGGTACGTTTATTCCTACGCCCAGTCAGATTTTTGCTGATGTATACGCAGAAGGGGGCGCAGACGCCGTCGAGGGCATTTTGGGTACCGAAACCGACCCCAGCGAGTTGGTGTTTTCTGCCCCGTGGGTTTTGAGTGACTATGTGCCTGATGAGCGCTTGGTGTTTACCCGCAACCCGCACTTTGGTGAGTGGAACGTAGACGAAGCAGGCAACCCCCTGCCCTATATCAGCCAGCGCATCGAAACCATCGCCGATCAGCAAGCGCAACTCAACTTGTACTTAGCAGGCGAAATTGACCTTTACAACCCTGCTAACCTCGATGAGGTTGGGGCGATTAACGTAGCTGCCATCAACGGTGACATTAACGCCACTATCTTAGAAAACGTCAGCCCGGTGCGCAGTAGTTCGTTTTTTGTTTTCAACTGGAACTTGGCGCGTGACCCGTTCAAACAAGATGTCTTTCGCGATGCCCGTTTCCGTCAGGCTATGAGCCACCTCACCGATAGGGAAGCCATCGTCGAATTGGTCAATGGTGGTGCGGCAGCACCTGCTTTCTCGAATGTCTATCAGGTGCTCGAGTTTTGGTACAACCCTGACGTTCCCCGTTACGACTTTGACCCTGAAGCCGCCCTCGCCTTACTAGCCGAGATGGGGTTTACTGAAACCAACGAAGACGGTTTCTTAGTAGACGCTGACGGCAACGAACTGGGTTTCACCTTGTCGACCAACGCGGGCAACGCCAACCGCGAACAAACTTTGCAGATTATCGCTGACACCATGCGTGAATACGGCATCAACGTCAATGCTGTCACGTTGGATTTCAACTTGCTGGTCGATCAGATTCTTTCGGAAGGGGATGACCGCCCGTGGGAAGCCATTTTGATTGGCTCGAGCGGCGGCAGCCGTGACTGGCCATTTGGCACCAACACCTATGTCTGTACGGGTAACTTCCACATGTACAACCGCTCAGGTGCGTGCCTTACCGAAGAAGAAGAACAGATGCAAGCGCTGTTTTTTGAAGGCCGCAGCACCCTAGATAACGAACGCGCTCAAGAGATTGCTTACGAGCTGCAAAACGTGCACGCTGACTTGCAGCCGATTATCTACACCGTCAGCCCGCTAGCGCACTACAGTTGGCTCGAGCGTTTGGGTGGCAACTACCCTGATGAACTGATTGACACCATTAATGGCTCGAGGGCATTGGTGCTCAGTTTCGTCCGCGAGTGATTGCCATTGCTAGGCGCGTCAGTAGGGTACATTGTGCCCTACATCCTTTTCCAATTTTTAGCATATATAAACGATTAGATGAAAAACAAAATATACGCAAGACGGAGGCAACATGCTGACGTATATTCTCCGCCGGCTACTGAACCTGCTGCCGACTTTTTTTGGGGCAACGTTGTTGGCGTTTATTATCAGCCAACTTGTGCCGGGTGATTTTCTGAACACCATGCGTTTGAATCCCGACGTGCGTCCGGAGACCATTGAACGATTAGAAACCCAATATGGCCTTGACCAACCTTGGTTTGTGCAATACGGCCGTTGGATGGGTAGCTTGTTGCGCGGTGACTTGGGGTTGTCGTTTGATAGCAACCAACCTGTGGTTAACCTCATTCGCCGCCCGGTGCAAAACTCGATGATTTTGGTGGTGTTGTCCATCTTTTTGTTGTGGTTATTTGCCATTCCCTTGGGGGTATACGCAGCTACTCGGCAATATTCGATGGGCGATCAAGTAGTGGGGGTCGTCAGTTACATCGGTTTGGCCATACCGAACTTCTTTTTTGCGCTACTTATCATCTTGATGCTTTTTAATTTGCGAGGTTTTACCCGTGAAGTATTTGGCTATAACGAGCTTTTGTTGCCCGTGGCCAAAATGACCAGCAACAACTTCGCTGATTTATCGCCCGTCGGCAAAGTGTTAGATGTTTTGTGGCACGCCATTATTCCGGCGTTTGTGACCGCTACAGCGGGTATGGCAGGCTTCACGCGGGTACTTAGGGCGCAGATGATTGAATTTTTGAGTAGTGATTTTATTCGCACTGCTAGGGCTAAAGGCTTGGGCGAACGCAGCGTCACCTACAAACACGCGTTGCGCCCTTCGCTGATTCCTTTTATTGCCGGAATTGGCGGTTTGCTACCTGCGCTCATTGGTGGGGCAGGTTTGGTTGAAATCGTCATGGCGTGGCCAGGCATTACCCCCATCTTGCTATCGGCCATCGGGCGGCAAGATATTTATGTGGTGCTGGGCTTTTTGGTGATTTCTACGTTTCTTCTCATGATCGGTAACCTTATCTCTGACTTGCTGCTAGCCGTAGCCGATCCGCGTATCAGGTACAGCTAATGGCCTTGTCACGTTCTCGAAACCAGCCCCAAGAAGACGTGCAAGCGCCCGTGCGAGCAACCAGCCAAAGTCAAGCGCAGATTGCGTGGCAACAGTTCAAACGCCGCAAGTCAGCAGTAGCAGGCGGGATAGTGCTCATCATCATGTATGTGATGGCGGGTTTTGCGGGTTTCTTAGCGCCCTATGGTCTCAACGAATACACTCGCCGTTTGCCTGTGACGCAATTTCACCCGCCTACCAGCATTTACTGGTTTAACCCCGACACAGGCTTTCCGACGCGTCCTTTTGTCTATGCGACTGACGCTGAGCGCGACCCGGTGACCCGCCAACGGGTTTATGTCGAAGACACCTCAGAGCGGTTTCCGATTCGCTTTTTTGTGCGCCGCCCAGACCGTCCTTACAAACTGTTTGGTATCTGGGAAAGCGACCTGCGGCTTTTTGGGGTTGACGAACCTGCGCGCATCTTTTTGTGGGGGACGAACAATTTGGGCAAAGATGTGTTCTCGAGGGTACTCTACGGCGGTCAAGTGAGCTTAACAATAGGCGTACTGGCCATTTGGGTATCGCTCTTTTTAGGGCTTACGTTTGGCGGCATTGCTGGTTTTTATGGCGGTTGGGTTGACGAACTCATCATGCGCATCGTCGAAGTGCTCGACGCCATTCCGGGGTTGTATTTGTTGATTGTGCTTTCTACCTTGTTGCGTGACCCCAGAAACCCCCTTGCCCAAGCGTTCGGTTTGGAAATGACCTCGGCGCAAACGTTTATGATGATTGTTTTTGTGCTTGGTTTTATCGGTTGGGGCGGCTTAGCACGCACCATCCGCAGCATTTTGTTGAGTGCCCGAGAGTATGACTACGCCCAAGCTGCCAAAGCCTTAGGGGCTACTAATACGCGTATTATCGCTCGCCACTTACTGCCTGCAACCGCTAGTTACGTCATCGTCAGTTTAACGTTAGCCATTCCGGGGTTTATCTTGGCGGAAACGGGTTTATCGTTTATTGGCCTTGGCCCCAGTGAAGTGGACACGGCCAGTTGGGGGTTGCTCCTGCGCGACGCCACCGCCAGAGGCATCACCATTCAGTTTGTGCCGTGGTTGCTCATTCCGGGGATACCTATCTTTTTGGCGGTGCTTTGCTGGAACTTAGTAGGCGATGGCCTGCGGGATGCGTTTGACCCCCGCAAGCGCACGTAATTGCCACACAGTATTGGCTTGTGATATTGGCTTGTAGTATTGATTGTCATACAGTATTGCTACATTGTCATATAGTCATCACATAATACTTAATGCTGATAGCATTTCCGCATTTTGTTCCTAAAGTTGTTGATGTTTTCCAACCCTGATATTTATCAACCCTGATGTTTATCAACCAACGCCACATCGACATAAAACGCGTTCAATTGTGTAGACGTCAATTGTGTAGATGTCAATGATGGAAATGCTATGACACGTAATACTTGCATGATACTGACGCGTGGCCTGATTATGGGCAGGTGGCTCTGGTACAGGTGGCCTTAGCACAGTTGCAGTGAGGTGGCTCGAGCTGCGTGCTGGGTCACATTTTGCTTTGCTGGTGTGTATTTATGCTGTTTGCTAGCTCGAGGTTGCCCCTGTAGTTGTATACATGCTTGTGCTACATGGGGTAAGATATGAGTCAATGTTCCCAGAAACGTTGCGCAGCCCCTAATAACGTGCGTTTTGCAGTGTTCGTTGACCGTGTTGATTGTTAACTTGCGTTGCTCGAGGCGTCTCGCCTAAGGTATCATGCCGCAACTTGGATTCTGTATAGTAATGACAAGGAGTGTAAGTTTATATGGCTAATGAGAACACCCTGCTTGATGTCGTTGACCTCAAGACCTACTTCAAAACCGATGAAGGCGTGGTCAAAGCGGTTGACGGCGTAAGTTTCCACATTGACCGCGGCGAAACCTTGGCGGTAGTTGGCGAATCAGGTTCTGGTAAATCGGTCACCAGCTTGTCGGCTATGCGCCTTATTCCGACCCCGCCGGGGCGCATCGCTGGCGGACAAATCCTCTTTGAAGGCGAAGACATCGTCAAAAAGAGCGAAAAAGAGATGCGCAAGATTCGTGGTAATGAAATCTCGATGATTTTTCAAGAACCGATGACCAGTTTGAACCCAGTGTACACCGTCGGTGATCAGATTGCCGAAGCCATCGTGTTGCATCAAAACAAATCCAAGCGTCAAGCCATGAAATTGGCCACTGATATGCTTGATTTGGTGGGCATTCCTGAACCGGCCAAACGGGTAAAAAACTATCCGCACCAGATGTCTGGGGGGATGCGCCAACGGGTCATGATTGCTATGGCGCTATCGTGCGGGCCCAAGTTGCTCATTGCAGACGAACCAACAACCGCCCTTGACGTGACCATTCAAGCGCAAATTTTGGACTTGATGCGCAAGTTGCAACATGAAATTGGGATGGCTATTCTTTTCATCACCCACGATTTGGGTGTGGTAGCCGAGATTGCTGATCGCGTGGTGGTGATGTACGCTGGGCGTGCCGTTGAAGAAGGCCCCGTTAATGAAATCTATGCTAGTCCCAAAATGCCTTACACCATGGGGTTATTGCACTCGATTCCGAGGGTGGACAAAGCCGCCGAACACCAAGAGCGCTTAAACGCCATTCCTGGTAATGTTCCGAACCCCTTGCACCTACCCGAAGGGTGTTCTTTCCACCCGCGTTGCAGTTTTGCGACCAATGTTTGCAAACAGGGTATCCCGCCCCTTGAAGCAACAACAGGCGACGAACACATGGTGCGCTGCATCCGTTGGCGTGAAGTTCAAGAAGAAGTGAAACAAGAGGCAGTCGCATGACCACTACCGCACCTGAAGCAAGTGTTGGACGTCGTACGGATGGTGACTTCTTACTCGAGGTCGACAAACTTCGCAAGTATTTTCCCATTCGTGGGGGCGTGTTTTCGCGGGTTGTTGCCAACGTTAAAGCCGTACAAGATATTTCCTTTGCCATTCGCCCCGGTGAGGTCGTGGGACTCGTAGGTGAATCCGGTTCGGGTAAGACTACTGCTGGCCGTTCTATCTTGCGCTTGATTGAACCCACCTCAGGTTCGGTTAAGTTTAACGGTGTTGATGTGGTGCAACTCAACAAGCAGCAGATGCGCGAATATCGCAAAGAAATGCAGATTATCTTCCAAGATCCCTTTGCGAGTTTGAACCCGCGCATGACCGTTGGTGACATCATTGGTGAAGCCTTGGTGATTCACAAACTTGCCAAGGGTAAAGCCAAAGAAGAACGGGTTGCAGACTTGCTTGAGCGCGTCGGTCTGTCGAGTTCGCACATGCGCCGCTATCCACACGAGTTTTCTGGCGGCCAACGTCAGCGTATTGGTATCGCACGGGCACTGGCGGTTGATCCCAAGTTCATCGTGGCTGACGAGCCTGTTTCCGCCCTTGACGTGTCGATTCAAGCGCAGGTCGTGAACTTGCTACAAGACCTTAAAGAAGAACTGGGGTTAACCCTCCTGTTTATTGCGCACGACCTAGGGGTAGTTGAATATATTTCCAATCGCGTGATTGTGATGTACCTCGGTAAGGTCATGGAAATTGCCCCTGCTAAAGAGCTTTATGCCAACCCAATACACCCTTACACTGAAGCCCTTTTGTCAGCTATCCCCATTCCGGATCCAACGCTTAAGCGCGAGCGTATTCTCTTGCAAGGCGATATTCCTAGCCCCATCAACCCGCCGACTGGTTGCGTGTTTAGAACCCGTTGCCCGATTGCCATTGACGAGTGCGCCAAGGTTGACCCGCCTTTGGAAGAAGTTTCTCCGGGTCACTTCAAAGCCTGCATTCGCCGCCCTGCTTGATGGCCACGCCGCACCAGCGTCACAGAAAAAGTGATAACGGTGTTCGTGAAAACACGGCTGAAAGCGTAAGACGGGCAGAAAAACCCACACTAGACAAGCGTGACGTGATTGCGCTCATCTGGGCAACGTATCGAGCGACGTTGCCCTATTTGATTATCTTTATGGTGGCGTTTTTGTTCGTTACCTGGCTCGTCACCGACGTCTTTTTGCGCTAGTTGAAAGCTGTTTCGTTAGCCTGATTTAGTGTTTGCCGTTGTTCTCATTTGTCACCCGTTGACGGTGGCGTTTACGTTTGATGAGATTGACGTTCGGCGGGATTGACGTTCAGTGCCGTCATGAGCATAATCATCACAAAAATACCCAGATAAACACAGACAAGATACTGCGCCGTTTGCTGCTGTGACGTTCATGTGACAAAGTCACCGCAAACGGCTACAATGCTATAAACTCTCGGAGACTGTCT
The DNA here is from genome assembly GCA_964550765.1 of uncultured bacterium. GTDB lineage: Bacteria > Deinococcota > Deinococci > Deinococcales > Trueperaceae > JBCCBI01. Next base: position 22,082 of record CAZKAZ010000028.1, on the reverse strand, counting down.
TTAATCATGAATAAAATCACATTTACTTTGAATGGACAACGCAAACAGGTGGTGCAAGGGTCAGCCGATATGACGGTGCTCGAGTACTTGCGCAACACAGGTCACGTCGGCACGAAAGAAGGCTGTGCCGAAGGTGATTGTGGTGCGTGTACCATCGCCGTGGTAGCTCAGGATGATCAAGGTCATGCCCAATTTCAGGCTGTCAACAGTTGCTTGATGCCTCTTGGGGCGTTGGCAGGTCAAACAGCCATCACCGTGGAAGGTGTTGCTCCAGACGCCAACGTGCGCGAGCTAGCCAGTCTTCACCCGGTGCAACGGGCGATGGTAGAAACAGGCGGTTCGCAGTGTGGTTACTGCACCCCTGGTTTCATCATGAGTATGTTCAGCGCTTATTATCGTGGCGAGGTTACCGACGAAGACATCGAAGGCAACTTGTGCCGCTGCACAGGGTACGCGCCCATCCGCCGAGCGATGGCGCAGTTATCTAAGCCTAGCGCTGATGATCCGTTTGTGAAGATGCTCGAGGCTGCTTCTAACGATAAGGATAACGCTGCGTCTACTGTGGAAGTCACTGATGTGGAAGTCACTGATACTGTGAATGTCACTGACAGAGGCTATTTAGTACCCCAGACGCTAGCTGATGCTTTTGCCATTCTCACCGCCCAACCCGACGCCACTATCATTGCCGGGGCAACCGATTTGGGGGTAGACATCAACCATGACAGGTTAACCAGTGAGACATTGCTGTCCGTTGAGCACATCCCCGAACTGCAAACCCTCGACGTTACTGAAGATGCAGTGACCATTGGTGCGGGGGTGACGCTCAGTCGGCTCGAGCACCTCAACATATTTCCGGCACTTTCTGAGATGATTAGTTGGTTTGCCTCGAGGCAAATTCGTAACCGCGCTACCATCGGCGGCAACATCGCCACAGCTTCGCCCATTGGCGACTTGCCACCTGTGTTACTGGCTTATGATGCCACCTTAACCATCGCCAATGTGAACGGCACACGCACCCTGCCGCTAGCGGATTTTTTCCAAGGCTACCGCCAAACGGCATTAACCTCGGGCGACATCATCAGCCATGTCACCATTCCCCGCCACAAGACACCTGCAGCGAGCACCCGCTTGAGTCAGTCTTACAAAGTCGGCAAACGCGGTACCGATGATATCAGCATTGTGGCGGCAGCGTTTTGTATCGACCTAGACGCCACTAACACGATTGTGCACGCCCGCCTTGCTTACGGTGGGGTAGCAGCGACGCCAGCAAGGGCATGTGAGGTTGAAACGTGGCTCGTGGGCAAACCCTGGCAAGCGAGTACCATTCAAGACGCCAAAGCACGTCTCAAAGATGCCTTTACCCCCCTCACAGACGTGCGCGGCTCGGCGGCGTATCGCAAGCTGTTGGTGGCCAATTTGTTTGAGAAGTTTTTTGTGGAAACAAACACGCAGCTCGAGGAGGTGCTGGCCTAATGGCGGACAAAATTCCCCATCATCCCCATCACGATGACGTGACGCGGCGCGATGCTGCCCATCCTTCAACGGAAACCGTCGCGCCAGCTGCCGATGCTGCCCATACTAGCAGCGCAACTTCGCAGCGCAAACACGAAAGCGCCGCTGGGCATGTGAGCGGTTTGGCGGTGTATACCGACGATCAACGCTTACCTGCGGGGATGCTCACGGCTGTGCCGGTCATGTCGCCCCACGCCCACGCTAAGATTCTCAAATTGGATACTGTACCCGCCTGGGACGTACCAGGGGTGGTCACGGTGTTGCAAGAAAGTGACATTGTGGGTATTAACGACACCAACCCACACGCCAGAGATGAGGTGCTTTTTCCCACCGATACCGTGACCTTTCACGGGCAAAGTGTGGCGTGGGTGGTGGCTGAAACGGAAGACGCGGCGCGGCTGGCCGCCG
>CAZKAZ010000028.1:0-20112 GCA_964550765.1 uncultured bacterium | reverse complement strand
AAAGCGTGTTTTGGTCGAATATGAACCGCTGCCTGCGCGTTTGACGATTGATGCCGCCATTGCCGAAAATGCGTTTCACGGTGACCCCATGACGATGCAGCAGGGCGACGTGGACGCAGGGCTGGCAGGAAGTGAGGTGGTGCTCGAGGGTGACGTGCGCATGGGTGGTCAAGACCACTTCTACTTAGAAACACATGTCTCATGGGCACTGATTGACACCGAAGGCAACTATCACATCTACAGTTCCACCCAACACCCCACCGAAACGCAAACCGTGGTGGCTGACGTGCTCGATATTCCTGCCAACCGGGTGGTGGTGACCTGTTTGCGCATGGGCGGCGGGTTTGGCGGTAAAGAAACCCAAGCTAATCCTTTTGCAGCGGTAGCGGCACTGGCGGCACGGAAAACCAAACGCCCCGTGCGGGTGCGCCTTAAGCGGCATTGGGACATGCAACTGAGTGGCAAGCGGCACGGGTTTTTGGGGCGCTACCGGGTTGGCTTTGACCGAACGGGTAAACTTCATGCGCTCGATTTGCAACTTTATTCTGATGGCGGTTGGAGCAGTGACTTGTCACTACCTGTGTTGCAACGCGCCATGTTTCACAGTGACAACGCGTATCACATTTCACACATGAAGGTTGTGGGGCGGGTGTGTAACACCCACAAGACCTCGAGCACCGCTTTTCGGGGTTTCGGTGGCCCGCAGGGTATGGTCGTCATCGAAGATATTTTGAGCCGCGTCGCGCAGCATTTGGGTAAAGACGCCGCCGAGGTGCGCGCCCTGAATTTCTATCAAGATGGTAACAAAACCCACTACGGACAAACCATCACCGAAACCCGCCTGCCTAGGTTATGGCAAGAAGTCATGGCTCGAGCTAACTACGACACGCGCCGGGCTGCCATTCACGCTTACAACGCCCAGCACGCCTACCAAAAACGCGGTTTAGCCATCACACCTGTTAAGTTTGGGATTTCGTTTACCAACACGCCCTTAAACCAAGCAGGGGCGTTTGTGCTCATCTACACCGACGGTAGCATTCAGGTTAATCATGGGGGCACCGAGATGGGGCAGGGGTTACACACCAAGATGCTCGAGGTAGCTCGCCGCGCTCTGGGCGTGTCTAGTGAGCGTTTTCGGGTCATGCCCACGAGCACCGACAAAGTCCCCAACACCTCAGCGACGGCAGCAAGTAGCGGGTCTGACCTCAATGGACAAGCCGTCAAACAAGCTTGTGAGGTACTCAAAGGGCGTCTTACCGACGTGGCTGCCAAGATGCTTGGTACAGACGCCAGCCAAGTGGCTTGTCAAAATGACTACTTTGCGGACGCTGGCAACCCCAAAAGTGCTTGGGTCAGTTTTGATGAGGTGGTCAAACAGGCGTACCTCGAGCAAGTCTCCCTCTCCGCAACCGGCTACTACCGCACGCCCAATATCTACTTCAACAAACTCAAAGGCAAAGGCAAACCCTTTCATTATTATGCCTATGGTGCAGCGGTCAGCGAAGTGGAAGTGGACGGGTTTACGGGTACGTTTAAGCTGCGTCAAGTGGACATCGTGCACGACGTGGGCGAGTCGCTCAATGAACACGTCGATAGGGGGCAAATTGAAGGCGGGTTTGTGCAGGGCATGGGCTGGCTCACCATGGAAGAACTGGTCTGGGCGGACGATGGGCGTTTACTGACCTTTGCGCCGAGTACTTACAAGATTCCTACGGTGGGCGAAGTGCCGGAAGCGTTTTTTGTGAGTTTGCTCGAGCGCGCCCCCCAAGAAGGCGTGATTTACGGCAGTAAAGCCGTCGGTGAACCACCTTTTATGTTGGGTATTTCTGTCCGTGAGGCCATCCGTGATGCTGTGGCGGCGTTTGCAGATGAAACGCCTGCGTATGTGCCGTTAAGTTCGCCTGCGACGCCAGAAGCGACGTTGATGGCGATTGAGCATCTCAAAACGGAAGCTGCTGCGCTCGTTCCGGGTGATTAATGGAGTGGCTCGAGGTGACAATTATCCTTTGACTGGCAATATCTTGAGGACTACACTGCAACCATTAGCATGTTTGCCATGCGCCGCGAAACCTCGAGAGCGGTTGGTGCTCACGGGCGGTTAGTGTTTTTTTGTGGAAGGAAGCTCCCCCATGCGAACATATCGTGTTACTAGTCTTGTCCTGTTCGTCCTTGTGAGTCATGCCCTAGCTATTGGCATGCTGCCTCGCACCAATCACCGTGCTTTTGCCGAGTACAGCCTCGAGAGCCTCACCTTGGCCACTACGGGCTGTGACCGTGCTGCCATCCTTGACCGACAGATTCAGTGGATGTGTGCTGATACTCCCAGCGACGTGCAAACCTTCGCTGAACAGTGGGATACCCTCATTGTGGACACGGTTACCCAAGACACCTATGACATCACCCCTGCGAGCGATTGGTTTGTGGTGAGTGGTGAAGAGGATGTGGTGGAATTTTATGGACGCTTGTACACTTTCGAGGGCAAAAACTTGCTGGTTCGCTATCAGCCTGGCGAAAACAGTAACAGGCTATCCTTGGGCGTGGGTAACCCGCTGAGCCAACTGCCCGAAATGGCTGTGCCGTTGACCTTTGAATCCAATGACACATCTCCACCTGTAGAAGAAGATACCATCGGCAACCTCGAGCGATTAGGTGGAAATCTCTTGCGCAATGTGCGTACCGAAGTTACTGAAGAAGTAACAGAAGCGGCAGAAGAAGTCATCGCGGATGAATTGTCTAATGCTGTAGAGGAAGTGCTTGCTGATGAACGCGTTAGTGCTGTGGTTGACAACGTTGAAGCACAACTGAGTGATACCCCACTATCCACAGCCATAGCCTCAAACGAGGTTGATGAAGCTACACTCAATCCAGAAACCACAGCGACCACTAATGACACTGAAGGTGGAGGTTTATTAGGTAACATCACTAATACTGTAGGCAATGCTGTCAGGCGTAATGAGACTGCCGCGCCTGCTGCCTCGAGCACATCTGAAGCCACTTCCACCGAAACGCCAAAAGCCATTTCATCCGATGAAGGTGGTAGCCGCTTTGGGCTAGGGCGGATTCCCAATCCATTTGCTCGTGATGCTAATGGTGACGGTGAGGCAACAGAACAGGGGCGCCAGTCAGTATCAACACCTCGCTTGTCACGTCCTTCCTTACCTAGCTTTCGTATACCCTCACTTTTTTCTTGGGAATGGTTAGGACTTTCAGAGTTATGGGAAGGTGTACTCGGCATCGTGCGCATGTTTTTTGCTGGCCTGTTCGCACTGATAGTTTTCAGTACGGCGCTGGCCTACTACTTCTATATTAAAGGATGGCTTAACTCGGACAGTACAGAAGATAAAGCTGAACAACGTATCGATCGGGGACACGGGCGTGCCAGTTTTGCTGGCTTCATAGACTTTCTTGCTTATGTGGCACCTTCAGGTGGGTCAAGCAGATTTGATGGTGATGGCAGTTTTTTCGATGATGATTCAGACGGTGGAGGATTTTTTGGTGGTGGCGATAGTGGCAGTGATGACAGCGGGGGTGGTTTTTTTGGCGGTAGCGATTTCTTTTAGTAGGCATGGTTTCGAGGTTGAATGCCCAAAAGTCCATGCAAAATCAGTAGGTAAATTTACAAAAACATATATGTGACTTACTCGAAACAACCTGCTGTGCTTCAAGGTGAATTATGAAATGGCTCGAGCACACCACCCGCCTAGCATCCGAACAAACCCCCTTTGTGACTGTCACCATCGTCAGCGTGCGCGGACATGCTCCCAGACGGGCAGGCAGCAAGATGTTGGTCACGGGTTCGGAATCCTTGGGAAGCGTCGGTGGTGGTAACCTCGAAGAAACCGCTATTGAACGCTCAAGGCAGATGCTAGGGGCAAACGCCCAGACGCCAGAATTGCTGACGGTGACGCTCAACCCCAAAGGTGGCGACTATGGGGTGCAGTGTTGTGGTGGAGAAGTGCAGGTACTACTCGAGCCACATAACCCGCGCCGCCCCTGTGTGGCAATTTTTGGTGCGGGTCACGTTGGTTGGGCTATCGTGCGGGTACTTGGGACGTTACCTGTTGATATCAGGTTGATTGACTCGAGAGACAAACAGCTCGAGCAAGACATCTATCCTCACGCTGCCACGTTGACGACACACCACGCCCCCATTCCCGAAAGCGCCATCACCGACCTGCCTGAAGGGTCGTGCGTGCTGATTTTGACCCACGACCACGCCGAAGATGTGGCAATTCTCGAGCGTGCCCTCACCCGTCCTGACTTTGCTTATATTGGTCTTATCGGCAGCAAAACCAAGTGGCAACACTTTCAAATGCGCCTCAAAGATGCTGGACTGACTGAGGCTGACTTGGCACGGGTGACGACGCCGATTGGTCTTAGCAATGTACCGGGTAAGAGTCCTGAAGCCATTGCCATTGGGGTAACGGGGCAGCTTTTGGGGGTGCTCGAGCTGTCTGACAGTCACTTTTAGCCTTATCTAGGCACGTTAGTCACGCACGGGTGACGTTTGTTGCCGCATCGTGTGTACTGAACGCCCCGACCGAAACCGCAACGTGAGCGGCACAATCAAGAACGTAGCGAGCAAGGTCAGCACCACCGCCAAACTGCTTGCCCGCATCACCTGCCGGACGCTGGTCAGATACGCCAAGCTAAACAAACCAAACGCTGCCGCATCCGTGAGCGCCGAAAAAAGCACCGCTTTACCTGTCTCGCCGTAGACCTGCGCGATGTCGTCAGAAAGGCGCGCATGCCAAAACAGGTGCAGGGCATAGTCCGAACCGAGGCTGACCAAAAACACTAACGGAAACAGCAAAAATACCGACACATACACATCCAATAGCGGCAACAACGCAAACCACGCGATGCCTGTCAAGCTGACGATGCTGGCGAGCGCAACCACCACCCGCACATCTCGAAATGCAATGGCTGCAACCAAGCACGTCGCAAAAAGTGACGCCACAAACAAACGCTGTAACCAACGCAAACTGGTTTCAATGAATAACAGGCTGATGCTGCGGTAGCCAATGACGCTTACGTTCACGTTATGAGGGCGTGTTGGGGCGTTGATGGCTTGTTGCATGGTCTCGAGCACCTCCCTCACCTCGGTTAAATCATCGCTGCTTTCGGGCATGACAATCAGCACACTGAGGTTCAAATCTTGGCTGCTCACCAGTTTGATGAGCGGTGCCCAAAGCGGGTTTTGGTGCATGGTGACGAGCGTTTTGCGGAGTTCGTTTTGACTAGCTGGCAACTCAGGCTGGCTGCCGAACACTTGACCGAGTGCGCCTGTGAAACCCTGCTGCAAGCTCAGGTAACTCTCGAGCATCAACCCCGGCGTAATCAGGCGGGCGTTGAGGTTACTGTCTAGTTCGCTGGCGATGGCTTGGCTGTACTCGAGCACCTCCGGCCTGCTCATGTCTCCTTCGATGATGATAAATTCCGGCAGTGCACCAGCGACGCCAGCACGCATGGTCTCGAGCGCCTGTCTCGTCGGGTCTTGGGGCGGGAAATTTCCTTGAATCACATCAAGTTGATACTTTGGCGCTTGCCATAAAATCGTCATCAGACTTGCTAAAATTGCGAACAGTACCAGTGTCGCACGCGGATGTTGTTGGAGGTAGCCTAGTCCTACCTGCAAACGCGTGGATGCTCGAAACGTATTTGTCGCTTTGCCATCGTGCAAACTGTAAAGCGCCGTCGGCAAGACGAGGACGATGGCGAGCAAAAGTACCAAGCTAATGCTGGCAAGTAGACCCAGTTGGGCAATGCTAGGGACACCTGCAAGCAGCAAGGCAGCCAGTCCGCAGATGCTGGTAATGGTCACGAGGATCATGCCGCCGCCGGCTTGTTGACTGGCTTGTGCTAGGGCATGTTCCGGTGTGTGACTGCGAGCTGCCTGATAAGCATTTAAAAAGTGAATGGCATAGTCGATACCACTACCGAGCAGCAAAGGTAACAGTGCCGCGTTGACCACATTGAGCGAAAGCCCCGCGTAACCCATTACCCCAAAAAGCCACACGGCAGCCACCATTAAACACAGCCCTGCCACCAACACCATGCGTGTACTACGAAACGCCATCAGCAACAAAAGGGCAATGAGCAAACCACCCAAAGGGACAAGCCAACGCAAATCATCTGCTAGTGACTGGTCAATCGTGGCTAAGCCAGAGGCTAAACCCACAGGAAAGAGCACATCATCACGAAACAGGTCGTATGTTTTGCTTTCGTTACTCACGTATTCCCGCACAGCGTCGCGGATAGCCAAACCGACGCGGCGTCCTGCGGCAGAAGTGGGGTCACCTTCGACCACAAAACCGAGGAGTGTGCCTTGCCTGTCTGCGCTGATGGTGGCTTGTAGCAAGTTGCGTTGGGTGCGCCAAACGCCATTCCACAGCAAGGTGAACTGGGCAGAGCTTTCTGGCAGACCAGGGGTTTTTTGCTCACTATTCAGCGTGGCATTAGCGACCTTGAGCCAGTGGGGAAGACCAAAGGTGAAACGCACCTCGGGTACAAGGGTTTGTACAAATTGGCCGAGTTCTTCCTGAGCACGAATGGCGGCTTCGTCGGTGATGGTATTGACGCCTGCTCGAGCGGCTTTGTTGGGGTCAAGCTCGAGCCATACCAGTTCTTGATTGGTGACCCCGTCAACCCGTTCGATAACCTCAGCTAGTGCCTGCACGCGGGGGTCGCTCGCAGGTAGCCAGTCGAGGATGTTGGTCTCGAGTTGCACCCTTGGGATGCCCGTTGCTAGTAACGCGGTAAGGATAGTAAGGATGATGAGAGTAGCCTTGGGACGCTTGGCAATGCCGTCGGCTAGTTGAGCAAGTAGTCTTGCCAACATCACGAAAAAAGACGAAACACGCTTAAAAAACGCGCTCCGTCAGGGCATATTGAGTCATGATTTTTTTGAGGGCGGTTTTGATAAAACGTCACCCGTTTATGCTACGGCGAAGTTTAGTTAATCCAAAACGCGAAGCCCACAAAGTTGCCGCCAAACAGGTCGTTGAGGCGTTGCCAGGTTTCTGGTTGGGTGACTTCGCCTTCCTCGAGATACGGCTGGGCGGCGCTTCCTTGCAACCACAAAATAACATCAAACGTGCGGGTTTCTAAAAACGCCCGCCGGAAGTTGATGCCCACATTTGGTGTTTGCACGCGCCAGTAGGGCAGCAAAATCTCGCCTGCTAAGATGCCTTCAAACTCATCTAAGAATGTCTGCCAACCGTCAACCATTTCTGGTGTGAGGTTAACAGGCACGACACTTTGCTGTTTGCTGTTGGGAATCCACTCGCGGTCGTTGTCGGTTTCTGCCAAGATGCTCGCCCACGATAAGCGGCTTTGGGCGGCGACGTTTTCTAAGTGCATGATGGCTTTCTCGAGCCGCTCGGGTTCTTCTATCTCGAGCCGCAGTGTCAAATACACCAGCGCGATGGTATCAACAATCGTCGTTTCAATGGGAATAAAGTCATCGTTCAAAACGGCGCGGTTATTCAAGATGTCAAACGGCGTTTCGACATTGGGAAAAAACAAGTGCGCCCCGTTATCAAAAAGCTCTTGATTGTCCACCGCTAGCCACGTTTCTAGCAGCGCCGCCAGCAAGTTGCTGTAACCCCTGAGCCAATGTACGTCGCCATTATCAAACGCTATCGCCAGTGGGGGTGGTTCTTCACCCATCCCTGCTGCCATCTGATTCAAGGTGGTGTAAATCGACCACAAGCGTTCAGCGTCGGTAGCACTGCCATCACCATCAAGGTCTAAGCGCAGTTGGTCAAACTGGACGACGAGTTTGACGTTCTCATCGATATCAGCAAGGGTGCTGTCGGCGGCTTCTAACCTAGCGACCATCCCTTGCAGCACCCGCCGAAAGTCCTCGTTAGTAAATACATCCGGGTCAGGGTTTTCAGGCAGAGGCAGGCGCAAAAAGGGCACCCCTGCCGCCATGCCTAAGTTATCTACCCGCAAGCCGTACTGATACCACGACTGCACCATATACTCGATTGCGCCCAAAAAGTGCGCCATTCCCAAACTAAAGCGCAGTTCGGCGTTGTTGGGCTCACGCGATAGGGCGTCTGACAGGGTGGTGATGGTGCTGTCAGTGCCGCTGGTTAGGAGTGTCTCGAGGCTCAAATCATCTTGCGCAAAAGCTGAGGTGAGCAGTAGCGTGCTGATGAGGCACAAACTGAGGTGTTTAAGGCTGATTGGTGCAGGCATGGGCATTCCTTCCAGAAGCGTGAACTAGGATACTTTGATGATAGCCGATTGGTTAGGAAATAACCGTATCCAGTCAAGTCTGGCAAAGTAATGTTGAAGGGGTCTAAGAACACTAGCCGCGCTTCCGAAAACGAAACGCCGTGTTTTTGTTGATTGGCTATGTCTTTGGTGGCATCCCATTCAAAGATTAGTGTCACGAGTTGATGATACTACCTTGAGGTTGGAAAGCAGCAACTGTTTTTTAGTCTGTTTGTTCAAAGTCCTTGCCGAATATTACGCGTCTATAATCCAAGCTGACCGGTGCCATGCTTACGTGTACTGGATGACTAAGTCCAACCATAATTTTGCCAAGAAAGCGCATAAGGTACTCATGCGTCGTAGAGTTCTCAGTTAGCAAAACGCTGACAATATTTTCAGACTTTGCCACCAATTCAGCACCTGTTTGAAGACCTAGAGGGCTTACGATGATTCCACCAACAGCCTTTGTATCTGAAATTGTGTATGCTAATGCACCAAGCGCTTTCTGGTTTTGTCTCGATGTCGTATATCTTCTACATTCAACTAGAATGATTCCCTCATCGTTTCTCTTGATACCTTTGGCATCAATCTCCCATGTAGTGCCTGTGTGCTGTCCTTCGATTAACTGCTTACCTTCAACAAGCTCAAGACCAAATTCTGAGGCAACCTGATTCAGTAAGTATCTCGCAACCTCTTCGTAATTCTTCCAGTTGTTATTTATATGCTTTGTGTGGTTGCGAGTGACCATTAAACTCAACTGAAGGTTTACCAGCTAGCAACCCAGAAACCGAAATGTCTTCATCCAAATTTGGCCAGTGGATGCCCTCGCCATTGCCAATGAGTTCATAGACGTTGCGCTCAGTAGCATTGGCGTTGGCTAAGCGGGGAAACCAAATGATAGGCGCTGATATCCTTCTACCATCTGCTAAATGGACAATAATTTCATCATCGGTGCATTCTACTTTTATTGCAAAGGTAGAATTAATTGCTAAAGAACTCATGCCACGCCTCCTCAAAGATAGTTTGGTGTTCTTCTACCGTTTTTAACAATTTGTTTAGCTCTCGAGCTGAAAACCCCGTGCTACTGGCATAGCGAACAGGTTGAAGCCAAAACTTAGCTACTGCATGGTCACGCTGAACGTGAATATGTGCAGGTTCACCACTTTCGTTGGCGTAGAAGAAAAACCTGTATGCGCCAATTCTTAGTACTGTAGGCACACAGCTATTCTAGCGTGTTCAAACGTGTGTGGTTCTAGTTAAACGCAAACGTGAATTCAGCACTACTTACGTCAGACGTTTGTGCAGTGTCCACAGTCACTTGCCCACCACCTTGCAAAGCTCCAAACAACAACTCATCTGCCAACGGGCGTTTGATACGGGCTTGGATGACTCGAGCAAGCGGTCTTGCGCCATACACATCATCAAACCCCAGTTCTGCCAAGGCTGCTTTGGCGGCGTCACTGACAGTGAGGGTGACGTGTTGCTCGGCGAGTTGAGCAGCCAGTTGGTCGATGAACTTGTCGACAATTTGCCGGATAACTTCAGGTGGTAAGGCGGCAAAGCGAATGGTGGCGTCTAGCCTGTTGCGGAATTCTGGGGTGAATAAGCGTTTGAGGGCTTCTTCGCTGGCGGCTTCGTTGGCGCTGGTGCTACTGCCCTGAAAACCAACGGCCACTTGACTGGCTTCAGCGGCACCAGCGTTGGTGGTCATCACCAAAATGACGTTGCTAAAGTCCACGTTGCGCCCGTTGTGGTCGGTCAGTTTGCCGTAGTCCATCACTTGTAGCAAGATGTTGAAAAGGTCGGGGTGGGCTTTTTCGATTTCGTCAAGGAGTAAGACCGTGTGCGGGTGCTGGCGGATGGCGTCGGTTAGCAAACCCCCTTGGTCGAAACCCACGTAGCCGGGAGGGGCACCAATCAGCCTCGAGACACTGTGTTTTTCCATGTATTCCGACATGTCAAAGCGCAAAAAAGGCACGTCTAAATGACCGGCGAGTTGCTTGGCGAGTTCGGTTTTGCCCACACCCGTGGGCCCTGCAAACAAAAACGCTCCAATGGGTTTTTCGCCTTCGCGCAGGCCAGAACGCGCCAGTTTGATGGCACTGACCACTTCTGAGACGGCTTGATGTTGGCCGAAAACCACCTCTTGCAAGTGGGTTTCTAAGGTTTGCAAGCGGGTTTTGTCGTCGTTGGAGACGCTTTTTGGGGGGATTCTGGCAAGGCTGGCAACGGTGGCTTCCACGTGAGACACGGTGATGGCGTCCGGGCGCTGATCCTCGGGTTTGAGGGCTTGGGCGGCACCGGCTTCATCGAGGACGTCCAAAGCACTGTCGGGCAAACGTTGCTCGCGCAAATGACGTGATGCTAGTAGGACGGCTGACTCGAGCGCCGCATCGCGGTACGGCAACTTGTGGTGTTTTTCAAAGTAGCCCTTGAGTCCCATCACGATGGCTTTGGCGTCTTCTAGGCTGGGTTCAATAACATCAATTTTTTGAAAGCGCCGCGACAGTGCCCGGTCTTTTTCAAAGGCTTTGTGTTCTTCAAAGGTGGTTGCGCCAATGCAGCGAAGGTGCTTGGTTAAAGCAGGCTTGAGCAAATTTGACGCGTCCATTGCCCCGCCAGCGGTTGCCCCTGCGCCGACCACAGTGTGAATTTCGTCGATAAAGAGGATAGCGAAAGGATGTTTTTCAAGTTCGCCCAGTACCATCTTGAGGCGTTCTTCAAAGTCCCCTCGGTAGCGCGTGCCAGCAAGGAGCGCTCCCATATCAAGGGCGTACACTTCAGCCTCTTTGAGAATGTCTGGTACGTCACCAGCGATGACGCGCTGCGCGAAACCTTCCACTAATGCCGTTTTGCCCACGCCGGGGTCGCCTACCAGCAGGGGATTGTTTTTGTTGCGTCGCGCCAGCACCTGCATCATGCGGGTGACTTCGTGGTCGCGGCCAATTAAGGGGTCGAGTTTGCCCGCTTTGGCAAGGGCTGTTAGGTCACTACAAAACGCAGACAGGGGATCGTCGGGCATGGTTTCGCCGTCTTCAGGGTCTTCAGGAGTCTCCGGGCGCGGTTCGCTTTTGCGGCGGGTCGCCAGCGCGCCCGTTGGGGTTTTGTTGGCTAAATAGCTGGTGACGTCGAGTTTGCTGACGCCAAAACGCTCTAATAGCAAATACGCTTTGGTATTCGTCTCTTCACATAGTGCCACGAGCACGTTAGCACCGTTGGCTTCTTCACGCCCTGCTGAACGCATCGACATGGCGGCTCGCTGGATGACCCGTTCAAAAGCCGTCGTCGGGGTGACGTCGAACTTGTCTAGCGCGTAGGCATCATTCGAATCTTCCTCGCTATCGTCGGTATCGTCTTCGCTGTAGGCGCTGACGTCGTCGATGTCGATGTTTTCGCCGTACAAGGTGTTGTAGACATGCACAAAGGCGGCCTCGAGGTCAGCAAGGGAGGTGTTGGTGTCACTTGGGGCGATGCTGGTGAAGTGTTGCTCGAGCTCCCCTTTTAGCCCGTCAATATCAATCCTAAGTGTCCGAAACACCTCCCGCGCATCGGGGTCTTCAGTAAGCTCATACAGCAAATGTTCCAAACCCGCGTATTCATGACGATAACTGCGGGCGCGTTCAATGGCGCGGCGGGTGGTTTGCCGCAAGGCATCAGAAATCATGTGTCGCCCCCTTCTGGTTCTATGGTGCAGCGCAGTGGATGCCCCGCTTGTCGGGCGGTGCGGGTCACTTGGGTTACTTTGGTTTCGGCAATTTCAAAAGGATATACCCCGCACACACCTACGCCCTGTTCGTGCACGTTCAGCATGATGCGAGTAGCATCTTCCGGGGTTCGCTTAAAAAAACGCACCAAGACCAGCACCACAAAGTCCATCGGGGTGTAGTCGTCATTGAGCAACAGCACCCGATACATGGGTGGTTTGGCGGTTTTGGCTTGCGGCTTGGTGAGGGTATCGGTTCGCTCACTCATCGTCTTTTATGGTACGCCGCGACTAGGCGTGAGCGTGTGTAGTGGTGTCGTGTGTGGCGGTGGTGTGTCAGGTATTTGGCAGGGTGATGGTTGTACTGACGGCATTGAAGCTATTGGGATTGACGTCAATGTCGTATTGCCCAGGAGCGAGTTCTGATATATCGATAGTGATAGTGGTATTGAAAGGTTTGTCAATTGGTAGGCAGCTTCCGACCCTGGGATCACTTTCTGGACGCCATTCCCACACTTGCACAGTGATAGTGTCTGCGTCTATAGATACATCATAACCGTCTAAATAGGGGCAGGGACTACCATGACGGCCACTCACCTCGAGCACCAAACTGCGTCCATTATCGAGTAGTTGCGTTTCCACATTGTCAACGGAAGCAAGATAACGATAGACAATCTCATCCGAACCTGATACCGAAGGCCAATGAGAATGCGAGCACCCTACCACTACAAGCAAGCTGATGATACTGACAACGCGCCACGCTTTGTTTTGCATAAAGACCTCCGTGAATACTTTTGGGTAGTTGCTCAAAATTATCTTGCTGAACTATACCAAATGCTGGTGGCATCAATGTAGTGACATTTTCACTTGTGTGTGTCATTGTCAACAAAAAACAGGACGCTTTGACACATCCTGTGCTTGATTTGTGGTTTTTGACGGGGTTTTAGACGACTTCGCCACCCTCAGAGCCATAAAAAAACACCCACGTCGCAAAGTCATCCGTGAAGTCTTCAAAGCGGTGCACGACACCTGCGGGTACGAACAACACTTCACCTGCTTCAAAGGGTTCGCGGCTATCACCGTTTACAAACATACCCGAACCAGAGACAACCACGTAGATTTCGTCGCGGCTGTGCGGGGTTTGCTTGTCGATTTGCTCAGGGCGGTAGAATTCGACCTCGAGCGACCCGTGTTCAAATACCTTCACGAATTCACTGGGCACGTTTTTTAGGGCAGTTTCGGCATGTTTTAAGGTCAATCTGGCTTGCGTAACAGGCATGATGTCCTCCTTGTTAACCAAGTGTAGCCAAAGCCGTTAGCCGCGTTAAGTACCAGTCACAGCAACATTTACCCTACCAGTCGGGCTTAGTGACTGATTACCAGCGAGGCTCACAAAAGCAACACCATCCGCAAGTCGTTGACGTTGGTATGCGTTGGTCCTGTTTTGATAAGCATCCCCAAGCGTTCAAAATAACTGTACGAATCGTGGCGCTCTAGGTAGGTGCGGGCTTGTTTGAGACCAAAAGGCACACTCTCTGGCGTGAGTATCGCCCCAGCGGCGTCTTCGCTGCCGTCAATACCGTCACTGTCAGCAGCTAAGGCGTAGGTGTTGGGCATACCTGCTAGTTCAATCGCCAGCGATAACAAAAACTCACAGTTGCGTCCGCCGCGTCCGTGCCCGCTGGTTTGGTTGCGAATGGTAACGCTGGTTTCGCCACCAGACAGCAGCACACAAGGTAGTGCCAAAGGTTGATGGTGGAGGCGCACTTGTCGGGCTAAAGCGGCGTGAAATTTGGCAGCTTCCCGAGCCTCGCCCGTTAAAGAATCCGTCAGGATCAGTGGGTCAATGCCCGCCCTAGCAAAGACAGTCGCGGCTGCCTCGAGCATCTTTTGCGCTGTAGCAACAATATGTGTTTCAGTATTGGCAAAACAGGGGTCACTGGCGTTAGGTGTTTCAGGGATTTGCTTTTTAAGACCGCGTGTCAAAACCGCTTTCGCCGCTTGATTGTCGAGGTTGTAACGCTGATAAATATCAAGGGCATCGGCAAAGGTGCTTTCGTCAGCAACAGTAGGCCCAGAAGCAATGCTGCTAGGGTCATCACCGGGGACGTCACTTATCAGCAGGGAAACAACTCGAGCAGGTTGCGCCCGTTTGGCGAGCCAGCCGCCTTTGACCTGTGAGAGGTGCTTGCGGACGATGTTCATTTCACTAATGTCTGCGCCGCAACTTAGCAGTTGTTCGTTTATGTCGATGTGCTCAGCCAGTGACAGCTCTCTGGGATAACTCAACAGTGCCGAACCGCCCCCAGAGATTAAGCACAGCACTAGGTCGTCCTCTTGTAGGTTGTCGAGGTGCTCGAGCAACACTCGTGTGCCCGCTCGTCCGGCTTCATCCGGCACAGGATGCCCCGCTTCTATCACCTCGATATGCTGTGTTGGCAGGGCATGCCCGTAGCGGGTGATGACCACGCCAGACAGGGGCGTATCAGGGTGATGGGTGGCGTAGTGGCGTTCACAGACCCGTGCCATGGCAGCGGCGGCTTTGCCTGCGCCCACAATCAACAATTTGCCCCTGGGTGGTTCAGGAAGATACTCCGGCAAGATGTCTTCTGGGCGAACGGCTGCTAGTCCTGCATCTAAGGCATCGTGAAGCAGGGTTTCGGGTTCGTTGGGCATCGTGCTGCTCCTTCGCGATGGTCTGCGGATGTTTTGAGGGGTTCTGGTAGACGATGTTCACAGTGATGACATGGTTCACAGTGATGACATGGTTCACAGTGATGACATGGCAATTGCTGCCTTGGGCTTGCCGCATGTTGTTGAACCAAGCGTAAACTACATGGTGATTCAGCGAAACGCCACCCGAGCAATATACAAAAAATAGTAATCTCGACTATATTTATTGCCTGTCGCGCAGGTGGCGTCAAGTGGGTTTTGTTATTTCAAGATTGACGAGCGCTTATTTCGTCTGGGCGACGCTTTCGGTGGCTTTACGGATGACCGATACGCTGCCGTCTAAGTCTTTTTGCTCGCTGTCGCTCAAGTTGAGTTCGAGTGTGGCCACAATGCCACCCCGCCCGACCACTCGAGGCAAGCTATACGAGACGCCGTTTTCGCTCATGGACACGGTCATGACGGTGTTTTGGTTTTGCAAGATAGCCTGCGACACGCTGGCAAGGGCGGATGCCACCCCATAGTACGTTGCCCCTTTGCGGTTGATGATTTCGTACGCGGCGCGGCGCACGTCGTTTTGTACCTCGTCAGCGGCGCGATTATCCCAAGCCATACCCCGTGCTGCAAAATACTTGGCGAGCGGCAAACCCGCAATGTCTACTGCACTCCACGCGACGATTTCCGAGTCTCCGTGTTCACCGATGACGTACCCGTGCACGTTTTTGGGGCTGACTTGGGCTTTAGCAGCAACGAGTGACCGCAAGCGTGCGGTGTCTAGGGTTGTGCCAGAACCGATGACTCGAGCGGCTTCTAGCCCGCTGGCTTCGTAAGTGACATGGGTCAGTACGTCCACGGGGTTGGTAGCGACGAGCAAAATGGCATTGGGGGCGTTTTCAACGATGCGCGGCACAATGTCACGGAAAATGGTGGCGTTTTTGGCAGCAAGGTCTAAGCGGGTTTCGCCAGGTTTTTGGTTGGCACCCGCAGCGATAATCACCAAACTTGCCCCTGCCAAATCACTGTAGTCACCTGCGCGCACGGCCACGGGGTTGCTGTAAGGGGTAGCGTGTGCAACGTCCATGGCTTCGCCTTCAGCTCGAGCATGGTTTTTGTCAATAAACACCAGTTCGCTGGCAATGTTGCCCGTCACCAAAGCATATCCTGCGGTTGCGCCCACATAACCAGCGCCGACAATACCTACTTTCATTATTTCCTCCAAGAGATAAAGTTATTTGTTAAAATTAATTTTTAGGCAGCATACGTACCAAAAACGGCAAATATCCGACTAATTTAGTTGGTATTGTACAAGGTCGTGCTCGAGTGTCAATAGGGTACAGCTAGGCTGCTGTGTTTCGTGTGTGCTTGTACGTTCTTGTACTGTTGTGGCTGCCGTAGGCTAGAACCTTGCAAGTAGGATAGGCTTCGGTAGACTACGGCTATGTTTTTCTGGCGAGGTAATCCAAACTTTAAGCAAGAGGGCAACTTTTTGTTGGCTCGAGTGCGCACCTTCAAACACGGCGAAATCGTGCCTGTGCGTATTTCTAAGACTAGCGAGATGAGTAATCAAGGGGGCGAGTATTTTGTGCGCAAAACCATCACCGGCCCAGAAAGCCTAGACACGGCGCTATTAGAGATTTCATTAACTCGAGGTCACCGCGTCAAAAACGCCACCGTCGATGGTGGTGAACTTGTTCCTGTCAAAGAGTGGCAGTAGCTGGCTGGCTCTACTGTTACGTGCTTGTTCAAGTAGTTTGTCGGGTCAGCTTATTGGCGTGCGAGTTATTGGCGTGCGAGGGGCTGGCGATGGGTCGTTCGCGCGTGGGGCTAAATGGGTCATTGACGATATATGAAGGCTAATTTGTTGTCAGGCTCACAGTAACTGTGACAAAGGTGAAGGGTGGCTCGAGCGCAAAAGCACGAATGCAGCACTTGACAGCATGCCGCTTACCTTTATAATGGCGCACATCAAATTGCGGTTTTTCGTGCTACACACAATTGTCGTATTCGCTACTTGAAGTTGTCCAAAAGTGTTTCTCAAAAGTGGGTTCGGTGCGAAGGGTTGTCGAGAGGGTTTAAGTATATGAGCGGTAAAGGTTCTAAACGTTTGGTAATCGTCGAGTCGCCGACCAAGGCAAAGACAATTCGGCGCTTTTTGCCCAGTGGCTATCAAGTTGAAGCGAGCATGGGGCATGTGCGTGATTTGCCTGCGTCGGCTGCCGAGATTCCCAAAGACGTCAAAAGTCAACCTTGGGCGCGTTTGGGTGTTAATCCAGACGAAAACTTCATGCCGCTTTATATTGTGCCAAGCAAGAAGAAAAAAGTGGTCAACCAACTCAAAATGGCGCTCAAAGACGCCAGCGAGCTTTATATTGCGACTGACGAAGACCGTGAAGGGGAGTCGATTGGCTGGCATTTATTAGAAGTGCTTAACCCCAAAGTACCCGTTAAGCGCATGGTCTTTCACGAAATCACTGAAGACGCCATCCGCAACGCCCTAGAAGCCACCCGGGATATCGACCACAACTTGGTAGATGCTCAAGAAACCCGTCGCATCCTCGACAGGCTCGTTGGTTACAGTATTTCGCCGTTACTTTGGAAAAAAATCGCCCCCAAACTCTCTGCCGGTAGGGTGCAAAGTGTCGCTGTGCGCTTATTGGTAATGCGCGAAAAAGACCGCCTTGCTTTTGTTCCCGCTAGCTATTGGGACATGAAAGCCATGCTCGCCAAATTAGGTGAAGCTAACTCGGGTGAAAACAGTCGGGCGTTTGAGTCGGTATTGACCAAGCTTTCTGGCGTGCGTTTGGCAACAGGTAAAGACTTTGCTGAAGAAACGGGCAAACTCAAAACAACCTTGACCGCAGGCGAAAACGTCATCGTCTTAAGTGAAGATGACGCCAAGCGTCTGGCTGAAGAACTTAAAAACGCCGCGTGGCAGGTTGCCAAGGTTGATACCCGCCAAAGCAAACGCAGTCCTGCGCCGCCTTTTACCACCTCGACGCTGCAACAAGAAGCCAGCCGCAAGTTGAACATGAGCGCCAAAGAAACCATGCGGGTCGCCCAAGGATTATACGAAAACGGCTATATCACCTACATGCGTACTGACTCGACCAACTTGTCGCAAGAAGCCATTAGTGCCAGCCGCCAAGCGGTCACCCGCCGCTACGGTGAAGATTACT
This sequence comes from uncultured bacterium, assembly GCA_964550765.1. GTDB lineage: Bacteria > Deinococcota > Deinococci > Deinococcales > Trueperaceae > JBCCBI01. The sequence continues at coordinate 2,337 of CAZKAZ010000028.1, read as the reverse complement.
TGAGCGACAAACCGCGTCAATTTAAGACCAAATCGCGCAACGCTCAAGAAGCCCACGAAGCCATCCGTCCGGCAGGTACGGACATGAAAACTGCCGATGAGCACAAGCTTTCTGGCGTGGAAGCCCGTCTTTATGACCTCATTTGGAAACGCACTGTGGCCACCCAAATGGCCGAAGCCCGTTTGCAACTTGTCACCGTGCATATTGATGCCAAAGGGCAAAACGCAGCTGGTCAAACCATCGAAGCCACCTTCCGCGCTTCGGGGCGCACCACGGTGTTTGCAGGCTTTTTCAGGGCGTATGTTGAAGGCAGCGACGACCCTGATGCGGCGTTGGATGAACGCGAACAGCCCCTACCAGATTTAACTGAAGGGGACGCGCTCAATTGCTCGAGCCTCACCCCCTTGGGTCACGAAACCAAACCCCCTGCCCGTTTTACCGAAGCGTCATTAGTCAAACTCTTAGAGCAAGAAGGTATTGGCCGTCCTAGTACGTATGCCAGCATCATCGACACAGTGATGCGCCGGGGTTATGTGCGCAAACAAGGGTCGCAACTTATTCCCACCTTTACGGCGTTTGCTACCAATAATTTGCTCGAGCACCAATTTCAACAACTCGTTGACACCAGCTTCACCGCCGATATGGAGCAAATCCTCGATGACATTGCCACGGGTGAACTACCTGCCCGTCCTTACTTAGAAGCTTTTTACAAGGGCAAAGGCGACGACGAAGGCTTGGTCGAACGGGTCGAAGAAGGTTTGGAATCGGTAGACGCAAGGGCAGTATCGACCCTCAAGTTTGCCAAGTGGGGTGACTACTTGGTGCGGGTGGGGCGCTATGGGCCGTATGTTGAAGGCGAAATAGACGGCGAAACGGTAACTGCTTCCGTGCCACCTGAGTATGCGCCCGCCGATATTGACGCACAGATGCTCGAGCAACTCCTGACAGCGGGCAACGCAGGGGATGTTTCCTTTGGCGAACACCCTGATACGGGTAGGGAAATGCTCCTCAAGCGGGGACCTTACGGGCCTTATCTGGAGATGGAAACGGACGACAAAAAGCCCAAACGTACCTCGTTACCCAAAGGGGTTGAACCTGCTGATGTCACTCGCGAGTTGGCGACTAGTCTGCTGAATTTGCCGCGCACCGTCGGTAATCACCCTGATACGGGTAAACCCATCACCGTGCAAATTGGTCGCTTTGGACCGTACGCCAAACACGGCAGCACCTCGGCGTCACTCGGTAAAGACGACGACCTGTTGACGGTAGGTTTTGAGCGGGTGCTAGACATCATCCAGAAAAAAGAAGCCAAAAACAAACCCCTACGCACCGTCGCCGACCACCCAGAAACAGGCGACCCCATCACCATCAAAGCGGGGCGCTACGGGCCTTATGTCGAACATCAAAAGACCAAAGTGTCACTGCCCAAAGACCAAGACGTCGATAAACTCATTGAAACCCTCGAGCTAGAAGACGCCTTGGCGCTGCTTGCCACCAAAGAAGGCACAAAACGCAAGACCAAAGCATCCAAAGCCAAAGCCTCTAAAAAGACCAGCAAAAAGAAAACCAGCAAGAAAAAGACCAGCAAAACCAGCAAACAACCCAAAGCCAGCCCCCGCGACTTAGAACCATTCTTAGCAGAACTCGATGACAATGTTCGCGCGGTCGTGGCACGGGTAGAAGGTATGGCTGGCAACGACCCGCAAGACATGGCAACGATTGCAGATAGTCTAGGACTCAAAGAAGAAGACGTGCAAGCCGCCCACAAGCGGGGTATGTTCAAGTTGCGCATGGCTTACGGCAAAGCTCGCAAAGCCAATGCTGCTAATTCTGCCGAAGCCGCCTAATCGCCTAGTGGTCGCTGATGTTTTGAACTTGCTCGACCTCGCCAAAGGGGAGGCGGCTAAGCCGTTACCCGCGCTTGGGGCGGTGCTCGAGCAACTGTCTACCCCCTCCCCGCGGCAAGCGTCTGCAGGTCACTGGTATGTGGTGCTTACGGGCGAACTCATTATCGATTTGCCCCACGGCGACTTTCGCATCCTGCGCAATAATGATTTACTGACGTTTGAAGAAACCATCGACATCACCTTGACGCCAGTCGATGACGTGACGTTTTTGCACGGTGGTTCGAGCTAAACTAGCGTGCTCGAGGCACGTCACGAACGACATCAAACGTTGATGTGGAATGACACGAACCTAATGCTGCACGTCTATCCAACAGCAAGTAAACCAAAAAATAACCCGTTCGCTTGTCTGGAACGGGTTATTGAGTTGTCTAAGTTATACCGATTCCAAATGAATCATGTCATAAGTCTAAGTCAACGACCACCAATGAAA